>CAZXLK010000040.1:0-11575 GCA_964641775.1 uncultured bacterium | reverse complement strand
TGGGCGTGGGAGCATTATCTCAATGGCTGCGCAAACCATTGGATGCCGAATGAAGTGCCAATGGGAAAAGACATTGAGCTTTGGAAATCTAATCTTTTGACTGACGATGAAAGACGGGTGATCATGCGCAATCTCGGCTTTTTCTCAACTGCAGAAAGCTTGGTGGGCAATAACATTGTCCTTGCGATTTTCCGCCACGTTACTAATCCGGAAGCGCGCCAATATCTCTTGAGGCAAAGTTTTGAAGAAGCAATCCATACCCATGCATTTTTATATATTGTCGAATCGCTCAACCTCGATCAGGGTGAAATCTTCAATATGTACAATGAAGTCAACTCGATCAATGAAAAAGACAAATTCGAGATGACGCTGACAGAAGAGGTGCTTAAGGCCGATTTTTCAACGGACACGTTTGAAGGAGCGCAAAAATTCTTAGAAAACCTCATTGGCTATTACATCATCATGGAAGGGCTTTTCTTCTATAGCGGATTTGCGATGATCCTCTCTTTTTTAAGGCAAAATAAAATGGTGGGAATTGGAGAGCAGTTCCAATATATCCTCCGCGATGAAACGGTCCATCTCAACTTTGGGATCGACTTGATCAATGGGGTCAAACAGGAAAATCCCCAACTTTGGACCTCTGAGTTCCAAGAAAGAATCGTAGGAAAAATTAAAGAAGCAGTGGAACTGGAAATCCTCTATGCCGAAGATTGCCTGCCCCGCGGTATTCTGGGGCTTACGGCCCCTATGTTTCGCGATTACGTACAATACATTGCAGATCGAAGGTTTGAGCGGATTGGATTAAAAGCCCAATACCTTTCTAAAACACCATTCCCTTGGATGAGTGAAACGATCGATCTTGGTAAGGAAAAGAACTTCTTTGAAACGCGAGTAACTGAGTATCAGTCCTCTTCAAATCTCGTCTGGTCTTAAAGAAAGAGGATTCCCCCTCGCAAGAGGGGGAATATATAGACTTAATTGTCTGTTGTGTCGTCTTTTACAACGACTTCGTCAGCGGATTCCTGCTGTGGCTTTGGGTCTTTTGATGAATCGTCGGCATATCCTGTGACGACGGCAAAAACTGTGAGTGCTGCGAACAATGTTTTATACATAAAACCTCCTAGTATTTATGGGTTAAGAATCAAAGCATTGATTTTAAAGTATCTGAATTTTTTTACACAGAAAAAATTTAAAAATCGTAAGAATCTAAAAATCAGTATTTTAAATTAATATAATATTAATTATTTTAGAAATATATTAAATTGAAGTATAGAGACAAATATTATTAATTTTGAAGAACAGATGCCAAAATATTTATTTAGAAAACCAGAAACTCCTAATTTAGCTGATCCTCAGATCCAGCGTCATTTTATTGAAGAGGCCCACTCCTCGAATGAGCTAATCCGGAAGGAATTGGATGTAAATCTTGTGGCGCAAAACCTCCTTCTCAAAAGAATTGGGCTGATGCGCTCCTTTGCGGGTGAGCTTCCCTCATCTGATCCTCAATACAGTATGCTTCTTGTTCAAATCCAAATGGATGAGGTGGAGCTAAGCGAGCTAAAGTCCAGAGAGAGAAGCCTTTTAGACAATCAGAGAAACCCTTGAGAAAATAAAAGAAATCCTTTACAGTAAAACTAAGAGGTATATTGCTATGGCAAAGCGGACTAATGCAAAAAAATCGAAGCGAAAGGCTGCTTCTCGAAGAACTGCAAAAAGATCGACGAGAAAAGCGTCTAGCCGAAAAAGTGCAAAAAGAACAAAGCGAAAAGCTGCTAGCCGAAAAAGTGCAAAAAGAACAAAGCGCTCTACCCGAAAAAGTGCAAAGAAGAGATCAGCTAAAAGTTCCACCCGCAAAGCATCCAGCTTGAGTAACCGAAAATCCCATTGGGCTGTCTATCGAGATCTTCAAAAAAGGGTAGATTATGCTTGGAATAAGCTCAAAACCGACGTAAAGAGACAAGCCCCCCCTAACATCATCATGCAAGACCGCCAAAATCTTTTCCTTCTCTTAGGAGAGGTCAATTACATGGCAGGCGAATACGAACGAATGGCGGCCGGTTGATCTAAACACCGAGCCCGTGTAAAATTTCCCCATGCTTACACTTTCCCTCGATACCGTTGGTCGTACTTATAAAGGATTTGTTTTCACAAAATACTTAGAGCTTAAGGAATTGCAAAGCACTCTTGTGGAGCTCACCCATGAGGCAACAGGTGCAAGAGTGATTCATATAGCAAATGACGACCCTGAAAATTTATTTTGTCTATCGTTTCGGACCCTGCCAAATAGCTCAAATGGAGTAGCTCATATTTTAGAGCATACCGTTCTTTGCGGCTCGAAAAAGTACCCTGTAAAGGATCCCTTTTTTGCAATGACAAGAAGGAGCTTAAATACCTTTATGAATGCCCTTACGGGACAGGATTTCACATGCTATCCTGCAAGCTCTCAAGTAGAAAAGGATTTTTATAACCTTCTAGACGTTTATATTGATGCCGTTTTCCATCCCGAATTAAAGCCTTTAAGTTTTTTACAAGAAGGCCATAGACTTGAGTTTCAAGACAATCAGCTCCAATTTAAAGGGATTGTCTACAACGAAATGAAAGGGGGCTTATCTTCTGCAGATAGCCGCCTTTGGAGAGCTGTTTTCCAACATCTTTTTTCTGATCTTCCCTATGCCTACAATACGGGAGGCGATCCAAAAGACATTCCAAATTTGACCTATCAAGAGCTCGTCCAGTTTCATCAAGAATTTTACCACCCATCTCGTTGTCTTTTCTTTTTTTATGGCAATATCCCCCTTGCCAAACATCTCGATTTTATTCAGGAAAAGGCTTTGAAAACCGCATCCAAATTAGCCCCTTTAGCCCCTCTGCCTCTTCAAAAGCGCTTTACTTCTCCCATTATTCGGGTGGAAAAATATCCAATTGCCGAAAAAGAAGAAAAAAAGGCCATTCTTGCCTTTGCTTGGCTCACTTGTCCTATCTCCAATCAAGGAGAAGTATTAGCCCTCTCTTTTCTCGATGCTCTTCTCATGGATAATGATGCATCGCCCCTGAGAAAAACCTTATTGGAATCGAAACTATGCACTCAAGCATCCTCTGCAATCGATGTCGAAATGAGCGAAATTCCTTGGCTCATCACTTGTAGAGGCTGTGAAGCAAATGATCTCAATGCTTTAAAAGAGATCCTTTTTCAAAGTCTGGAAAAAATTGCAAAAACTCCCATTTCCGAAGAGCTAATCGATGCATCTTTGCATCAATTGGAATTTGATCGATCTGAAATCAATACCGATGAAGGACCTTTTGGCCTGACTCTTTTTATGCGCGCCGGTTTGATTGCACAGCATGGCTGCGAGCCGGAAAATGGACTTTTGATCCACACCCTTTTTCAAGAACTTCGAGAAAAATTAAAAAATCCTGAATTTATCCCTAAGCTCATTGAGCGCTATTTTCTAAAAAATCCCCATTTCTTGCAGCTGACATTAGCGCCGGATCCTCATCTTGAAAAAGAAGAACTGGATCAAGAGAGAAAAAGGCTGGATGCCATTCAATCCGGATTAAGCGAGGCTGAAAAAGAGTCCATCATTACCCAAACGGCAAACTTAAAAGTCTTTCAAGAAAAAATGGAGCACCAATCGCTCGAATGCTTGCCAAAGGTCACTTTAGCTGACGTAAATCCGCACCCAAAACAACTAGAGTTGAAGGAAGTGGAAGCTAAGGGGCTAAAAGTATTTCATCATAGCTGTTTTACCAATCAAATCCTCTATGCAGATCTTTTATTTGATTTGCCTCACATTGAGAGGGACGATCTTTCTTTACTCTCCCTATTTACCAACTTTTTGACAGAGGTGGGATCCGGAGGAAGAAATTTTGAAGAAAATCTTCAGTTTGCTCAAAGCTATACAGGGGGCATCAGCGCAAATCTTGCATCGCATGTAACGATCGATCCCAATATTTGCCGTCCTACGATCTATTTGAAAGGAAAGGCCCTTGAGAGAAATGGAGAAAAATTGCTCACCCTTTTTGCAGATACGATTGCAAGTGCAGATTTTACAGATGTTTCCCGCATTCGGCAGCTTCTCTCTCAGCATAAAACAGCGCTGCAAAACCGTCTGAGTAAAAATGCCCTCAATTATGCAATTCAAACAACATTGAGTGGATTTTCTACAGCTTCTTTCATCCAGAACGAATGGAGCGGTCTTCCCTATTATCAAAAAGTGTTAAAATGGGCAGAAAATCCCCAAAGTTTGATCGAAGAATTTTTAAGGATGCAAAAGCTTCTTTTTGGAGGCACTCCCCTTCTTGTCCTCTCTTGCGATGATGCCCAGTACCGATCTTTAGCTCATCATGAATTTTATGGACTCGGAGAGAGGCTGCAAAAACCGGCCGGACCCCTTTGGTCAGGAGATTACGAATACCGCGAGGCCATCTCCCAAGCCCGCTTCATTGCATCCCCTGTTGCATTTACTGCAATGGGTATGCGGACAATTGCCTTCCTCGATCCTGCAGCGCCCGATCTTCTCATAGCTGCCGAGCTTTTGCAAAATGTCATCTTGCATAAAGAAATCCGGGAAAAAGGGGGAGCTTATGGAAGCGAAGCTGCCTATTCCAGTATGAACGGTAATTTTTATTTTTATTCTTTCCGGGATCCAAATCTATCCAATACGATTGATGCATTTCAAAAGTCGATGGAAAAGATTGCCAAAGGAGATTTTACGGAAAGAGATTTAGAAGAGGCAAAATTGGGCGTCATTCAGGATCTCGATGACCCCATTGCTCCCGGATCAAGAGCAATGACCGCTTATGCCTGGATCCGATCAGGGAGAACCCTTGCAATGCGCCAAGCTTTTCGAACCAAAATAATGACTGCAAAAAAAGAAGATATTGCCAAAGCAGTAGGTCTTCATCTTCTGCCGCAAAAGAAAATTTTAGCCTCTTTCTTGGGCGAGGCCCTTTTTGAGAAAGAAAAGAAAAAATTAAAGATGGAACTCTCCGTCTTGCCTATTAAGGGCTAAACGCTTATCCTATTTTTTTTCGAAGAGGTGCTTTTTATGAAAAAACTTACATTTTGGCTTGTTTTCACTGTTTTTTGCCTAACAACGTTGACTGCGGCAACTAAAAAACCAACTGCTACTGCAGGAGCAACGCTTTTAGAACAAACATCGCAGGCCTTTACTGACATTGCTGATAAAGCAATGCCCGCAACGGTTTATATCAAAGCAGAAATTGTCCAGTCAGCACCTATGCAGGAATTTTCAAATCCATTCGATATGTTTGGCGATGAGTTTTTCAGGCGGTTTTTCGGAGGAGGCGGAGGTTTTAACCAACAGCTACCGCGAGAGTCGCAGCCGCAAATGGCCGGAGGCTCGGGATTTTTGATCTCATCCGATGGGTATCTTGTTACTAATAACCACGTAATCAAAGATGCAGCGAATATCACCGTAGTCCTCAATGATGGGCGCGAATATGAGGCAACGGTAAAAGGTTCAGATCCAAGGACCGATTTAGCCCTTTTGAAAATTGATGAAAAAGATCTCCCCTTTTTGACCTTTGGCGATTCAGACGGCTTGAAGATTGGTGAATGGGTCGTAGCAATTGGCAATCCATTTGGCATTGGGACAACATTGACCGCAGGGATTGTAAGCGCAAAAGGGCGGCAAGATTTGGGGATTGCTTCTTATGAAGACTTTATCCAAACAGATGCTGCCATCAATCCGGGAAATTCAGGCGGACCCCTATTGAATCTGCACGGCCAAGTGATGGGAGTAAATACTGCAATTTTTACCCGAAGCGGCGGCTACATGGGAATCGGCCTTTCTATCCCAAGCCAAATGGCTCAAACTGTGATTGAGCAAATCATGGAAACGGGAATGGTAAAAAGAGGCTATCTTGGCGTCGTATTGCAACCTGTTGATAAAGACTTTGCAAGCGCAATCGAGTTTGAAAACCAAGATGGTGTTTTAGTTGCAGAAGTAATGAAAGGATCAGCTGCAGATAAAGCGGGGCTTTGCCAAGGAGACATCATTCTTCAATGCAACGATCATCCTGCAAAAAGCGTCTCGAAACTGCGAAAAGAGATTGCGATGCTGAATCCGGGCACTGAGATTTCTCTACAAATTCTTCGCAACAAGAAAAAGAATGTCGTGAAAGTCACATTGGGTTCTTTGGAAGTAACAGAGGTTTCTGCGGAGCTCATCCAAAAAATTGGCGTTGAGATTGAAAATCTCTCACCTGAGACGGCCTCTCGTCTTGGATACAACAATCAGGCAGAAGGAATTGTCATTTCAAGAGTAAAACCCGGATCACCTGCTGCTACAGCCGGCCTTCGCTCAGGCTTTTTAATCACAGGGGTTGCTGTTGACTGGAATAATCAAAAATCTGTCAAATCAGTTGTTGAACTAGAAGAGGCGCTAAAAGAAATTGGAAACAAGAAACATCTCATCTTGGTTATCCGCCATCAAAACTACCAGCGCTACTATACAATCAAATTGAACTAAAAGCATGTCTGCTCCTGTTTATTTTCTTTTGAGTCCGATACACGGGAGCATTCCTGATCGATTTCTTTTTAAAGGGCAGAGAGTCGATCATGATTATACAGTTTTAGAACCTGAAGAATATCAGGGAAAAAAATTTGGAGCCTCAAGAGTTATTATTTTTCGAAATCTAACCAATCCACAAACCGGCCCTCTTGATGACATTACTTATGAAGTCTTTTTAAATCACTATGTACCCGAGTTCCGAAAAAGAGCCCGAATTGTGACACCTGTACATTCTTTTAATCAATTTCAAAAAATAATGAATATGAGCCTGAATAACATTTTCAAACCTACTTTAGGATTTGATGCCGAAGATAGCAAGTACTGGCATATGAATTTGGTTGAAGCAAAAAAATGGCTTCAAAAGCCAAAAGATTTCTCATACATCCCACTACAAAAGTATATCCATGCAAAAAAACTATTTGGCAAAATTTTTCCTGATCAATCAGAAGACGTTCGAATCGCTCAGCTCAGTAATCAATTGCAAAATCCGGTCTAACACAATTTGCGCCTCATAAGTCGATTCGCTTTTTTGAATCATTTTATGGAGTTTTTCCCTCTCTTCTAAAAAAAGCTCCGATGCATCAATGTCTGCCTTTTTACTTGGCTGCTTGCGGATGATTTCTTCCAATTGATCAATCTGCTTTCTCATGTAGGCAATTTCCACTTCTCGCATCTCATCGCTAAGCCTTTCAATCTTGACCTTCAATTTTTGTTGTTCTTTTTCAGCAATCTGTAATTTTTTTTGCAAAAGAACAATTTTTTGCTTTTGTTTCGTAGGAGCCAGATCTGCCACATTCGGCCCTCCCGCCCTCATCCCACAAGAAACTAAAAATAGGAAAAATAACCACCGAGCACACCGAGAGCACCGAGAAGAGGAAAAAAGAAATATATTCTTTTGGCAAAAAGAATATCTCTGTGTCCTCGGTGTGCTCGGTAGTAAAATCATTTCAGGCCCTCGAGGAATGTTAAGAATTCGGGGTTGGTTTTAAGAGTTGCAAACTCCTCTTCTTGCAAAAGGGTTTGTAGATCGATGCCTCCATGCTTTGATGCGGTTTGGAGCCAGCCTCCTGCAGGTTTTGGCTCTTTGAGAGAGGCAAAGGCGCGGGCATTTCGGAGCGCGACGTCTCGGGTGGGAGAGATTTGATAGCACTCCGATGAGAGTTCGGCAACTAAAGGATAATCTTTTTCCGCAGCGGCAAGTTTATGCAAAAGACAAAGAGCCTCTTCCGTAAGGTGGCTTTTGATCGGGACTAAAAGATCGTAAGCCTCTTTATTTTTTCCCTCGCCAACTTCGATAAAGGCAAGATATTGCGAAGCTTGGCTCCCTATGATTCCCCCATCGCCTATCCTCTTGAGTTCGCTAAAGATTTTTTTCGCATCTTCGGTCCGTTTTTGCTTGAGAGCAATTTCTCCTTGCATCAGCATTTTACGATTATCATCTTCTCGATCGCTTAGAGTGGCATAGCGGCTTTTTCTAAAAGAATCAAAGCTTTGAAAGGCAAAAAGAAAGAAAATGGCGCCCACCAAAAGAGAGCCCATGATGAAAAAATAAAAAGAAAGTAGAAGAGCAATTGTAGAGCCTATCAAAAGAGCTGCTTTAAACCCCTTGAGCCCAAAGATCCCCTCCAAAACAATCCGAAGAAGTTGCCCTCCATCCAATGGCAAAACGGGCAAAAGGTTGATGATCGTCCAAAAAAGATTTGCAAGTTGAGTTGCCTGCAAAATCCCTTTCCACTTCGGCCAGGTGGATAGATCAAGACGTAAAAGAAGACTTGCAAAGATAAATAATAAAAATCCAAAAAATGGACCGTTGAAAGTGATCAAAAACTGCTGCCAAAACTTAAGCTTTGGCCCTTCAAAAGATGTGACTCCACCTAAAGCTACAAGCTGGATTTGCGCCCTTTGTTTAAAAAGTACTGCTGTGATGGCATGTCCAAATTCATGAAACAAAACAGAGAAAAAAATAATTCCGACCCAAATAAGAGCACCTACGAGGGTTTTTGCATAAATCCAGCCGATAAAACCGGCAAGGAGCCAAAAAAATGGATGGATGAGAATCGGAATCCGTCCCCGTATGATGATCATTTTTTGTGCTCTTTCATTGCTTTTTGCACAGCTTGTCCCATTTCGGCAGGACTTTTTGTAATGAAGGCCCCTGCCTTTTGAAAAGCTTTATATTTTTGTTCCGCAGTCCCTTTGCCGCCGGAAATGATTGCACCTGCATGCCCCATTCTTTTTCCGGGAGGAGCTGTTGCTCCTGCAATGAAAACAGCAAGGGGCTTTTTTAAATTCTTATGGGCCCATTCTGCTGCCTCCTCTTCCGCATCGCCCCCAATTTCGCCAATCAAAAGGACCGATTTTGTTGCAGGATCCTCTTGGAAAGCCTCTAATACATCAATGAAATTGGTTCCATTCAAAGGATCTCCCCCAATCCCAACGCAAGTCGATTGTCCTAGTCCAAGCTGAGAAGTTTGCCAAACGGCCTCATAAGTTAAAGTTCCCGATCTGGAAACAATTCCGACGGAGCCTTTTTTATGAATGTAGCCGGGCATGATCCCAATTTTGCACTCTTCCGGTGTGATGATCCCCGGACAATTAGGACCAATCAAACGGGATTTTTTAGAATTGTTCATGACCCTTTTTACTTCGAGCATATCGCGGATAGGGATTCCTTCCGTGATGCAAATGATCAAAGGAACCATCGCATCTTCTGCTTCCAAAATCGCATCGGCGCAAAAAGAGGCAGGAACAAAAATAAGCGTTGCATCGGGCTTTACTTTTTCCATCGCCTCATGAACCGTATCAAAAACGGGGACGCCGAAAACTTCTTGCCCCCCTTTTCCGGGAGTGACACCACCAACCAATTTAGTCCCATATTCTTTACACTGCTCTGCATGAAACCTTCCGGCGCTACCGGTGATTCCCTGAACAATCAATTTTGTTTTTTTATTTACCCAAATGGCCATCTTTCAGTGCCTTTACGCTAAGTTTTGCGGCATCTTCCAAATGTTCCGCGGTAATGATTTTCAAATGACTCTCTTGAAAAAGCCTTCTTCCTTCTTTAACATTTGTCCCTTCTAATCGAACGATGATCGGAATTTTGATGTGCTGCTCTTTGGCAGCATGGATCACCCCTTCTGCAATCGTTGCACAGTTCATGATTCCGCCGAAAATATTGACAAGGATTGCTTTGACTCTAGGGTCCGCCAGAATGATCCGAAATCCTTCCGCCACTTTTTCTTTTGATGCGCCGCCTCCAACATCTAAAAAGTTTGCAGGCTCGCCGCCAAAAAGCTTGATGATATCCATCGTTGCCATAGCAAGTCCTGCCCCATTGACCATGCAGCCAATATTTCCTTGCATTGCGATATAGGCTAGATCAAATTGTTTTGCTGCCGCCTCAGAGGAAGATCCTTGCGTAGGATCGTAAAATAAAGCAATTTCCTCATGACGGAATATGGCATTATCATCAATGCTAAGCTTGGCATCAATGGCTAAAATCTCCCCCTCTGGAGTTTTGACAAGAGGATTGATTTCCAATAAAGCGGCATCTTGTTCAATGAAACACTTGGCAAGCCCCTTTGCAATGAGCGCCCCTTTTTTTGCCTCATCCCCTTTCCATCCCATGAATTTGCAAAGGGTTACAATTTGATAGGACCTTAGCACTCCCTCAAAGCTAAATGGCAACTTTAAAATTTTTTCAGGGGTTTTTTCTGCAATCTCTTCAATTTCCATCCCCCCTTCAGGTGAGGCGATAAGAATCGGCACTGCATTTGCCCGATCAATGACTGCCCCAATGTAATATTCTTTTGCAATATCCACAGGTTTAGAAATTAGGACTTGGTGGGCAATGACTCCATCGGGGCCTGTTTGCTGATTCACCATCTTCATCCCAATCAGCGCTTTTGCAATTTGCCCGACCTCTTCTTGGGTTTTGGCAAATTTAACCCCGCCTGCCTTTCCCCTTCCCCCTGCATGAACCTGGATTTTCAAGACTGCCTGGTTTAGATTCAGCTCTTTAGCAATCTTGAGAGCCTCTTCAACAGATGTTGCTACCCCAAATTCAGGAATGGGAATCCCATACCGTTTTAAAATTTTTTTTGCCTGAAATTCGTGTAAGTTCATTAAAGCCTGTATTTGCTACAATACCTGATATGTTGAAATTTTTCAAAAAACTCATCTCACCCTTTTCAAAAATCAAATCGCTCCTTGGCCAAAAGCTCAAAAATCTCTTTTCCAAGCCGCTGGATGAATCGGCATTTCAAGAGCTTGAACAGCTTTTTTATGAAGCTGATTTGGGTGTCTCAATGTCCAGCTCTCTTGTCGAAACCTTACGGAATGCAAAATCTGATGATTATTTAAACATTATAAAAGTTGAGCTTTTAAAAGTTTTGAAACCACCGAGTTTTCCGGATGTTCAAACAAAGCCTCACGTGATCCTCATTGTTGGAGTCAACGGCTCCGGAAAGACAACTGCCATTGCAAAGCTAGGCGCCCATTTTCTTTCATTGGATAAAACGGTTCTTTTTGCGGCAGGAGATACTTTCCGAGCAGCTGCCATCCAGCAGTTAGAATCATGGGGAAATAAAATTGGAATACCCGTTGTCAAATCAAAGTCGGGAGGCGATCCTGCAGCTGTTGCGTTTGATGCAATATCCTCAGCGAAAGCAAAGGAAATCGATATTGTGATCATCGATACTGCAGGACGGCTGCAAAATAAAACGGAGCTCATGCAAGAGCTGGCCAAAGTACGCCGTACTTGTGAAAAGCAAATTCCGGGATCTCCTCACGAAACTTACCTTGTTTTGGATGCAACAACAGGGCAAAACGCCCTCGATGCTGCCCGCGTTTTCAATGAATTTACTCCGATCACCGGTATTATTTTAACCAAACTCGACGGCTCTGCCAAAGGAGGAATTGCCGTAGCGATTCAAAAAGAGCTGGGCATTCCCATTTCTTGGGTAGGTCTCGGCGAAAAAGAAACCGATCTCGCCCCCTTCGATCCGGAAAGCTATGTCAACGCGTTATTAAATATTTCT
>CAZXLK010000039.1:0-12152 GCA_964641775.1 uncultured bacterium | reverse complement strand
ATCCTTTTCCATCATGGTTTCCTTGTCTTTCCAAGAGCCCCTGAGTTTCTTTTTTGCGCCCCAGGGGTCCCCAAAGATGCAACATCTTTGGGGTAGGGTTAGCGGTCTTATACTTTCTCAGTGTCCCCAGTCAAGCTCAATGGTTAACCTTCTTTTAGTGATTAACCCTCTTCATGCTGAGCTACAAACTCACGGCCGAGTTCTGCAAATTTCTCTTGGTATTGATTGAGAATGCTTGCGACTTTTTCCTCTACGGCATTTTTTGGCTTTGCTTTGCCGTTGATGAGGTTGCTTAGATCTATGACATCCCAGTTTTGGGAAAGGCGATCATCGAATCTATCAGAATAGAGTTTTACAGCTTTTTTGAGGGACTCATCTTTGAAGTTTTCAGATGCTGCAACCATTTTGTCTAGTCTTTCCATGAGAAGAGCGCAGTGTTTTTCTTTGCGGTTTTCAATTTGAGATGAGGGAAGATCTAAATGCAAGGATTTGAACTCATACTCTAAATCGATGTCGATGAGGCGGTTTTCATCTGCATTTTTCCCGCTATTTGGAGCTTTTAGCCGAAGATGTGCTATGTTGAGGATGGCATCTTGATGCTCTTTATCTGCAAGGTCTAATGCTGCAGAGAGAACTTTGGCAACGAAGGGAGATTTTTCTTGGGTCTCCATGGCATCGATGAGTTCCTTTTTTTTTTCCTTTTGAAGAAGATGGGCTTTATTTTCCCATTCTTCCCAATCCTCAGCAAAGCCTGCTCTCATGCCTGCTAGCTGCCCCAATTCCCCTTTTTCAAGAATTTCCTTATATTGATGATCTAATTCTTTCAAAAAGTTTGTATATTTGCCTGTTTCATAAGATGTTCGAATAGAATGTATTGCAGCCTCTCCACTTTGAGCTTTGGGAGCTGTGATAGCTGATTTGGCAGGCTCAACTTGCGATACAACCGGAGATGTCCCAGCTGTTAGCGCTGTTAGAATAATGCATAAACTTTTCATTTAAACCATCCTATTTAATTCATTGCAATATTACAAGATCAGACCATAAATTGAAATGGAAAAAAATTTTTACTTGTAATAGTTTAGAGCAATAACTCCGCTTGCAAATGCAAAGGTTTCTCTTCCTGCCACAGTGAACCAAGATCCGGCAATCAGGCCCCAATGGATGTTCCAGTTATATTCGATGGCAGGTGCCAAGCTAAAATGCGCCTGAGATCCTCGCCCAAGCTTTGCAGGGGCCCCTTTAGCATCTCTTCCCCCTTCCCCTTTGAAATGGGTTCTTCCGGCCCAAAATCCAATGACATCTAAGCCCAAGGCCCAATTTTGTGAAAGGGTTAGTTCCATCCCCAAATCGGCCTGGAATTTTTGGGGGGCAATGAAATGGGCATTCGTTCCATAGCCCCCTCCCCAAAAGTTAAACCCTTCGAGATGTTCAGCTGACGGCAGAATGTACCTTAGGGCAAGCCTGTAATTGAAAAAATGGACTCCTGATATATGGACGATATTTCCAAAAACCAGTCCCATGTGGGAAGCCCAAGCACCCACTCCCCCATCATCGGTGAATTTTTTTTTAGGATCCAGATTCCGGTATTTTCCTGTAGGCAATGTCTCTCCTAAAGTCAATTTGATTGCGGGCGTCCATCGGTAAGCAGGAGGATCGTAGAGTTGGATATCAACAGCTACATAAAGATCTCCAAATGCCCAGCTCGATTGATGCTGACAATTATTCCAAAAGACAGTTGGGATAATAGTGATATCCATCCAGGAAGCAATACCTATTTCAGTCAGCAACTGCAAGGAATTGTTCCAAAGAGTTGGCCTCTCTTCTAATTTCCAATCGGAATTGTAAAATCCATGGTAAGCAACCGCAAACACATAGGGTTCAATATCAAAATCACCAAGGGGAATTACCCTGGCAGGTGGCGCGATTAAGGGTCCTGTGAGCCAAGGAGTAGGACCGTTGGGAAAAACCGGGTAATTCACTTTGCCCCGACAAAACAAAAGGGATGGCAATAGAAGAATAACAAAGACTTTATTGATCATTTGGCCCGATTTTTTCATAATGGCTTTAATGTTTGCAAATATCCTTTTGCTTTTTGCCATTTCGATAGGAGGCCAAAAACTAGAGGTGGAGATTGCAGATACAAAAGCCAAACGGGCCCAAGGTCTCATGGGAAGGAAAAATCTCTCTCAAGACTCTGGCATGCTATTTATCCTAGATCAGCCGCAAATTGCATCCTTTTGGATGAAAAATGTCTTATTTCCTCTGAGCATCGCCTTTTTTGATAAAGATAAAACATTGATAGAAATTTTGGATATGGAAGTAGCATCAGGAGGAAATTTCCCAACCTATCTAAGTACAAAACCTGTCCTCTATGCCTTGGAAGTTTCTCAAAACTGGTTCCGAGGAAAGGGGGTTCGTCCGGGCATGAAATTTTTCTTCCTAGAAGAGCCCAATTAGGGTATAATAGACGCAATGTCAAAGAAAAAACACAAAAAACCTTGGGGAGTATTCCTCGCTATTATACTTGCTATCCTTTTTGGATCGATCGTCGGAAAAGACGCAATGCTCTTTGGAGTTTCTTTCTACACTATTTTCGACACTCTTGGAACAATTTTTTTAAATGCCCTAACCTTAGTAGTAGTCCCCCTTGTCTCTTCTTCTATTATCAGTGGGATTGCTAGGATTGGCGGAGAAGGGGCGTTTGGCAGAATGGGCGCCAAGATGTTTGCTTTTTATTTAAGCACTAGCATCATCGCCATCGTGATCGGCCTTTTCTTTGTCGATCTGATTGCTCCCGGCCATTCCCATGTGAAACCGCCCATGAGCGCGGAAGAAATGGCCTCTTTGAGTCAATTAAAAGATAGAATCACCAATCAAGAAGGACAAACGCTTGTCAATGTTCTCATATCGATTGTCCCTTCCAATATTATAAGAGCCCTCTCTCATGGAGAAATGCTAGGGCTCATTTTTTTTAGTCTCATCTTTGGCTATGTCATCTCCAAAGTCAAAGAACATGAAGCGACTATCTTAAAGGGATTTTTTCAAGGAATTTTTCAGGCGATGATCCATTTTACACATATCATCATGAAATTCCTCCCTTACGGGGTATTTTGCCTTGTTGCCAAAGTATTTATGGTTTCAGGGATTGGATCGCTGCAATCGGTAAGCCTCTTTTTACTTACGGTATTATTAGGCCTTATTACTTTTATGTTCATTGCCCTTCCACTCCTTTTAAAATTTATTGGCAAGGTCAGTCCGGTCCGCCATTTTAAAGCGATGGGTCCTGCCCTGATCACCGCGTTTTCTACAAGCTCTTCTTCTGCGACACTTCCAATTACCATTGATTGCGTAGAAAAAAGAGCCGGAGTTTCCAATCGAGTTTGCAGTTTGGTCGTTCCGCTCGGTACTTCGATCAATATGTCGGGATCGGCCCTTTATGAATGTGTTGCTGCCATGTTTATTGCGCAGGCTTATGGGATCGATATTTCGTTTTCCACGCAATTTCTTGTAGTCTTTATGGCCTTGATCACATCCATTGGAGTTGCCGGCATCCCATCGGCAAGTCTTGTAGCCGTTTTAGTGATTTTGCGAGTCATTGGCCTCCCTTCCGAGGGAATAGGTCTTTTTATTGCAGTGGATCGGCTTTTGGATATGTGCAGAACGACTGTCAATGTGTTTAGCGATAGCTGCTGCGCAGTTCTTGTTGCCCGCTCTGAAGGCGAGAACAACGTCCTTGCAACAGATGATTTTGAAATGGCTGAGGATTAGTGAAGCAAACCGGCACAATAAAATGGTACAATAAAGACAAAGGATTTGGATTTATCGCGCCGGATGGCGGAGGGCGCGATATCTATGTCCAATCTTCCAATGTGGAAACACCCGATCATGCCCTCTTTGATGGGCAAAGGGTAGAATTTGAAATTGCAACAGGAAGAAAAGGTCCAGAAGCAGTCAAAGTGTCTACCTTGTCATAGTTTCTTTACCAGAAATCAATCATGAATCCAAAATTACTTTCCATTGGTTCAAGATCTGGTTCCGATTCATAATCATCATGACCTGCAAAAGGATCCTCTATTTTCTCTTCATTATATGTGACAATCTCACTTCGATCATAAGGACAAGTTAATGACATACTCTTATTGAGTAGAGTATCCATCCAACCATTTATGCATTGTTTATGATAAACATGCCCACACCCTAGTATCGCTTCATGATCAGATGGTTCAGGATATTTTAAATCGTCCCAACAGATCGAGCACATATATTGCGAATTTGAAATCGGTGCCATAAAACACCTCCTTTGTAAATATATTCTTTATCTACAGATCACATTTTCTTTGCAAATATATTTTTTTTGATCTCTTGATTTATCATAACTTCCATGTGTGTCATTTTTCTCATCGCAAGTGTAAGTATTTCATCGCCGATCATTGACTGCGAACCCATCAATCTTTCCACAAATCCTAAAATGCTTTGCAAAGAAGAAGAGGCCTTGTGCTTTGAAATCATGGCGCCATTTGAGAGTAAAGCAATGTGGGATCTTCATATGTCTCCTTATGCAGGTGGAGAAGATCTTCTTTTTGCAACACGGATTTTGGAAAAATTTGAAACCTACGCTATGGGAAAAACAAATATTGCCTATGCGAGAAACACTTATGCGAGATTTTGGAGGCTCACTGAAGAGCTAGCCATCTGGCTTCCCCTGAATTACTTTGCAATGGTGGTCCAGCATGAGGTTTTTGGCCATGGCTATCGGGTTCGAGATCTCCAAACCCATTCGCTTGCAGTAGTTAATGGATATGAATTCAATTGGCCCCCTCCCTACGGCCCTGGCGGTGCAGCAACCGGTTATTCAGTGAGCGAAAAATTTACAACGACTGAAGATACAGCTGTTTCAAGTGCAGGAGTGGAAGCTACGGCCATTTTAGCGCTCATCACGAAATTAAAATGGATCAGCTCAGGGACAATTGATCCGAGAGAGCTTTTTCTTTATTTCTTTTCTGAGCAAGATCTTACCCTTTATGTAAGTTCATTGAAATTGAAAGACGTCAGGGGTCAAAGCGGACATGATATGAATTCCTATATTCAATCGCTTAATTATACCTATACGGATCACTTTTTAAGTAGAGGCCGCCTTCGCACATTATCGCTGATCAATTTTGCAGATCCTTTTACATTTTTTACCGTCTATTCCCTCTTTTACTATTTCTCAACAGGAAAGGAAGCCCCTTTGCCAATGATTGCATCGTGTTATCTTCCGGGCTTAAGACTCGGCCTTACTCCCTTTGGCCCCGAAGTCTTTTTGGAAAATTTTTTCTCTTTAAACCAAATACCTCTTTACGTCTATCTCAAAGGGGGAAATCATTCAGACAATACTTATTTGGGAGCCGGATTTTATGCCCCAAGAATTTACGCAGTGAATAACTTTTTCTTTGGACTTCGATGCGATCTTTGGCGCCAGCCAAAGCTCCTGCTTCAGCCGGGAAATATCCCGTTTTTTGATATCGACTTCAGCCTAAAGCCAAATCCCAACAATCCCCTCTACCCCTATTCCGAGCAGCATGCCATGCGCTTTGGAGCTGCCGGCTCCCTCATTACATCCTATCTATGGGACCAAAAATATGGCTACGAAGCGGAGCTAGGCTACAAAGCCCAAGGTTTTCTCCCCGGCTATTCCCTCTTTGCCTACCCCACCGTCCGCTTAAGCTTTTGTATGGTATTCTAAATTTCTTTTGAATTCCTTGAGGGCGAACTCGAGGTTTTTGGTAATTTTTCTTTTGAGAAAAACTTTACCTATCCAGGCAAAAAGACCTTTTAGCTCTGCAGAGTAGCGGATTTCCGACCCATTTTGAACTGGCGTTACCGTATGGGTAAAAACCAGCCGGACGAAAGGGGTTTTCCAAGAAATGGCAAACTCTTTTTCAGGGATCACATGCAAAATTTGATATTTCAATCCCTTGGCCTTTGCTTTGAGTCCTGGCGTGAGATTCAGGCCACTTTCCCAAGTTTTCCATATGATGGATGGTGTAAGACTTGTTTGAATTAAAGCATACATATATAGGAGTATACTTAAAGGGTGAAATAGGTTAAAGTGAGACTATGAAAAATATTTGTTGGCCGGTCTTATTATTTATCGCAGGCTATCACCTCTTTTTGGCAATTGCCCTACCCATTTATTTTACATTTTATACGCCATCTCTCAGCCTTATTTTGTGGACAGTTGCGCTCGTGTTCATTTCCGGCACGGCCATCACAGCAGGCTATCATCGCCTTTATTCCCATTCGACCTATAAGGCCCATCCGGCAGTTGAAGCTGTATTGCTCTTTTTTGCAAGCCTTGCAACGCAAGGAAGCGCGCTCCGCTGGTGCAATGACCACCGCCTCCACCACGCCTTTGTCGATACGGAAAAAGACCCCTATTCGGTGAAAAAGGGACTTTTGCATGCCCATGTCCTTTGGATGTTTTTTAGAACACGCCCAATAGATCCGAAAGTCATCTCTGATTTATCGCGAAACAAGCTCCTTGTTTTTCAAGATAAGTATTACGTTTGGTGCATGCTTTTTGCAAATATCGTTACTTTTTTAGCAGTTGGTTGGATACTCGGCGACTTTCTTGGTGCATTTCTTTTTACTTGGTGGGTCCGCCTTTTTGCTCTCCACCACTCTACTTGGTGCATTAATTCGCTTGCCCATTACTGGGGCACAAGGTTCTATAGCCGCGAACATTCAGCTGTCGATAACTATTTGATATCCCTTTTGACCTATGGAGAAGGGTATCATAATTATCACCATGTCTTTTCCAATGATTATCGAAATGGAATTCGGTGGTACCATTTTGATCCAGGCAAATGGCTAATCTGGATTTTGCATAAGATGGGTCTTGCCTACAATTTGAAAAAAGTGAGTGACGATCGGATCGAAAGGCAGCTCCTTTTACATCATCGAGATGAGCTTTTGGAAAAAATGAAAGCCTCTTTCCATGTCCAAAAGGATCTGATGGCAGCCAAAATTACAGAAATCTGCGATCAGCTCTATAGCCTTCTTGGCAAAAAGCAAGCCTTAATCGAAAGCTACCGCAAAGGGCAAAAAGATCTTCTTCACGAAATCCGCGAAGTGAAAAAACAGATCAAGTCCAATTGGAAAATGTGGCGCTCCGCAGTCAAGCTCGTCAACGCCTCCTTTTAAAAGAATAAAACCACCGAGGACACAGAGACATTCTTTTTGCCAAGGCAAAAAGAATGTATTTCTATCTTTCTTTTCTCGGTGCTCTCGGTGAGCTCGGTGGTTAAAATCAAATAGCGACTTTTTCTTCAGCGACTGCTTGGATCAGTGGTAAATTTTTTATTTTAGAGAGTTTAAACCATAAATTTGAATGATTGGCAATAGAATTGATAAAGATTTTTTCATGAGGACTTTTATATCTCATTTACGCTATAAATACTATCAAGGAACCAAATGGCGCAAGGCGCAAAGCCTATTTTTACCAGGTGGCGAGAGAGCCTCTGGCCAATCGAAAAATACGAATTAAAAAAAATCCTCCCTCTTCTTTTCATGAAATTCTTTATCTCGTTTACTTACGGGGTATTGACCACCATGAAAGATGGCTTTATTGTCACCGCCAAAGGCTCCGGTGCCGAAGTCATCCCGATCTTGAAAGGCTGGGTCGTTCTCCCCATTGCCCTGGGAGCCACCCTTCTTTATTCTAAACTGACCAATGTCTTCAGAAGATCAGTCCTTTTTTACGGTATTATTCTTTTTTTTATGGGGATCATCTCTCTTTACGGCTTTGTCCTCTACCCCAATTTAGAAGCTTTATCTCCCCATGAGTCGGCCGACTGGCTCTTAAGCAAAATCGGCGATCATAATGCCCATTGGATTGCAATTTACCGCAACTGGATTCAAGCAATTTTTTTTGTAACCGCTGAGCTTTGGGGCCAAATCGTGATCTTTCTTCTCTTTTGGGGCTTTGTCAATCATATCTGCAATTTCAATGAAGCCAAAAGATGTTATAACCTCTTTATTGCCGGCGGCGATTTGGCCCAGATGTTTACGGGCCCTCTCGTCTGCTACTTTGCAGGAAAATATGCAGCCGAACATTTTAGTTTAGGCCTTCAATCTTTAGTTGGCTGCATTCTCTTTTTCGGCGTAATGATCATGACCCTTCATTGGCTTTTGACAAAAAAAATCTTAAAAACAGATGTTAGGCTCTATCGCCCCGAGAACGATGTCCCCCTCGAGATGAAAACCAAGCTATCTCTTCTAGACGGCCTAAAATTCATTGTCCGCTCCCCTTATCTTCGCTCCATTGCCGTTATGGTCGTAGCTTACGGACTCACCATCAATCTCACAGAAATCACTTGGAAAGCCAATCTCAAACTCGCCTATCCGGAAACAGGCGCTTACCAATCATTTATGGCAATGGTAGGCTCATCCGTCGGAATCTGTTCTTTCATCATCACCCTCTTTTTTAGCGGCGTGATGATCCGCCGCCTGGGATGGCATTTTAGCGCCCAAATCCCCCCCATCATCATCGGCTCTACCGCCCTCATCTTCCTCATTCTCTTCCTTAAACCAGCTTGGATCGCTCCTCTAGTTGGACCTTTTGGCCTCTCTCCTCTCATGCTGATTGTTGCCTTTGGCGCCTTCCAAAACGTCGCCAGCAAAGTGATGAAATACGCCTTTTTCGATGCGACCAAAGAGATGTCCTACATTCCACTCGATCAAGAATCCAAAGTGAAAGGAAAAGCTGCTATCGACGTCGTTGGCTCCCGCCTTGGCAAATCAGGCGCCGCCTGGATCCAGCTCATCCTCATTCAAATCGCCGGCACCGGCTCCGTCCTCTCCATCACCCACTATCTTCTTCCCCTCATCGCCTGCACTGTTCTCTTCTGGATCCTATCCGTCCGCTCTCTCAATAAGCAATTCGTAAAAGAAACCCCCTTGCCTCAAAGTTGATCTCAATTTATAATTTTAGGATGAAACAAAGGATATGATTTATGAGTATTCAAGCCACTGGATCAACATCTTCTGTCCCAAACGAATATTTTCCTGTTGAGCAATGTTTTCTTGATGTATGCGAATCTGTTAACTTATCGGATCAAGAAAAGCATGAGAAAATAGCTTTTCTGGTTTCTTTCGGAATTCCTGATCCACTTTGGCTGATGGATTCTCTTTGCCAATTGATGGTTAAAAAAGGATATGGCGAAATCTTTTTAGAAGGGATTCAACTAGCTTCCAATGACAAGTGGAAAAATCAGCTTTTGTTTACTCTCGCCAAAAAAATGGGCATATATGGGGATTTTAAAAATGCCCTGAAAGCAGCAGCCCTTATTGAAGGCCCTCTCAAAGAAGCGACTCTTAACTGGATCCAAACCTATGACATTAAATAGATTCGAACTTTGACTGCGCAATTCTTGCAATATTATGTTCCTCACCCATAAATTCATGCTCTCTGTCATATCTTGAAATAGCATACCTGGCGATTTTGGATGTGTCTTTTGCAATATCAAATAAGAGGCACCTCATCTCATGGATTGCACCTTGAGCTGCCCCATCCTGGATTGCAATTGCGATATTTTCTTCAGGCGCTTTTTGTGCCTCCATGCTCCTTTCAGCAGTATCTATTTCTAACTGAATGATTTTTTTGTGAACGATCCAATCCGTTTTGTCTATTTTTGCATATTGCTCGTAAATTTTAGTATGGTTTTCTATCGACTCAATTGCATTTGTTGCAAGCTCTACAAAATAGTCCAATGCTCTTTGGTAAGTACTTCCTGATGCTCTGTCCATGTCATGTACTGCTTCTATCCAACTATTCAATTCATTAACTAATTTCTCGACATTCTGAAGATCATCAAATTCTTTCAGAAGCTGCTGTTCATAATTGTCTAGCTCTTCACTTTGTTTTGAACTAAGCTCTTCTCCTCTTAAAATATTTATAGCTTCCAAAACAGTATCTCTTGTTCTTATATTATCTATCTGAGCAGGCTCTTTTTTTACTTTAGAATAAATCTCTGAAATTTTGTTAGTAGTATTACTCAATGCAAGACTTACTTCCTCTTTTTTTTCATCCAAATGGTCCCATAATTTATTATAACGATGTATCATAGACGGTACATCAAAACTCATCTTATTCCTCTTGCAACCAATCAACAAGGAGTGAATCGAGCCAATAAAAGCCCTGTTTGTTTTGAGGATGGCCGACATAGCCCATGTGGCCCCCTTTTTTTGTTGTATAAACCTCAACATTTTGCGGAAGAAAAATTTCATCCAGAGAATGGCAGGAAATGATCGGATCATCTTCGGCAAGAAGCACCTTGCAAGGAATGGCGATATCGGGAACGAATTGGGCAGAGCTGCATTTGGCATAGTAATCCTGAGCGCTTCGAAAGCCACATACAGGCGCTGTATAGAGCTGGTCAAATTCATAAAGCTTCAGACTTCGAGGGATAGCTACTTTTGGTAAATCCTTGAATTTCCTATGTCTATAAAGAACATCTGCCCTTAGCTGCTTAAAAAAGTATCTTTCATAAATCGCATTATCCGGATGGCCTAACATAAGGATGCTTGAATAGAGATCAACCGGAGGGCTTACTGCAATGACTTGGGTCAAAAAAGACGATGCCACACTTCCTAATTCCCCTGCCATTTTTAGGACAATATTGCCTCCCAATGAAAACCCAATCAGAGAAGTTGGAGACTCAGGCGTTTCATTTTTAATCGCTTTGATTGCTTCGAAAAGATCTTCGCTCCTTCCACTATGGTACATCTGCTTAGCAAGTCCCCTGCCACTGCCGCATCCGCGCATATTGAATCTAACGCATCTAATGCCTAAGGGCTCTAGCCTGTTTACCATACGGATTAAATTGGGCGATTTATGTGAACCGCAAAGCCCATGCACCAAAACCACTGTTGGGTCGGTCTCTTTCCAATCTCTTGGCGTTGTAATTTCCAATGAAAGCTTATCCCCGTCTCCCAGCCGCACTAATTTTTGATCAGATCCCGGCTCCCAAAGAAATGTGATGATTCCATTAATAATCGTCTGAAAATGAGGACCATGCAAATAAGGGAAAGGATCGAACGGAATCTCGCGCGCCATAATATAATTATTATGACAAGTTTATTTGTAGTCAATTACTATTTATTTACGTTTATTATTAAAAGGAAACCCTTTTGCAATTGGAAGATCATAATAAAGAACGAGAGATTCTTCTCCCGGATTCTTCTGACCCAGGCTTGCATTGGAGAGGTGATAGAAATGGAGCCCTATTCGGCTAAAATCATCAAATTGCCATCCCGCCTCAATCCCGGAGCGAAATTCCAAAGGATAGCCGAGATTTTTCCCGCTCCCTGGCCAATAATAGCCTGCTGCAAAGCCCGGAGCAAAGACCAAATGGCGGCCAAAAACAAAGTCAAAATTCATCCCTCCGTAAAGATATCCCCCTCCTTGAACATTGGCCATGAGACCAAGGAGGGGCAAAAACTCCAAAACAGGAAAAGGAGAGCTCCACTTTCGGATGTGGAATTTATATTCGAGAGCAAATTCTTCCGTTCTATGCTTGTCTCGCAGGAGATCATAATCTCCCCCCGCAACGGAGAGCCAATCAGGAGGGCCTCCCGCGATGACCTCCCCTATAAGAACCAACCAAACCAAAATCCATATCATATTCTCCCTTTATGAAATTGGTTTTTCATTGTCAAAAAAAGAGGTGGGCTTGCTAAAATCTGATGCGCTTGGAATACAAAATAGAATGTTGGAAATGTCTAAAGCCCGTCAGCGACATCCCGATTAAAATTGGGTTTCGGGCAACTTGTCCCCACTGCGACTCCGACCAACATGTTTGCAAAAACTGCCGTTACTACTCTCCCGGAAAACCCAATGACTGCTTAGTTCCGGGAACAGAATATATCCGAGACCGCGAAGCCAATAACTTCTGCGAAGATTATAAACCTCGAATCCCATCTAAAAAGACTTCATCCATCTTGGGTGAACCAGAAAAACGGGATTTCAATTCGCTCTTCAAAGACCCGTGAACGTTTGCGCTTGCGCTTCCACCCCAAAGACGATGCGTCTTCGGGGACCCCTGAACGTGAACGTTTGCGCTTCCACCCCAAAGACGATGCGTCTTCGGGGACCCCTGAACGTGAACGTT
>CAZXLK010000038.1:7438-12382 GCA_964641775.1 uncultured bacterium | reverse complement strand
CCTCTCTACACAGGACTTGGGGCAAGACTTGTATGGGCTCTATTGAATTACATGCTCGATACCCATATCACAAATGGCTTTACCCAAATCATCCCCCCTCTTCTTGCCCGCCCCGAAACGATGTTTGGCTCTGCCCATTTGCCAAAATTTGAAAGCCAGCTTTTTAAAATCCACGATCCCGACTACCACCTTTACTTGATCCCAACATCAGAAGCAGTCTTAAACGGCATGCATGCAGGGGAAATTTTAGATGCTGAAACGCTTCCTTTGCTCTACACAGCTTATACTCCCTGTTTTCGGAGAGAAGCCGGAGCTGCGGGAAGCCAAGAAAGGGGCCTCATCCGAACGCATCAATTCAATAAAGTAGAGCTTTTTTGCTTGTGCACTCCTGAAGATAGCCCCGGTATTTATGAAAAAATGCGATCCTCTGCCGAAGAGATCTTATCAGGGCTTGGCCTGCATTACCGCGCAATGCTACTCACTACAGGCGATATGTCTTTTGCCGCTGCGAAAACCATTGATCTCGAAGTTTGGCTTCCCGGGCAAGATCGCTACTATGAAGTCTCCTCTGTTTCCAATTGCACCGATTTTCAAGCAAGAAGAGCCCAAATCCGCTACCACAAGAAAAATGACAAACCCCATTTCGTCCATACCCTCAACGGCTCCGGCCTTGCAACCTCTCGCCTCATGGCCGCAATCTTAGAAAATAACCAACAACCTGATGGCTCCATCCACATCCCAAAAATCCTCCATAAGTATTTGGAAAAAGAGATCACAACCCTTAAACCCCTCTAAACCCGATCCCGATCCCGATCCCGATACCGTGACCGATACCGTGACCGTTACCATTACCGTTACAAACCTTGCGCCAAAAAGGCATAGGTTAGTATTTAAGAAACATGATCCTTGAATTTGTTAGATTTTTGCAGCGCTCGCCGACGGTGTTTCATGCGGCAGTGGAAATTTCCAATGGTTTGGCAGAGGCCGATTTTTCTCCTCTGGAAGAAAATGAAAGATGGGAATTGGAAGCAGGGCAAAAATATTTTCTCATTCGGGGAGGATCTTTAATTGCAGCTTTTAGACTTCCAAAGGAAAAGCCAAATCTCGCAAAAATCATCGTTTCTCATTTAGATAGCCCTTGTTTGAAAATCAAGCCGGAAGCGGAAATGACAAACCGATCGATTGGACAATTTGGAACAGAGGCGTATGGCTCTCCCATTCTTCATACTTGGCTTGATCGCAATTTGTATTTAGCAGGAAAGATAACCGTTGCAAATGACGTCGGCCCTCCGATTTCCCATTTGGTCAAGCTCGATGAATATCCGGTCATTATCCCAGGACTTGCTCTTCATTTGGACCGAAACGTAACAGAGAAAGGATTCTTCGTGAATAAACAGGATCATTTAAAGCCGGTTTATTCTCTACGTGGAGAAGAAATCCATTTGGAACAGTGGCTAAAAAAACACCATGGTTTTCAAAAACTTCTTAATTATGATTTATTTTTAATTCCATCGGAGCCTCCCAGCTTCATGGGATTTGAATCGGAGCTTTTAGCATCCTATCGCCTCGATAATCTGACGTCTGCCTTTGCAGCGCTCCATGCAATGATTTATGCTGAGTCAACAAGCGAGCTTCAAGTTGCATTTTTCTTTGATCATGAAGAAGTTGGTTCAAGAACCTATGTAGGAGCAGATTCCCGTTTTGCCGATGAGATATTGGAAAGGATTTCTCTTTTTTACAAAATGGATCGGGAAGATTTTTTCCGCCTAAAAGCAAATTCGCTTTGCATCTCCGCCGATCTTGCCCATGGATTTAACCCAAGTTTTGCAGATAAATACGATCCGCAAAACGCCCCGCTTTTAGGCAAAGGGCCGGTCCTTAAATTCCATGCCAATCAAGCCTATGCAACCCAATCGGAATCGGCAAGTTTCATTCAAAGTGTAGCTGAAAAAAATCAGATTTCTTTACAAAAATATGCATCCCGCTCCGATATCCCATCCGGAAGCACGATCGGATCCATTATTGCATCACAGCTCGGCATCCCAACTGTCGATCTTGGAATTGCCGGCTGGTCTATGCATTCTGTGAGAGAAACCATTGCATGCAAAGACGAAGAAGCGCTTTGTCTTCTCCTTAAAGCAGCTATTGATTAAAATTACTGGGGTATGGATCAACAAGAAATTCCTTTGCATTTTAAAGGCAAAGAGGCAATTGAGCACGTCATTGAGGCCAGATTAAGGGGTAAGGCGGCCTCTGAAGAAATTCATGGGGCAGAGCTTCCCGGCCATTATAGCGCAGCTGCCGATGCTGCTAAAGAAACTGCTTTAATTTTGGTGGTTCTTTGGACCTTGTTTAGCGAGCTGAAATTCCATTCTGAAAAAATCCATTTAATCTTTTTATGCTTCATCGTTGGCTGGCTCTTTTGGAAAGTGGGGAGGAGCGCTATTTTAGGCTATTCCAGGCTGGAACGGCTCCATCGGCTGATCGAAGAAGAGAGATGGGAAATTGAGCATCACCGGGCGCAAGAGAGAGAAGAGCTCAAAGCCCTTTATGCCGCAAAAGGATTTTCAGGAAAACTTTTAGATGAATCGGTCGATATTTTGATGGCCGATGATAATCGCCTTTTACAGGTTATGCTGGAAGAGGAGCTTGGCCTCTCCTTGGAATCTTATGAACATCCCTTGAAACAAGCCCTTGGAGCATTTGTTGGAGTCTTGATTGCAAGCTGTATCATGTCGATTGGCTTTTTTCTCCTTCCCTGGTGGGGTGCGGGTCTTGCTGCTGCAGTTGTCATTGCCTCTTTTTCAGCAGTTGTTGCCCATTTAGAAAAAAATAAACCTCTTCCTGCGATGATTTGGAACCTTGCCAATGCAGCGCTAGCTTCCATTGTTGCCTATTTCGCAGCGCAGATGATAGTTCAATGATAGTAAAAACCTGAGTTTCGAATTTATTTGTATGGTATTCAAGTTCTTTCGGCATCTTTTCGTCTCTTCGCCTCGGCAAGATGTTCGTCCCGATATTGCCTTCGACTCCAAAGCCAAAAATATGCTCGAAATCTCCTTGAATCCCATAGACAAATCACTCCAAAACTCAGGTTAAGATGAAAAAACCCTACATGTTTGATGAATTTTTTGCCTCAGGGCTAGAGGAAAGTATCAGCCCTTTTCTTACTCCCTCTTCGAAATCCTTTGGTAAAAACCTCTCCTTAAGAAGCTCTTTTGCAGCGGCTATTTTGCTCCTAGCATCTTTTGGGGTCTCTTTTCATTTTCCTCCCCTCTCCCATTTTTTGCTCTCTTTTGTCTATTTTTTAGTTGGCGTCCCCGCACTCATCGCAGCCATTAAAGACTTAAAAAACCTCGAGATCAATATCGATGTCTTAATGACAATCGCCGCCTTTGTCGCCATTCTTTTGGGAAGTGGTTTGGAAGGGGCTCTTCTTCTTGTTTTATTTGAGGTATCTCATGGAATGGAAGAAAGTGTTTCCCGTAAAGCAAAAAGCGCAATCCATAATCTCAACAACATTGCCCCCAAATTTGCCTTTTTGATCGATTCGAATGGGATGATTTATGAAAAGGCAGTGAGAGAAGTCCATGTCGGTGAAAAAATTCTCGTCAAAAATGGAGAAATTGTCCCACTCGATGGAAAGGTAATTGATGGAAATTCCTCGGTAAATCTCGTCCATTTAACTGGAGAAAGCATCCCTATTTCGAAAGGGCCGGGCGACCTAATGCCGGCAGGCGCCCGCAATTTGGAATCGCTGATTACCATTGAAGTCACTCGTACAAGCTCCGATTCGACTCTTGCTAAAATCATCCAGCTCATCACCGCCGCGCAAGATGCAAAGCCACGCCTTCAAAGATGGCTCGATCGTTTTGGCAAACACTATGCAACAACCATTATCGCACTTACCATTCTTTTTGCCATCACTTTGCCTCTTTTTCTAACGACCGGTTATGGCGGGCATGAAGGGGCCATTTACCGCGCCCTTGCCTTTTTGATCGCCGCATCTCCTTGTGCTCTCATCATTGCAACCCCAACTGCCTATTTGAGCGCAATTAGCGTATGCGCAAAAAAGGGAATTCTTCTCAAAGGGGGCATTACACTCGATGCCCTTGCCAGCTGTTCCATGATTGCTTTTGATAAAACAGGAACTCTTACCACAGGCGATCTCGTTTGCACCGAAATCAAGCCTCTTGGCACCCCAAAAATTTCAATGGATGAGGCCTTGCAAATTGCCTATGGCCTCGAAAGAAATGTCGTCCATCCCATTGCAACTGCCATTTGCAACCTGGCCATTTCCAAAAAGATCGAACCTGCAAAAATTGAAACTTTTCGGGCAATTCCCGGATCAGGTCTTGAAGGAGTGGTTGAAGGAAAAAAAGTCTTTATAGGAAAAGCAAACCAGGAAGGAGAAGGGATTCATGCGGCCCTCACTATTGATGGCGATACGTTTCTTTTCCGTTTTGCCGACAAGGTTCGTAACGAGGCCGCCGCGGTCGTTAAAACCATTCCTTTACAATCGATCATGCTCACAGGAGATCATTTAAGAAGCGCTCATGCGGTGGGACTCGTTGTAGGAATTACTGAAATTTTTGCCGATCTAAAGCCTGAAGATAAGCTTGCCAAAGTTGCGGAACTCTCTGATTTTGGAGGCCTTGCCATGGTAGGAGATGGAATCAACGACGCGCCGGCCCTTGCCCGGGCAACCGTTGGCATTTCCATGGGAAAAATCGGAAGCGCCACTGCAGTCGACGCATCGGATGTCGTCCTCCTCAATGACGATCTTCGCCTCCTCAACTTTGTCTTTTCCAAAGCCCGCCAAACCATCAAGATCGTAAAGCAAAATCTTACCCTCGCCCTATGCGTAATCTGCTTTGCTACCATCCCCGCCCTCCTTGGCCTCGTCCCCCTTTGGGCTGCCGTCCTCCTCCACGAAGGCGGGAC
>CAZXLK010000038.1:0-7338 GCA_964641775.1 uncultured bacterium | reverse complement strand
CCATCCTGCTGAGGCTGCTGCCTGTCTGAAAAAGGGCCCACGAGTGTATAATGTGCTTCTTGACAACTACTTGAAACAGGTGCAAAAGAAAAAGTATAATGGAGCAGGCCAAGTATCCTCCCCTATCTACGGAAGAGTTGAAGAAGGCAGTTGCGAAAGAGTCTGCTGAATTCGAAGAGATTTATCGTTGGCTTGTCAAGCACATGCCGATGAGCTTTTTGGATGAAGCTGATCCTGAAATGCGGAGCATTATTGCTCGCAATCTTTTAACCTTTTCCTTGCAAGACCGCTTTTCTCATATTCATTTAAAACAAATGGCAATCTCTTCCTGCATGGATGGCCCCGATGCAGATCTTAAGATTTTGAAAAACTATTCCGGCTATACGATCCGCTACTACAGGGCTTTTGTTTCCAATGAGCCCCCTCCGGGTGTGAAAAAAGGCAAATTGCGGATTGCCATGGTCTATTTCCGCGAGCCTGAAGTCGATGATAAGCTCAGCAAAGATATGAAGGCGAAGCTTTTGGAGCTTGTCAAAGAGATCCAGCCCAATTTGAAAAAAAAAGAATTTGAAGCGCTCATCCAGGGAATGACGGCCAGATTTTTGCGCTCGATGACAGAAGAGAGGCTAAAGCTTGTTCTCGAAATGTTGTTCCGAGCAAAGGATAACGACCAATGTCAATACGAAGTCAAGCGCAATGAAAATTGGAAAGAAAAAGATGCGCCGTCACTACAACTTGTCATTGCTTGGCGAAGCGTTCCAAAAGCGGGGTTTTTGTATCGTCTTGCAAAAATCATCTATAACCATCATCTTGCAATCCAAAAGTTTGTGGCAACCTATGTCGATCCTTACAGCACCGAAAACGTTTTGGTTTTATCGTTAGGGCTTCATGGCATAAATGGAAGAGCTGCCTGGGAAGAGGCGGACATTGACGATTTTTTAAGAGAGATCGTCATGACGAAATTCTTTGAAATCGATGATCCTGTAGGAACTATCTTTGTCCAAACCAATCTCTTAACGGGAAATGAAGGGCATTTAGTCCGCAATTTCATCAGTTTTGTCCACCAAGTCTTGGTTTATGCCGATCCCAATCTCTATTCGCTAGAGCACATTGTCGAAGGATTTTGTAGGCATCCGGAGCTCACCGTAAAACTCTGCAAAGCCTTTGAGTCCAAATTTGATCCTGAAAAAAATAATGTTGCAGCTTTCCAAAAACAAACGCATGAATTGTCAAATCTCATTGAAAAGCTAGACACAGGACAGGCGATCAATGACATTCGGCGCAAAAATATCTTGCGCCAAGGGGTGCAGTTTATCCAATGCACTTTGAAAACCAATTTTTATCGCCACAATAAAACAAGCTTTAGTTTCCGGCTTGATGCAAGCTATCTCGACAATGTCCCTTACCACCGGAAGGAAAAATTTCCCGATCTTCCCTTTGGGATTTTCTTTATCCGCGGCATGCATTTCATTGGCTTTAATATCCGCTTTAAAGATCTTGCCCGAGGGGGAATGCGGACAGTCATTCCCGAAAGAAGAGAACAATTTGTCCAGGAAAGAAACAACCTCTTTTCAGAAGCCTACAATCTTGCCTACACACAGCAAAAGAAAAATAAAGATATACCCGAAGGGGGTGCAAAAACAACGATCCTCCTAAAGCCCATGGATGTTTTTGCAAAAGAAGAAGAGATCTATCGAAAAGAAATGGAAGAAGATGGGCAGGATAGTAAAACCATTGATGAGACAATCATCGAGCATCGAAAAGCGCAAAGGCAAGCCTTTATCAATAGTTCGCAGAGATGCTTCATTGATAGCTTTATGACGCTGATCAATTGCGAAGAGGACGGTACGATGCGGGCAAAATCGGTCATCGATTATTGGAAAAAGCCCGAATATATCTATCTTGGCCCCGATGAAAATATCTCCAACGACATGATCGTATGGATTGCCGATTTTGCAGTTCAATGCAACTACAAGCCGGGAAGATCTTTCATGACGAGCAAGCCCGGCGCCGGGATCAACCATAAAGAATACGGCGTCACATCATACGGTGTAAATGTCTATTTGGAAGAGATTCTTAAATATTTAAAAATCAATCCTAAAAAAGATCCCTTTACCATTAAAATGTCCGGCGGGCCTGATGGAGATGTCGCCGGAAATGAAATCTATAATCTCTTTAAATTCTATCCGAAAACGGCAAAGCTCGTAGCGCTGACAGACGTCTCAGGCACAGTTTTTGATCCACTCGGTCTTGATCTAAAGGAAATGGTCGATCTTTTCAAAAAAGGGCTGCCCATTCGCCACTTCCCGCCGCAAATGCTCTCCGATGGGGGATTTCTTCTTGATCTTCGAATTAAAAAAGAAGAGAGCGAATATGCAACATTGACTCTTCTTTGGAGAAAAAAAGAAGAGGAACTCATTGAAGAATGGCTGACGGGATCTGAAATGAATCTTCTTTATCGAAACAATGTTCATAGAACAATTGCCGATGTTTTTGTCCCGGGTGGAGGAAGACCCCGAACTCTCAATGAAACCAATTATACAACCTATTTGGACGCTCAAGGAAAACCGACATCCAAAGCCATTGTGGAAGGGGCCAACCTCTACTTAACGCCGGGGGCCAGAGAGGCGCTTGAAAAATTGGGCTGTCTGATTCTTAAAGATAGCTCCTGCAATAAAGGGGGCGTCATCACCTCTTCTTTTGAAGTTCTTGCAGGGCTTTGCATGTCGGAGGAGGACTTTTTAAAACACAAAGATGAGTTCGTAAAAGAGGTTTTAGAAATCATCCGAAAAACTGCTCTCAATGAAGCTCGCCTTCTCATCACAACCCATCAAAAAACTGGGGCGCTTCTCTCAGATATTTCCGATAAAATTTCTGACAAAATCAACCTCTACAAATACCAGCTTTTGGAATATCTCGAGCCGCTTGCCCTCTCGAAGAAAAAAGATGATCTTCTCATCCGCTGCCTGATCCATTACTGCCCGCCGCTTCTTCGAAAAAAATATTTAACAGAAATTCTCGCCATGCCCGATATCCATAAAAAAGCCATTATTTCTTGCCATATCGCGTCTAGACTGATCTACAGCCGCGGCCTCGATTGGAGCCCGGCTCTTGCCGATATTCTGCCCATTCTGGACAAGGACAATTCCCTTTTTGAGGATTAGAAAGAGAAAAATTTCCTTTATGGTTTTTTAACTATTTCTATGCTATAATCTTTGGCATGATCAGCGCAATTGGAGCTCCTCTTTCCTATCTTTACCGCTTGGCATCACTGCCGTTTCATTCCTTCATCCATTATATTGCAGTTTTAAATGAACCCCGTTTTCCCCCTTGTGATTTGGCAAGACGGCATATAGAGCCTATCCACTTCCGAAAAAGAGACGAAATCCAATTCAATCCCGCTTCTCCACCTAGACGCCCTATCAATAGAAGTACCGTCCATGAAACAGCATTGAGAGTGAATGCACTTGCCACAATTCCAAATGGAGGCAATACCTGTTTTTTTGCGGCCCTTACCCAAGCCTTTTTAGCGGTTGATCCTCAAATTCTTGAAGCTTTTCATTTAGCCGTAGACAAAGCCGAGGGAAACGATAAAAGGGCCCTTCTTGGTATTTTCAATTATCTAAAAATCTATAGAAGTTGCCAGCTTAAAGGGATCCCGGTTCCAAGAGAAATAACAAACCAAATCCGAGAGTCTTTAGCCTTATTGGGGCTTGAGGGAAGAGGACCCGTCCAACAAGATCCGGAAGAAGCTCTCATGGTAATTATGGGTAAACTGCTTGGGTATTTACCGGAAGATACCGCCATTTTCCATACACGCATTTGGACAGCAAGCGTGCTGGATGATATCGCAACTTTTTTCTCTTGGCTTTGGAGTCTTTTTTTTGGAAAAGTCCCTGTTAGCCTCGGTAGCGAGGAAAGAGTCATTGATGCTGCAAACAAAATCTTTTGGGAGCCCCCGGAGCCCAATTTTGGCAAAATTGAGCTCTCCTTTGACGCTCGAAATGATTTTTCTTCCATGATACAAAGATATTTCTTTGAAAATAAATCAAGGCAAGATGAGCGTCTTCGAAGATTGGATCACACAGGGCAAGAAAAAGAGTTCCGTTTTGTATCGAAACGGAAAGTCTTTGAGAAAGCTCCTGAGAGGCTTACGATTTCATTCAAAAGGTTCGATAACCATAGAAAAATCAATTCCCATGTGCAAGGCATTGGTGAAGAATTAGAGCTCCGTAAAGAATATTTCTTAGACAATACCGGCGGGCAGTATCGCATTGATGGAGTGGTCATTCATCAGGGCCCTAACCGAGATGGCGGCCACTATTACGCTCTTCGGCGCACTATTGATGAAAATGGGATACATAGCTACATCTTGGCGGACGACGCCCAAGTTTTTCCTTTATCCCAACAAGAATTTCAAAAATATTTATCCCAATCGTATATTCTTTTTTATAAAAAGATCTAATCTTTTCTAAGTCAATTATTTAAATAAAAAAATCAGCAATCTCGATTGGAGATTGCTAAAAATCCGGGCGATTTGATAGAATGGAAGATAAATATGAAAAATCCGATCTACAAACCACTTCCTACAAAAAAACTCCCGAAGAATGATCGCGAAATGGCCGTATTATTGGGATTGATTGAGCTCTATTTGAAGACAGGCAAGCCGATTGGTTCAAGCACGCTGCAGGAACAGGGCTTTGAATCTTTGAGCTCTGCCACGATAAGAAATTATTTTAGCAAGATGGAAGAGGCTGGCTTTCTTACCCAGCAGCATACTTCCGGCGGCAGGATTCCCACCGAAAAAGCTTTTAAAGTCTATGCCGATACCTATAAAAACCAAGGCCAGGTGGAAGAAGGGCAAGAAGAGGCCTTAAATGAGGCCCTCAAAAAAGAGACAAAAGAAGTTGCAACTTTAATTAGCCAGGCAGCAGAGCTTCTTTCCGACATGACCAAATGTGCCGTTTTCGTCTCCACTCCAAGGTTCGATCAAGACTTTGTCCAAGATATTCGGCTCATTGAACTGGATAAAACCAAACTTTTAGCTGTGATCATTACCGATTTTGGCCTGGTTCGAACTGAGCTGATTTATATTGAGCGCCCCATCGATCCGCTTTTTTTGCACACAGCAGAAGAGTATTTTCTCTGGCGGATGAATCAGGGGGAAAAGCCCTTTTTTAAAAATGAGATGGACGCAAAGCTCTCTCAAAGAATTTACAATGAAGTGATGGTCCGCCATGTTGTTGGCTATGCGAATTTTTCTCACGAAGATATCATCCGATGCGGCCTATCGAAACTTCTCAGCTACCCCGAATTCAATGATGCAGCAGCGCTAGCAAGCAGCCTCTCTCTTTTAGAAGATGAAACCGAGATGCAAAATCTTTTACAAGAATGCTGCAAAAAAAATGAAATGCTTTATTGGATTGGCGATGAACTTTGCCCATCCGTTCCTCCCGGATCAGAGTGCGCTGTAATAGCCGTTCCATACCGAATCAACCAAACTGTTGCGGGGGCAATTGCCCTATTAGGTCCTATGAGAATCCCTTATCGAAATTTGATTGGGCTCACTCGCCTTTTTAGCGAGAGTTTAAGCCGCTCTCTGACGGAAAGCATTTATAAATACAAAATCACTTTCCGGACGCCAAAGGCTACAAATAAAGAACTTACAAACACATCAATATTATTGGAAAAAAAATGACAGAAGAAGAAAAAACTACTGAGGAAGATTTCAAAGACAAGTATCTACGCGCAATCGCTGAAATGGAAAACATGCGAAAGCGAATGCAAAAAGAGCGGCATGAGATGGTCCGCTTTGGGATTGAAAATGCAATTGGGGAATTTCTCCCTGCAATTGACAATTTGGAAAATGCGCTTCGGTTTGCAGAAAATTCCGGAAGCGAAGTGAAAAATTGGGCAGTTGGGTTTGAGATGATCTTATCGCAGTTTAAAGAGGTGCTCCATAACCATGGAATCGTCTCTTTCCACTCCGAGGGGAATACGTTTGATGCCGATCTGCACGAAGCAGTCGAAATCGATGAAACGGAGGAGCATCCCGACGGGACGATCCTTCATGAATTTACAAAAGGCTACAAAAGCTCTTTGCGCACAGTACGGCCTGCAAGAGTAAAAGTAGCAAAGCATCCGAAAAAAAACATAACTGAAAGCCCACAAGAAAATGATGCGGGCTCGGAAGAATTAACATTAGGGAAAAATTATGGCAACGAAGAATAAAAACAAAATCATTGGTATAGACCTTGGTACAACCAACTCCTGCGTGGCAATCATGGAGGGGGGATCTGCTGTGGTCATTGCAAACGCGGAAGGTGCAAGAACAACTCCATCCGTGATCTCTTTTAAAAGCGGCGAGCGGCTCGTTGGGGTTCCGGCGAAACGGCAAGCCATCACAAATCCCGATAAAACGCTCTATTCGACAAAGCGCTTTATTGGACGGAAATTTGGCGAGGCCCAATCAGAAACCAGCACCGTCCCTTACAAAGTGACGAAAAATGCTAACGGAGACGTTGCATTTGAAGTAGAAGGGAAAATGGTCTCTCCGGAAGAAGCGGCTGCCTACATCCTCACAAAAATGAAAGAAACGGCAGAGGCCTATCTCGGGGAAAAAGTGACAGAAGCGGTCATTACCGTTCCTGCCTATTTCAATGACTCGCAGCGTCAATCGACCAAAGACGCAGGTAAAATTGCAGGTCTGGAAGTCAAAAGGATCATTCCGGAACCAACAGCTGCAGCGCTTGCTTACGGCCTTGATAAAGTTCATACCGATAAAAAGGTGGCAGTCTATGACCTAGGGGGCGGAACGTTTGATATTTCGATTTTAGAAATCGGAGATGGCGTATTTGAAGTTCTTGCCACAAATGGCGATACCCGTCTTGGCGGCGATGACTTTGATAATGCGATCATCCATTGGATGCTGGATGAATTCAAAAAAGAAAATGGCATCGATCTTTCCAAAGATAAGATGGCTTTGCAAAGGCTTCGAGACGCTGCCGAAAAGGCAAAAATCGAGCTTTCCGGCACAATGCAAACGGAGATCAATCAGCCCTTCATCACGATGGATGCAGGCGGGCCAAAACACTTGGCGCTAACCCTTACCCGGGCAAAATTGGAAAGCCTTTGCCATGATCTCATCGAAAGAACGATTGAGCCATGCCGAAAAGCACTCAAAGACTCAGGCCTTTCTAATAGCGATATTGGCGAGGTGATTCTCGTTGGCGGTATGACCCGTATGCCTGCGGTTCAGCAAAAAGTGAAAGATCTTCTTGGAAGAGAGCCTCATAAAGGGGTCAACCCGGATGAAGCAGTTGCAATAGGCGCTGCGAT
>CAZXLK010000037.1:0-12476 GCA_964641775.1 uncultured bacterium | reverse complement strand
CATTAAGAAAAAAAGAATTTTCATGCTTTTTATCTTAGCGAATTTTTTAATATCTTCATTGCAAAAGATTTGGAAGTCTCAGTCAGGCAGCAAATCTTTAGGGGAAATTTCAAGAGCCTCTGACCGTTTCAAAATACTGATTTGGGCAATAAGATTGCAGGCAAAACTATGATAATCGTCAACGGTTTGGGAGCCCCCTCCCAAAGTTGATCTGTTTGCCGGCGCCGGCAAAGTGATGGTCAGGGTCATTTCCAGACTGGATTGGTTTACCGGAGCCGGTAAAGTGATGGCCTAAAGTTATTTCATGACCGAGATTTTTTTTCTTAAGTCGTTTATATCACAGAATTACGCAATCTTCATCCGTGATCCTTAATATCTCTCTCTGTGGCATGTCTATCTCTTGATCGTCTACCTTCTGGAAGTAATAGATCTTGGGCCTTTAGAAGGAGATTTAGTCGATTTGTTGCAAGAGATATTTGATTTTGCAATGAACTCTTTTTTGCACGAAATCCTTTCCCTCCGTGAGTCTTTCTTTGAGATAATTGAGAATTCAAATGGGCAATATGGTTGCTTAGTGTTGTTATTTTTTCATCAATATTTTCAGGGTTAAGGGGTTTTTCTGAATAGGGCAAAATGACTTCGGTCATGGAATAAAGTCTAATTTTTGATATATTGTTATACATGATGGAAATTCCTTTTTTTATTTTATACTGCTATGCAGACAGGATCAGGCATGAAAGCATTTAAAAATTTGTTCAGGGCAGTGAGGGTGTTTTCCACGCTTTTTAAAACGGCGGTTTCTTCTTTTGGTTGGACGAGGTGGCTGAGAAGCTTTTTTTCTTGAGCTGAATGCTCGATGTCTGCAGTTGCATGTTCGGTGAAATAGCGGTAGCCTTCGGGATCTGTAATGCCGTACCACTTTTTCAGGCCATCAATCTTGGTTTGGCAAATGGCAGGAATTTGACTTTCATAGCTGTAAAGAGTGGCTACGCCAAGTGCTATGGACTCATCGCTACAGCTAGATTGGAAATGATTGATCAATTCTTGGGTAAAGTTTCCCGGTTTATGAGTATCTAAATCTTCGGCGTCAACTCCGATTGCTAAAGCAAAGTTTCTCCAAAGATCGAGATGGTTGGGAGAGCCTGCCTCTTCATCCATGAGGTTTGTTAAAAGTTCCCGGCGTATTTTTGGATCATCGCATCTGCTATGGAGTGAGGAAATATAGGTAGGAAATGCCTTGACATGCTGATAATATTCCTTGGCATACGATTGGAGTGTGGATTTGGTTAAATTACCTTGCGTCCAAGCTTGGTAAAATGAACTGGATAGCATGTGCTTTTCTTGAATCATTTGGTCAATAGGCAAAATATTCATTTCTTATCCTCCCGGTAGAAAAAACAAGATATGCAAGATGAGGCATGATCTGCAAGATGAATTTTTTTCGGGACAACATTTAAAAAATCTTGTATCATTTTCCGTTTTTAAAAATTTTGGAGATTAAGATGGCCATTTCTTTAATTAGCTCTGCGGATCGAAAAATTTGTTCCTATCTTTCCCGGGTCCATCCGGTGATCCTTCTTCTTGCAATTCCATCAGCACAGCTGGCGATTAAGTTGATTGGCCGTTTGTATGAAGAAGGAGAGGCAAAGGAAGACAAGAATTTAGCAATCCGCGCGCTCTTTTTGATTCCATCCATACGGAAAAAATATGAGCAAAAGTTGCAAGAGCAGCGCATCGAATTTCAAAAATCGAAGCTCGAGAAATGGGAAAAATTTGGAAAGCCTTTTAGAGAGATTCCTGAAAAAGGAATGTCTTTTGATGAGCTGGTAGAGTTGATTCTTCTCTATGCAAAAGCTACAAGCGCTCCTCTTGAAGGACAGCATCTCTCCGGCGCCATTTATTTCCCAAGTCTCATTGATGAGCCGATTCAATTGCCGCCGATTCCGGATGATTTATCTCCTCAAGAAAAAGAGGCTGCCGAGCTCCACAGGCTCTATTTGCTGGCAATGGCGCTCTCCTATCTATGGAATCCTCTCCATGGCAAAGAATTTGCTGTGGGCTCTTTCATTCATTTTCAGCTCATTCAAATGATTGGAAGGCTTTATGGAGGACAACCTGATGAAATTGCAGGATTTGTCACATCGGGTGGAACGGAGAGTCTTATGGTTGCAGCTAAGGGCTATGTCGAATGGGGGATAAGAGAAAAGGGATTGAAACAAGAAGAGTGCGTGATTTTAGCTCCCGATACAATTCATGCAGGACTCGATAAGGCGCAAGCAGATTTGAAATTTCAATTGGTTAAAATTCCAACGGATGAAAATGGAAATGTCCGTATTGATGAACTCTATTATTTAACAAATAAATATCAATCCCGGATCGTTGCCTATTTTTGTTCCACGCCAAACTATCCAACAGGACACATGGATCCATTTGCTGTGATGGGTAGAGAAGCTAAAAAGCTGAATTTCGGAATGCATGTGGATAACTGCCTGGGAAGTTTCTTTGATATCTATTGCAATCCCCAATATCTCACTTTTGATGGAGTCACAAGTATTTCCACAGATCCTCACAAAGGTGGCTCCGCGCCTAAAGGAGTATCGGTTCTCATCACACAAAAAATGCCTATCGGCCATAATCTCGCCTTTTATCCAATTTATTCTTTCCCAGATTGGCTAGGGGGCATTTATGGAACGCCCACAAAAGCGGGAAGCCAATCTTGTGTTGCGGCATTCACTGCTCTCTTAGCTCTTTTAAAAAGAGGAAAAGAGGGATATGAGCAAATGGGAAAGAAGGTTCGCGAGACTGCTATTGCAATGGGGAACATCATTAAAAGCCAAGTTGCATTGAAACTTTTGGGCGAAGTGGATGCACATGTAGTTGCCTTCAAAATCGATGAAGAGATGGGATATGAAAAAGGGGCAATTTATGGCTTTACAAAACTCATGGAAGACCATGGATTTACCTGTAGCAATATTGCAAAAGAAGCTGCCCATTTTTGTGTGACCGAGCGCTCCGTTAGCGACCAAAATCTTTTAGAAAGATTTGAAACTGCAGTTCTTAAAAGCCTGATCGAATTGGCAAAGCTGGACAACCTAAAAAAGACAAAGGGAATAGAATACCCGGGAGAAGCTGGCCTTTATGGAGAAATTGGCGCAGCAATCAGCCCTCAAATCAATCAACTCCCTAAATCTAAATATCTGGAAAATCTTCTCTTCGGCAAGCTTGGTGCAAAAGATGCCGTCCGCAATTATTTCCTTGCCACCTCAAACCCTTTTCTTCGCCCATCCTGACCATCATGCCATCGCTACCCGTTCTTCCCCAAAAATGCATCATTTTTGGGGTGGAGCGATGATCCTGCATATCCTGTTTTTTTTAAAATTGGGACAGGATCTGCAAGATCCCAGCTATTGCTGGGGCAGGATCAGCAGGATGATTTTTTTCTCTGTGGTGTCTATCTCTGTGGTAAATTTTCTTGTTCATAAGTTTGTTGAAAAGTTGTTTGTGAAAGGCTCGTTGTTGAAAAGTAGGCGGTTTTGAACGGGATGTCGACAAGTTGTAAACAAAATTTTTTCCCTCTATCATTCGCATACCTGTCTACATTTCCACAGTGCCAGAAGATGAGTATCTATATCTCTTTATATATAGATAATAGATTGGGATTGTCAGCTTTGTTCATAACACTTCGTGAACGTTTGCGCGAGACACTTGCAAAAAGTCTAGGAGCTCACAACAGCGGGACAGGATCACGCTCATCGCGGAGCGATGAGCTAAGGATAAGCTGCTAAAGCAGCTAAGGATAGACAGGATGCAGGGCTGTGGAATCACAAAAAAGAGCGGGGGAGCGCTCTTTTTTGTGCGGAACAGTGCAACCCAGATAATTAGGCCTCCACTTTTTTGCTGTGCAAAAAAGGTTGGCCCTTCGAAAATTTTTTTTCTTCAATCCTTCGGCTCGAAAAAAAAATTTCCTTCGGGCCTCTCTAGCTGAAGCTCAGTGGAGGCCTAGCCCTCGATAGTACTCAAGGGTGTAGCTAATGAGGGCCCCGACTTGGAACTTGTTCCAAGGACATGAGGTGGAAAATTTTCGTCAACCGAAGGTTGTAAAGAAAGTTTTTCGCCGAATGCATTTTTGCGATAAGCAAAAAGTAGGGGCCCTTCTGGGGGTATGGGGGGCTTTGCCCCCCGAATCCTGCATATCTTTAGCTGCTTTAGCAGCGCTATCCTTAGCTCTCGCGAAGAGCGAGAGCGTTATCCTGTCCCCCTCTTTTGAACTGAGAGACTTTTGCAAGTGTCTCGCGCTTCCACCCCAAAGACGGTGCATCTTCGGGGGCCCCTGTGCGTTTCCCGATTCCTTGAACGTTTCCCGAATGACTCTTCAACTTTTTTCCTAAATTTCCTACAATCCTCTTCTTTGAGGCTGATTTTTGAAAAAGATTCTATTTTTTGTTTTGTCCGCATTCTTCATTTGCCTTCTCTTTCCTCTTCTGCAACCTAAAACTTCTCCTGAGTTTGAAGCAAAGTATCAACTCATCAAAGAGCTTCTGGATCAATATGAGCGCCGGTTTGATGTAATAGAGGTTGGTGCGGGAAATGGCGATTATTCTTTTCGGATTGCCAAAGATTATGATGCCCTCTCTGTGATGATTGAGGGAAACCATCCTCCCCTTTTAAAACGGTGCAAACAGAAGAATTTAAGGAATATCATCTATCTCAATAAACCCGTCCAAATGGAGGATCTAAAAAGGCTTGGCGAGTGTGAGAGTTTTAGCGTGGTTCTTGCTTTGCATGGGATGGATTGGGCAGGTCCGAATTGGAAAGAAGCAATCGATGTGATGGTCCATTTGGGCGATCATACAATTCTTGAAGCTACAACGGAGGAAATGGAGGCTCATTTACAAACATTGGAAGCAAAAGCCCTTGGCAATGCCTTGTATCTCATTGATAAAGAAAAAACAACGATCCAACGCAAAACCTGGATGTTAAATTATTCGGGCATGGAAAATTATAGAATTCAAAGCAATTTTCAAAAGAAAGAGCTAATTAAAAATATGCCGGAATATGATCTTTGTTTATCTAGTGATTGGATTCCTGGAGTTAATTTATTAACATTTAAAATGTATCATGGAATCTATCCTGAGAGAAAACATCTCAAGCGTGAGATAAAAAAACTCTCGAAAATAAGACACAATGACTGGATGGTGAATAATATTATTGTAAGTGGAAAAACTCTTCATTTAATTGATATGATAGATCCGCGCCATAAACGACGAGTCAGATCCTGTTCGAAAAAAAAGCTAAAGACCCATTTGGATTTGATCGCAATTGACTCTCCGGAAGAGGTGGAATCTTTTTATCTTCACCTCATTGGCCATAGATAAGAAATTCGTGAACGCTTGCGCTTGCATTGCCGATTCTCTATACTCTTTTTCATGTCCGACTTTGACCTCTACTTCTCCCTTAAAAACTTTGCTCATGCGGCTCTTTGGCAAGGATGTTTGTGGGATCCGCTACTTCTTTTGGATGAATATTTGAGAGCGCAAACGTTTCGGATCGATGTGGAAGTGCCGGCAGGTGTCCATTTGGATTGTCCTGAGTGGATTTCGATTGGCGAAGGGACGGTGATTGAGCCCGGGGTTTTGATTCAAGGGCCTTGCATCATTGGCAAAGGTTGTCTCATTCGGCATGGGGCAATGTTGAGAGATGGCTGTATTTTAGGTGAGAGAGTTCGGGTGGGGCACGCCTCAGAGATTAAACATTCGGTTCTTTTCGATGATGCGGCGGCAACTCATTTTACGTATGTTGGTGATAGCATTGTAGGAAATAGGGCCAATCTTGGCGCCGGAGTGAAGTGCGCCAATTTTAGGCTCGATCGCAAAGAAGTCTCGGTTTCTCATGATGGAAAACGGATTCATACCGGACTTAAAAAATTTGGAGCGATCATTGGCGATGGTGTTCAGATTGGCTGCAATACCGTTTTAAATCCGGGGACTTTGATTGGCAAAGAGAGCATCATCTATCCGCTTTTAAATTTTGGCGGCACAATTGCCCCTTTTAGCAAAATAGGTGGAAAGCTCAAACCTCTACAAGCCCTCATGGAAAAAGCCCGTGCTCCTTGAAACTTACCGCAAAAAGTTTGAAGAATCTTTGCCTGATGCCATATGCCGCTTTGGCGAAAAAAATGACTTGAGAGATGCCTGCGAATACGCCCTTCTTTCTCGAGGGAAAAGACTTCGGCCCATTTTAGTAATGATTACCGCAGAGGCTCAAGGCTTGGGGTTTTCTGCGATGGAGGCTGCCCTTGGAGTTGAATTTTTTCATACGGCATCTTTGATCGCTGATGATCTTCCCTGTATGGACAATGAGGATTTTCGAAGAGACCGTAAGGCTTTGCATAAAGTGTATGGCGAGGCTGTTGCGATTTTAGCAAGCTACACGCTCATTGCAGAAGGCTATGGATCGATCTATCGAAGCGGTAAAATGCTTCCAGATGGCGATAGGGCGGTCAGCTTAGGCTTAGAAGTTGCTACTCGCACTGCCGGAATTCAGGGCGCAACGAGCGGGCAATTCCTCGATCTTTTTCCTCCCAATCATCACTTGAGTACGATTCAAAAAGTCATCGATCAAAAAACAATCACTCTTTTTGAGATCTCCTTTATTTTTGGATGGCTTTTTGGTGGAGGAGATCCTAATCAAATCGGAAAACTCTCAAAATTAGCCCGTCATTTGGGAATGGCATTTCAAATTGCCGATGATCTAAAAGATAGAGAGCAAGATGGCAATAAGGGGTTGAATATTGCCTCTTGTTTAGGAATAGAAAAAGCAATGTCTCTTTTTGAAAAAGAAACGGCTCTTTTTAAAACTTCTTTGGAAGAGCTTCATCTTTGGACAAAGCCCTTCCAAGAGATCTATGAGTTTTTAACTAGCTGCCGGCTCGGGCTTTTTGTCTCTCATAGCTAAAATTGCGCTTTCAATTTCTTCTGTCAGCTTGGGATTTTTTTTCATCTCTTCGCGAGCTGCTTCTCTTCCTTGGCCAAGGCGGGTGGTTTGGTAGCTAAACCAAGTCCCTTTTTTATCGATAACCCCTTTTTCAACTCCCACATCAATGAGAGAGCCGATATGGGAAATCCCTTCATTGAAAAGAATATCGAACTCTGCCACCTGAAATGGGGGCGCGCATTTATTTTTCACAACTTTGACCCGAACCCGCGAGCCAATATCGGAGGTATTATCGGGGCCTTTGATTCCGGTAATGCGGCGGATATCCATCCGAATCGATGCATAGAATTTTAGCGCTCTACCTCCTGTTGTGGTTTCAGGATTGCCAAACATAACGCCTATTTTTTCTCGGATTTGGTTAATGAAAATGGCGCAGGTATTGCTTCTTGCCAAAGTTGCAGTCAACTTCCGAAGCGCTTGCGACATCAGTCTTGCTTGCAGCCCCATATGTTGATCGCCAATTTCTCCTTCGAGCTCCGATTTGGGCACCAAAGCCGCGACAGAGTCGATCACAATCACATCGACTGCATTGGATCTTGCAAGCATTTCGGCAATATTGAGCGCCTCTTCCCCATTATCAGGCTGTGAAATCATGAGATCATCGATATTGACTCCGATTTTTGCGGCATATTGAGGATCGAGCGCATGTTCGGCATCGATGTAGGCAGCAAGTCCCCCTGTTTTTTGCGCATTGGCAACGATGTGGGTTGCAAGGGTTGATTTACCGGATGACTCAGGGCCATAGATTTCAACGATTCTTCCTCTTGGAACGCCGCCGATTCCAAGGGCCATGTCCAGAGAAATGGCGCCGGTTTTGATCACGCTTAGGCCATGGGCTGCCGAATGTTTGCCAAGGGCCATGATTGCCCCCTCGCCAAATTGCTTTTGAATATGGGAGATGGCAAGCTCAAGCGCTTTCTTTTTTGATACGTCTTGTTGTTGTTGTTGGGTCATAAATTTCCTCCATGTCTTTGCATAAGAATGGAAGGAGATTTCCTTCTAGTCAAAGAAAAAAAAAGTGTGGTAAGTCTTAAAAAGGAGTTTTCATGATTTTAGTTGGCGATATTGGGGGAACGCATACCCGTCTTGCTCTTTTTGAAAACGGAAAAAAAGTCGTCGAGCACAAATTTTCCAGCAAAAGATATGAGAGCTTAGAGCAAATTTTAGAAAAATTTCAAAAACTAGAGAACAAAAAGATCGAAAAAGCCTGCTTTGGCCTTGCAGGCAATATTCGAAATGGAAAATGCAAGGTAACCAATCTTTGTTGGTCGCTCGATGAAATGGAACTTGGCCAAATGCTGCAGGCAAAGGTGAAGCTGATCAATGATTTGGAAGCCAATGCCCATGGGCTGAAGCTCCTTTTGGCAGAAGATTTGTACGAGCTGCAAAAAGGAGAAAAGCAAATAGGAAACCAAGTCTTAATTTCGGCAGGGACGGGACTTGGAGAAGCGGGGCTTTTTTGGGACGGCGTTAAGCATCACCCCTTTGCAACAGAAGGGGGACATACCGATTTTGCTGCTCGAGATGATGAGGAAATGGTCCTTTATCAATATTTAAAAGAAAAATATGGCCACGTTTCTTATGAAAGGGTGGTTTCAGGGCCAGGCCTTTTAAACATTTTTCATTTCTTAATTGATACCAAACGAGAAGTTTTTTCCCCCGAAGTTAAAAAGAAAATGGAAAAAAATGACCCTGCCATTACTGTTTCCAGCTTTGGCAAAACAGGAGAAGATGCCGCTTGTAAAAAAGCGCTGGAGTGGTTTATTTCCCTGTATGGCGCAGAGGTGGGAAATGCTGCACTCCAATTTATGGCAATTGGCGGCATTTATATTGGAGGTGGCATTGCCCCTCATATTCTTGGGTCTTTAAAAGAGGGAGATTTTCTCTCTTCTTTCCGCGATAAAGGGCGCTTTTCCAGACTTTTGCAAACCATTCCAATTTGGGTCGTTCTCAATGATGATACGGGGCTCATTGGAGCTGCTGCATACGCTGAGGGAATATGAATCCGGAATATGACCGCATCTATGCAGAGGGAAACAGCCTTTGGAAAATGGGGGTAAAGCCATCTGTTAAAATGATTCCCGAGTGGCAAAGATGGGGCCCTTATGTGACGGAGAGGGGCTGGGGAGGCGTGCGGGAAGATTATAGCGCAAATGGCGATCCTTGGAACTATTTTCCCCATGATCATGCCCATTTGCGGGCCTATAGACGCTCGGAAGATGGGATTGCGGCCATTTCCGATTGGTATCAAGTGCTTCTTTTTGCCCCTGTTTTTTGGAATGGGAATGATCCGATTTTAAAAGAGCGCCTTTTTGGTGTGAATGGCTTTGAAGGCAATCATGGAGAAGACGTAAAAGAACTTTATTATTATCTAGATGCAACGCCAACCCATAGCTATCTCAAATATCTCTATAAATATCCACATAAAGCCTACCCTTACAATGATTTGATCCAGGTAAATAGTCGAAGAAGTTTCAATGATCTTGAATATGAACTCATCGATACCGGGGTTTTAAATGAGAATCGGTATTTCGATATTTTTGTCGAATATGCAAAAGAAGGACCCTATGATCTTTGCATCAAGATCGAGGCGTTTAATCGCGGGCCTGAGAGTGCGCCTCTTCATATTTTGCCCCATCTTTGGTTTCGAAACCAATGGTCTTGGTGGGAACAAAAATTAGAGCCTCCCATTATCAAAATGGATGGAGAAAATTGCCTTGTTGCAGACGATAGCAAACTACCCTCTTTGAAACATCTTCTTTTTGATTATCGTCTTGGGCCTCAGTATCTTTATGGATCTGAAGGAGCGGAGGCTCTTTTCACGGAAAATGACTCAAACAATGAAGCGCTTTGGAAAGTAAAAAATGACTCTCCTCATGTAAAAGATGCGTTTCACCGCTATCTCATCAAAAATGAAAAAGAGGCCGTAAATCCAAAAAAGAGAGGATCAAAGGCGGCCTTTCATTATTTTTTCAAAGAAATCCCTGCAGGAAAAAGCGCTAAAATCTTGCTCCGTCTGACTAATAAAAAAATGTCTGAGCCTTTGAGAGATGTGGAAAAAATCATCGCAAAAAGAATAGAGGAAGCAGATATTTACTACGATTCAATCCACCCGAAGACGGCAAGTCAAGAAGAAAAGATGATCCAAAGGCAGGCCCTTGCAGGGATGATTTGGAATAAGCAGTTTTATTATTTTGATGTTGGATCATGGCTCGATGGCGATAATCCGAAATATCCCCCGCCAGAGTCGCGCAAACAGATTCGGAATTTCCACTGGCGCCATGTCATTTCAATGCGGATTTTATCGATGCCTGACAAATGGGAATTTCCCTGGTTTGCTGCCTGGGATCTCTGTTTTCATACCATCTCTTTTGCCCTTTTAGATATTGAATTTGCAAAACAGCAGCTTTGGCTCCTTCTTTTCGATCAATTCCAGCATCCCAATGGAGCAATCCCTGCTTATGAATGGGAATTTAGCGATGTAAATCCACCCGTGCAGGGTTGGGCTGCTTTAAAAATATACGAAATTGAAAAGGAAAAACATGGGCGAGAAGATTACATGTTCATGGAAAAATGTTTCCATAAGCTTCTTCTCAACTTTGCCTGGTGGGTGAATAAGGTAGATAGCCTGGGCCACAATATTTTCGAGGGAGGCTTTTTGGGAATGGATAATATTGGCTTTGCCGATAGATCCGAAAAGCTGCAACCGGGATTTTTAATGGACCAATCCGATGGTTCCGGATGGATGTCGATTTTATGTTTGAATCTGACCCGTATGGCTTTGATTTTAGCGAAAAAAAATCCCGTTTATGAAAGTTTAGGAATCAAATTCTTTCAGCACTTTGTCTATGTCACTGCCGCGATGCGAAAAGGGTATTGGAGAAATTATGATCTTTGGAGTGAAGAGGATGGATTTTTCTATAGCGCTCTTCGCCATCCGGACGGCTCTTCGGAACTAATCAAGGTCCGCTCTTTATGCGGCATCATCCCTTTTTTTGCTTGCGATGTATGGGATGAGGAGGAGCTGAAAAAATTTCCCACTTTCTATGCGGCATTCATATGGTTTATGGAAAATAAAGGCGATTTAACCGATAAATGCGTGGAAAAAATCGGTGGCAAATTCCGCTTTGGCCTTCTTGATTCAAAGGAGATGAGTCAGTTTTTGACCTATCTTTGGGATCCCAATGAGTTTCGCTCTGAATTTGGGTTAAGAAGCCTTTCGAAATATCATGAAAAAAATCCCGCACGGATGGGAAATCTAACCCTTTTTTATGAGCCAGGCGAATCGAAAGAAAAAATCAAAGGGGGCAATTCCAATTGGAGGGGGCCTATTTGGATCCCTTTCAATTACATGCTGATTGAGACGCTGATGAAGCTAAGCTCGTTTTTCAAAGACACATTCAAAGTAAATGCCCCTAATCAAGAATCTGTGACCTTGCATGACATGGCAAAAGTCTATGCAGAGAGTGTTTTGAAAATCTTCAAAAAAGATAAAAATGGGAAAAGACCCATGTTTGGAATGGAGGAAAAATATAAAGATCCCCATTTCCAAGATTATCTATTCTTCAATGAACACTTTCATGGCGACAACGGCCGAGGCCTTGGCGCTTCGCACCAAAACGGGTGGACCGGGCTTGTCGCAAACCTCATCGATGAATTCTGGAAGTAAGGACTGTGAGAGAGGCACTTGCAAAAGTCATGAATTTCTTATCTTTTTCCTCTCTAGAAACTTTGCGTACTCTCAAGCCTCTGCGGTAAAATTTGAATTCCAGCTTTTGAATTCTTAAGATGGGTTAAAAATTAACCTAGAGAGCTGCGAAGAGCGCAGAGGGCCTTGAGAGAGATAGTCCGTTCTCACATTGATACAAAAAAAAACAGGCTGGTATTTCTACCAGCCTGTAAAAGTGATCAAACGAACTAGATTCGAATTTTTAGAAGTCGATTCTAGCTGTAACGTTTAAACCTTGTATGTAGAGATTTCCTTGATCAACTAAGTTTGCTCCAAGGAATTCATTAGATAGGTAGTGACGGAACATGTTTTGGTCAAAGAACACTTGGAAACCATATCCAATTGAAAAATCAAAGTGATAGTCATTGGTATCCCAGTAGTCGCCCCAGCCAATACCCATTTCCATATCAAGATGGGTTCTGAGAACGCGTACTACGTCTTTGTCAATCATGCTAACAGGAACTCCTACTGGAGCATTTGGTCCTGTAGTAGTACCGGTAAATGCTACCAGAGTTGTTTTGTTTTGCAGCTTGTATTTGGTGTAGAGAATGTCAGCATATGTGCTTCCATAGAATCTCCAGCCACATCCTAGTACCCAGTCCATGATAAGACCTGCTCTTGGACCTACGCCCCAAGAATGGGTTCTAGATACAAAAGTAACGATTTCAGGATTGGATCTGAAAATCCCAGCAGGATCTGTGCTTGGTACGTGAGTACCTTCATTCTCATATTTCACTTTTAGACTTTGTAAAAT
>CAZXLK010000036.1:0-12501 GCA_964641775.1 uncultured bacterium | reverse complement strand
CATCCCGACAATGAGTTTGAATGATTTGGAAAAACGGGTGAGCGCTTATGGCCGAGATACTTTGGGTGCTAAAAATGATGATATAAATCCTTTGAGGTTTAGAGGGTTTTATGGACTTGATCGCTTTGCGGATATTGAATCCGCTTGTTGGGAATGGGTCTTGATACCGAATGAGGTGTTAGAAGTGAGCCGATATAAAAATTTCTCTCAGAAGCTTGAAACTCTTGAAACCTTAAAACAGAGAGTAACAGTGGGTCCCAATTACGGTTTAGGAACTCTCAAACAGGTAGCAGCATTTTTATTCTTTCATAAAGTTGTAACTGGTGAGAGTTTATATGAGACTGCCAATGCCCAAAATGGCTATAGATCCATTTTCGTCCGAGTTCAGGAAACTGATGAGGATGGCGACCGTTTGGTTATTGGGGGCTCTGCCCGTTCCGGCGTCAGCGTCTACAGCAACGGCGATAACTGGGACAACTACAGGGTCTGCCTTGCGGTCCTGCGGAAGTTCTCTCCTTAAGCCATTGGTATTTGATTGTAATCAAAAACGATCCTGCTTATAATTTTTGCTTTAAATATTAATTAGGAGAGTGAGGAAATGTCAGCGGCAATAGAAAATATCCCTGTAAACTGGATTAGGCCCAATGAGCTAAAAGACCAGTTAGAAACGGCTAAAGTTGAATTTTTGGGGGGTTCACAACGGGCGTATTCCCGGGATGACCAAAAAGTCATTGGCTATGCTACGACGTTTTTCTCGCGCCAGCTGCCTCAGCTGACCTATTGGTATACGGCTTTGGAGAAATTATATCTTTTACCTGATCTGGTTCCTACTCTTCCTGAAAATTTCCATGAGATCTATTTTGGCAACTGCCCGATCAAGGAAATGGAAGGGAACGTTAAAGTAGATGGAGAGCCTTATAAACTTTATGAAACCCATTCTTTATATCTCATCCCGACAATGAGTTTGAATGATTTGGAAAAACGGGTGAGCGCTTATGGCCGAAATGTTTTGGGCGCTAAAAATGATGCTGAAAATCCTTTGAGGTTTAGAAATTTTTATCACCGTGATCTCTATCGAGGTGGTCTCTTTGGGTCTATTAAATCGGATCCTTGGGAATGGATCTTGATACCGAATGAGGTGTTAGAAGTGAGTCGAGGTAAAACATTCTCTCAGCAGCTTGAAACTCTTGAAACCTTAAACCAAAGAGTAACAGTGGGCCCCAATTACGACTTAGGAACTCTTAAACAGGTAGCAGCATTTTTGTTCCTTCATAAAGTTGCAACCGGCAAGAGTTTTTATGAGAAAGGCAATGCGCAAAATGGCAATAGACCAAGTTACGTCAGGGCCCAGGAAACTGATGAGGATAGCCACCATTTTATAATTGGGGGCTATGCCCGTTCCGGCGTCTACATTGCCGACTACACTGATGACTGGGTCGTCCGCACCATCGGCGTTGCGGCCCTGCGGAAGCTCTCTTCTTAAGCCAGAGTAAATAGAACAGATTTTTTTAAAATGCGGAAGCTCAAATTTCAGAAAAATCTATTTTTTTTAAGCTCAACACTATTGTTCTTAAGCTCTTCTAATAAAAGCTTATCATGACAGGAAAGTTTTGAGCTACTTTGCTCTTTTTTTGCTTTCATCTTCCAGAACCGTGACCCGTCTCTCGAGAGAATTATGCTCAGTTATAATTTCATTTTGCTCAGTTTTATTTAGTTTTATAGTATCCATTGTCTTTTCATTTACCTTCTTTTGAGTGATATTTTCAGAACTAAATATTTCTACTACTTCATCAATAGATTTCATCATCTGAACTTTTATAGCTCTTTCTTCCCTTTTTTTAAAATTATTGGCCAAGCTTGCTCCTGCTAGAGCTCCGGCTCCACCAGCTAATGTGTTAGCTCCATCCTCCTTTATTAAAGTTTGTATAGGACTAGTCATTTGAAATCTGGGGTATTTTATCCCAAAATAATTGTAGAGATTTAAAAATGTCGGAATTGCTCTTATTGCTATCTTTTTGGTCATGATACCAACTACAACAACTGCTGTAGCATCTAAAATATATTGCACTGCTCTAGAATCCAAACGTAGATCAGCAGAAGGGTGGGTTTCAGGATTACCTCTTGTCGAACTGGGTATATTTGACATAAGACCTCACAATTTAATAAATAATTAAAAAAACCGAATAATGATCCAATTATCATATATGAGCCTATCCGCAATGTCCAGAGTCGATCTTCGAATTCTTTTTGGCTCCAGCGCCCCAAAAAACGAAACGTTTTTTGGGGACCCCTCATTGTTCGCTCTTGCCAACTTTCTAAGTTGGCTTCAAGCTCCACAATGCACTGGAGCTCAAAAATATTTTCGAATCTCTAACCCTCTACATTGCGGATAGGCTCATGAATCCTGATTTCTTTTTCCATCCTTCAAGAATAGATAGCAGTTTTGCCAAGCTCTTCTTCGATTTTAAGGAGGCGATTGTATTTGGCGATTCTTTCCGAGCGGCAAAGAGAGCCGGTTTTGATTTGGCCAAGTGATAGACCAACGGCAAGATCGGCAATGGTTGTATCTTCGGTTTCTCCCGAGCGGTGGGAGAGGACGGTTTTGTAATTGTTTGCCTTGGCAAGTTGGATGGTTTGAATGGTTTCGGTAAGCGTGCCGATTTGGTTGGGTTTGATGAGAATCGAATTGGCAACATGCATCTCGATGGCTTTTTGGAGAAATTTGGGATTGGTTACAAAGATATCATCTCCGACGAGTTGGATTTTCTTGCCTAGCTTTTCCGTTAGGGCAATCCAGCCTTCCCAATCATTTTGATCCAGCCCATCTTCAATGCTATCGATAGGATAGCGGCTAGCTAGCTTGCGAAGAAGCTCAATTTGCTCAAAAGCTGTTCTTTGTTGCCCTTTTTCTTTTTTCTTTTTTTCAATGTAAAGCGGTTTTACATAGAATTCTGATGCTGCTGGATCAAGAGCTAAGGTAAAATCTTTTCCCGGCTTGTAGCCTGCTTTTTCGATGCTCGCAAGAATGAGATCCAATGCTTCTTCATTTGAGCTTAAAGGTGGGGCAAATCCCCCTTCATCGCCGACATTCGTGCTTAAGCCCTTTTTTTTCAGAAGGCTTTTCAATGTATGAAAAACTTCAGCGCTCCACCGAAGAGCCTCCCGAAATGTAGGAGCTCCAATGGGACGAATCATGAATTCTTGAAAATCGAGCTCATTATCAGCATGAGCGCCCCCATTGAGAATATTCATCATTGGACAAGGCAAAATATTGCCCCCAAGATAACGATAAAGCGACTCTTTTTTGCAAGCGGCAGCGCATTTTACTATTGCAAGAGAAGCGCCAAGAATTGCATTGGCGCCAAGTTTGCTTTTATTCTCCGTTCCATCAAGCTCGATCATCGCCCTGTCGATATTTTCTTGATCGAAGACCGATTTTCCAAGAATAAGTTTTGCAATGGGGCCATTTACATTTGCTACTGCCTTTAGGACTCCTTTTCCTCCAAAGCGCTTTGGATCATTGTCTCTTAGCTCAACTGCTTCATGCTCCCCCGTTGATGCGCCGGAGGGCACTTTTGCAATGCCAACATTGCCATCTTTTGTTTGGACAGTCACTTCCACGGTAGGATTTCCCCTCGAATCGAGGATTTCCATGGCATGGCAAGAGTTGATTTCCATTTATTAGCTCCAAGTTGTAGTTTCTGATCCAATCTCTTCGATAAGATTTACATAGGATTCATAGCGCATGGGGGCAATTTTTTTTCTTTTCAAGGCTTTAAGAACTGCGCAATCGGGCTCTTTAATGTGCATGCAATCGGGATATTTGCACTTTTTGGCAAAAGATAAAAACTCTTTAAAGTGCTCGAGAATTTCTTTTTTGGTGAGATTCCAAATTCCAAAGCTCCGAATTCCCGGGGTATCTACGCAGTAACCGCCATCCGGAAGGAGCATGAGCTCTGCCTTTGTTGTTGTATGGGTTCCTTTTGCTGTCTTTACTGCAAGCTCACCCACTTTCAAATCCATTTCAAAACAAGCGTTCAGAAGCGATGATTTTCCCACCCCCGACTGCCCGGAAAAAACAGACGTTTTGTTTTTTAAAAGGGAGCGCAAGGCATCTAGTCCCGCATGGGTTTTGGTGCTCAAGGATAGAATCGGCATTCCCAAAGGAATGTAGGCGCTTAAAAATTCCTGGTAGCGATTTTTTTCAACTTCTGGCGCCGCATCGAGAAGATCGATTTTGTTGATCACAATGATCGGATGGATATTGCCTTTTTCGGCGGCAATCAAATAGCGATCCACAAGCGCCGGCTTTAGAGGTGGGTTTACAATCGATACGGAAATAATTACCTGATCGACATTGACGGCCATGAGCTGCTCTTTTCTTCCCGTGATATCCATCCTTGCCAAAACCGAGAATCTCTCTTCCACTTGAACAATGGCCCCATCATCTGAGCATCTGACCCAATCGCCCACCGCAATAAGATTTTTGACCTGGACTATTTCTTTTTTCATCAGCCCTTTCAAAGAACAAAGGATGGGCTTTCCATCAAAATCGACAAAAGCCCCTTCGCCCGTAATCGAAACGACCCGGCCGCGCCGAAGATGCTCTTCAACTGCCTCTTGGCTTTTCACAAGATCGGTTTTTTTAAATTTGGAGCGGTCTTTTTTTTGGGCCATTTTTCGGCTCTTGCGAGATTCTTTTCGATCGCGGGCATGAAACTCCTCTTCGTAGTCAAAATGCTTCATTGGGGCCTCATGGCATAAAGGAGGATTGAGCCCGCAGATGCGACATTTAAAGACTCTGCCTCTTTTCGCATCGGAATATGAATTTTTTTTCCAAGATCTTTGGCCCAAGGGGAAAGGCCCTGCCCCTCGCTTCCCAAAATGAGCGCTTTTGGAGTGGTAAAAGTGCACTGGGAAAGAGGCTCGCCATTCAGATCTGCTATGTAAAAGGAAAATTTCCAAGAATTGAATGTTTCAGGCGGCAAGATTGCTAAGGGAAGGCGAAAGGTTGCTCCTTGTGCTGCTCGGATTGCCTTGTCATTGAAAAAATCAACCGTGCCGGGAGTGGCAATGACCCCATCCCAGCCAAGAGCATAGGCGGTTCTTATGAGCGTTCCCAAATTGCCCGGGTCTTGGAGCCCGTCGAGGATCAAAAGATTTTGGCAAGTGGATAGATCTTGAGGCGGCGGGAGGGGGATTTCAGCTGCAAAGCCATCGGGGGCTTTTAGGCCCGTAATCTTTTTTAAGATCGCCTCTGTGACAATAAATTTTTCATTTGCCGCAATATCAGTCTCTTTTAAGGTCATAAGGCAAGCTGGCTTTACATTTAGCTCCCGGATGAGCTTTTCGCCTGAGACCAGGACTGAGCCTTTTTCTTTTCTGTAAGAGCCCTCTTTTAAGAGCTTTGCCCAGTGGATCACTTTGGGGTGTTGTAAGCTCTCTATCTTTTTTGCTAGCATGAAACTAGTATGACGGATGGCAAAATTAGGATAAAGCATCTAGGAGGCACTTTGGCCCTCAGGGTCATTTTGGTAAGCCTTGCCTTGCTTGTCATCCCCCTATTTCTCCATAGTCTTTTTCTTTACCGCGAAGAATATAAGAGCACCCTTGAGGATGTAAAAGAAAATTTAAATCTGGCTGCAAAGGCAGATGTTGCCCTTTTGGAAGAGAGGCTGGCTTTACAGTGGCAAATGCTCGATATGAACCCCGATCTCGGGGTGCCTATTAACACGCCTGTTGGGAGTGCGGATCATTTTGTCTACTTTAGAAGGGGTTATTTTTATGTGGGCAAAAAAATCACTCTGAGCGATTCCAAAGCATTCAAAACTTCTGCAAATGAGGTCATGCAGGAATTAACGAGTTTTGAAAAAGGCTCTTATCCATTTTCCCTTGCTATTTTGGATGCTCAAGGCAATGTCCTCGTAGGATCAAAGATCTCATCGCCTCTCTTTGAAGAACTGCCCATTAAAAATGCAGATTTTTCTCTCTATCTTTCCATTCCGATTGAAACCATCGAAAAGCTGCATAAAGAGTGGTATCTTTTCCATTTTCTATCGCTTCTTTTTTTTGTTGGCTTAATCGGAGGATTTCTTGTTTGGCTCGTTACGAGAAGGATTTCAAGGCCGCTCAAAGAGCTTTGCAAATCGATGCAAAAAGTTGGCGATGGCGCCTTTCATGTCCGCTATACTCCCGATCGAATGGGATTTGAGATCAATGCGCTTGGCAAGCAGTTCAATACCACTTTAGATCAGCTTTTTGAAAAAACCAAAGAGGCTCAAAAAGAAAAAATGGGACGGGAGCGGCTTGCCGAAGAGCTCAAGATTGGAAGAGAAATCCAACATAGTCTTTTCCCCAAAGAGCTTCCCGAATTTCAAGGGCTAGATATTGCGGCAGGATTTTTGCCGGCAAGACAAGTGGGGGGCGATTTTTATGATTTATTTCCCCTGGATGATGGCAGGCTCATGATTGCCATTGCCGACACTGCGGGAAAAGGAATTTCCGCCTGCCTTTTTTCTCTTGGTCTCAGGGCGATGCTCCGCACTCTTGCAGCAAAAGGGGAAAACATAACGGATATCATTCTCAATGCAAATGATCTTTTTTTCAAAGATGCTTACCAAAAAGGGATGTTCATCACCCTTTGGCTTGGAATTTATGATCCCAAAACAAATGGGATCGAATTTTGCAGCCAAGGGCATCCTGCTGCCTATTTATTAAAAGAGGGGAGCCTTGAAAAACTTTGGACTCCCGGAATTGCCATGGGGGCTTCAAAACTAGATACCGTAGAAACGAAAAAAGAAAAGCTGGAAAAAGGGGATATTCTCATTCTTTATACGGACGGGATCATTGAGGCCCATGACATGGATGAAAATATTTTTGGCGTGAAAAAATTGGAAGAATTTCTTCTTTTATCTCCGAAAACATCTATGCATAAGTTTGTAGATCGCACTATAAAAGAGGTGGAAAACTTTTGCCAAAATGCGCCGCAGCACGACGATATTACAATTTTATTCATTAATTTGTTGAAATAAAAATATAAAATGTTGCAAGGGTGGATTTGTGCAACCCTTGGAGGAAAACATGGCTGCTCGCAAAAGAAAAAAAAGAAAAACAAAAGCAAAAGCAAAAAAAAGAACTCTGAAAAGAAAAACAGCAAAAAAATCAGTTAAAAAAAGAAAAAAACGCCGTAAAGCTAAGAAAAAAATGAGCGGCTTTTGCGGAATTTGTGAATAAATTGTACGGGGCAGTTTTTTCTAAAATTGCCCCTTCTTTGGCCAAAGATCGGTTTTCTTTAAAAGCTCAATGACTACTTCCGGATCAAAAATCTGATTGTTCATGGCTATGCCATCGGCTTCTTCCAAAAGTTTGCCCATTAAAGGTCCCGGCTCTATCCCTGATTTCATGAGATCTGAAGATCTTACGACGGGATCATGGTTTTTTACCCGCTCAATACACTGAGAGAGCTGCTGCATCCTCTCTTCATGCTCTTTTAAAAATGGGCCTCTCTTTGCCTCTTGTAAATGGGCAGAGACGATTTGAATAGCCTGAGACGAAAAGGGATTGCCGTAGAAATAGGCCCACTCTACTAGTTCTACCGGTCTTTTGCCCAAGCAAAGCTCTTTGGAGTGGAAAAGAAAAGTGAGGAACTGAAGCTCCAAATTGGAGACTTTCATCTTTTTGCCAAATTGCAACTGCTCTTCTAAAGAATATTTGGGAAAAAGGGACAGCAAAAATGCAGAAAGAGGAGCTTTATGAGGATAATCATGGATCGGTTTTAGCCTCTTCTCGACTTCATGAAGATCTACCTTTTCAAGCTCGGGAAAGACAGCAGCAAGGAGGCCAAACTCATGGAGATTTACGAGCATGGGTCTCAGTTTTCCAAAGGCATGCCCTTTTTGAAATTCTTGCCAGATTCTTTCAATGGCAACTGCCGGGAAAAGCTCTTTACTATGAGCGCGGATCGCATCTGCCGTAGCAGGTTCAATTTCAAAACCAAAGCGGCAAGAAAGGCGAATTGCCCGAATCATTCGAAGCCTGTCTTCTTTGATTCTTTGATGGGGATTGCCAATGGCTCTGATGATCTTTTTCTCTAAATCTGCTTTGCCATTAACAAAATCGAGGATTTCGTCTTTTAAAGGATCATAGAACATCCCATTGATCGTAAAATCACGGCGTCTTGCATCTTCTTCTGCGGTTGTAAATTCGATTTTGGTAGGGCGCCTGCCATCTTTGTAATCGATATCTTGCCGAAACGTTGCGACTTCATATTGCTTGCCATCGACAATGACAAGGATGATGCCAAAAGAGATCCCAATGGGGACGGTATGGGGAAAAAGGGCTTGGAGCGTCTCGGGCGGGGCATTGGTTGCAATGTCAATGTCATCGGAGGGATGATTTAAAAGAAAATCGCGGACCCATCCGCCGGCATAGTAGGCAACATAGCCCTCTTTGGCCAGGGTCTCAATAATGAAGCGAGCTTGTGGATGTTCCTCCATATCTCTAAAATACCGCGATGGTAGAAAAAGTATAGCCAAATTCGTCGCGCACTCTTCTTTCGAAGTTCAAATGGAACCTGCCTGAAAGGGAGACGGTCAAGCCAAAAAACCAGCCAAATTTATATTCGTTGTGATATTTAATGGGTCCTGTTTCAGGGGTAGATTCAACGTAGAGATGGGAATTGAGATAGGTGGCCCCGGCATAAGGAGTGAGAATAAAAATACGAGAGGAAAGAGCTGCGCTAAATTGCCATTCGCGTAGAGTTATCTCATGCTTTTCATAGTCAATCGGCAAATCGAATTTATTCAGATATTTAAAAAAAGTTTTACTAGATTCAGGAATAGCAAAATAGGTAAAATCGCAGCCTAAATACGTATTTCCCCAGGCGATCAGGACAATTTTTGTCCCGGCACTCCAAGAAAATTGATACTTGCTTTCAAAATCATCTAAAAAAGAGGGCTCCGTTCTCCCTTTGGCCTGCTCTTTTGATCCTCCTGCCGAGCCAAAAATTTCCATCCGCTCGAGCAAGATCAGAGAAAAGGTTGCAAGCTGCGAATGGAGGCCAAATTCTTTAAAGACCGCATTTGGATCAAAATCGGTCGTCGTTTCCTTTGCAACGTATCTTTTATTGGATGTGTAATCGTAGAGGTAGCCGGTTGTCCCTTTGACGAATGGGTAGCAGGAGGAAAAAAATCCGGTATTCATGATTGCGGGGTTGGCAGGATTGCCGACATAAGCTCCAAATAAAACCCAAGGAAAAAAGAGATTCAAGAAGCGCATGGCATCGAGTATACTACGAAAGATATATGGCGCAAAAAATATTCCTTCTCCCATCCGATGTGATCAACAAAATCGCAGCCGGCGAGGTGGTAGAAAACCCCGCTACCATTGCCAAAGAGCTCATTGAGAATAGCCTCGATGCCGGGGCTACCCAGATTGAAATTGTGGCAGAAGGGCACGGGACTTTAATGCTCAAAATCGAAGACAATGGATGCGGGATGAGTCAGGAGGATGCTCTTTTGTCTATTGAGAGGCATGCCACATCCAAAATTAGGACGGAGGTTGATCTCAGCTCTTTGACCACGATGGGATTTCGGGGCGAGGCTTTGTCTGCCATTGCTTCGGTCAGTAGATTTGAGATGAAAACTTCGGAGGGGGGAGTTGGGACAAGAATCATAGCAGATGGAGGCGATGTCACCGTAATTGAGCCATGTGCAAGAAATCAAGGGACTACAATTATTGTCTCGGATCTTTTTTTTAATGTTCCTGCCCGTAAAAAATTTCTTAAAAACCAAAATTTAATTCGGACGATTGAAACCATTGCCCTTGCCCACGAAGATGTCGCTTTTTCTTTTGTATCGGATGGAAAAAAAATCCTCGAATTGGAACCCCAAGAGAAAAAAAAGAGGATTTTATCTCTTTTGCAAGATTTGCCGCATGAAGTGGAAGGGGATGGGATTTGGGGGCTTATTGGCTCTCCTGAGGGTGCAAGACCCACCCGAAGAGGGCAATATGTTTTCATCAATGATCGTCCGATTTTTTCTCCCCTCATTGCAAAAGCCGTAAAGGGAGGTTTTGGATTTCGGATCGATGAGCATTCCTATCCATCTTTCATTTTATTTTTAGATGTAAATCCGCTTTACATCGATGTCAATGTCCATCCGCAAAAAAAAGAAATCCGATTTGCAGATGAAAAAAAGATCTTCCATCTGGTCGAACGAGCAGTAAGCTCGGCTTTTCAGCCGGCGCCTGCGATTTCAAGAACCTTATCTTTTACTCCTGCCCCTCTTTCATTTGTAGAAAACCAAATACCAATCAGGCCTCTTGAGAGCCAAGGATCTTTCGATTTGTCGCTAAACTTTCGGCCCCTTGCAATTGTGGAAGGATTTTTATTTTTGCAGGCAGAAGAGCTACTCCTCATTGATTTGCAAAGAGCTCATGCCAGAGTTCTTTTTGAGTCTTTGCAAGAAAAAAAAGGGCCTCCGCAAGCATTGCTATGGCCGGTTGTGTTAGAATTTGAAGGGGACCTTGAAGAGCTTGAGAGATTGGGAATTGAGTGTCGAAGGATTGGGGAAAAGCAAATTGCAATCGATGCTTTGCCTCCCTTTTTAGAACAGGATCATTTGTCTGATTTCTTGCCCCGAAGAAAAAAACTGGGTGCCGCCTGTTTTGTAAAAAAGAAATTTAGCATGGATGAGGCTGTCCTCATTTGGAAAGCGCTTGGTCAATGTAGAGACAGCATTTACGATCCAATAGGAAGAAAAATTTGGCAAACAATCGATGCGGAAAAGCTCACAAAATTAGTAGAGGGAACATGAGATGGCAAAAAGCCTGTAAGTGCTTATTGGATTTTCGAGTCGATGCTCTGATCATCGACAATCCATCCGATGTTTTTTATCTCACCGGCTTTAGTGCATCCGTTGCAAGGCTGGTCGTTGAGGCTGATGGGGCAAAACTCATTGTTGATGGAAGATATTTTGCCGCGGCAAAAAAAGAGGTTACTTGCGATGTGGTTTTAGCGGAAAAAGACGCCTTGGATCTTGCATTAAAAAATAAACAGCGCATTGGTTTTGATAGTTTTTTTGTGACCGTAGATCAATTCAATAAGCTTGCCAAAAATAAAGAATGGATCCCAATTCTTAAGCCCATCAAGAATTTGAGGCTTTGCAAAGATGCAGAAGAAATTGCCCTTTTAAAAGAGGCGGCCAATATCACAAAAAAGGGATATGAGCACATCAAAATGAAATGCAAAGAGGGTGTGCAAGAGTTTGAGCTTGGATTGGAATTTGAAATCTTTTCTAGAAAGCATGGAGCTGAAAAATCTTCTTTCGATCCAATCGTAGCTTTTGGGGAAAATAGCGCCTTTCCCCATTACCGAGCAGGCAAAGTCTCTTTGAAAAAAAACCAAATTGTCCTTTTTGATCTTGGAGCCATCTTCTCCCATTATGCAGGCGACATGACCCGTGTCTTTTTCTTTGGAGATGTGGATCCTGAGTTAAAAAGGTTTGAGAAGCTTGTAAAAGAGGGACATGATTTGGCAGTAGAACATGCCCGAATAGGGGTAAAAGTAGGAGAGCTGGATAAAATCGTTCGGGAATTTTTTGCAAAAGAGGGAGTTGACAAACTTTTTTCCCATACCCTTGGCCATGGTGTTGGAATCGATGTGCATGAATTTCCCCGCCTTTCCATGACTCATGAAGACGCGGGCGTCCCTTTGCAAGAAGGGATGGTATTTACCATTGAGCCGGGGCTTTATTTACCCGGCCTTGGCGGTGTGCGCCATGAAAACACCTTCGTTGTCACACAAAAAGGATTAGAAAACTTCTATGATTAATGACCTGATCTTGCACGAGCTTAAAAGCCCCATCACCGTAATCCGAGGCTTTGCAGAGATTTTGCGAGACCAGGATCTAGGATTTGAAGAAAGGCAAAAGATTGCAGAAAAAATGGTGAAGAGCTGCAACAGGCTGGAAAAGCTGATTGCAAGTTTTGGTCATGTAAAGCCGGAAAAGATTGATCTTGTACCAATTGTAAAAGAGTTTTCAGATGTACAATTGAAATATCCTGATCAGGCCTGGATCCTTGGGGACCCAGTCCTTATAGATGTAGCCATCAGAAACCTGGTAGAGAACGCCAGGAAGCATTCTAAAGGCTTGATCTGGTTAAGCTTGGATAAAAAGGGCAGAGAAATCGAAGTAAAGGTTAAGGATCAAGGAGTTGGGATCTCCAAAGAAGCTCTTCCCCACATCTTCGAGAGGTTTTATAGGGGGGATCGAACCAAAGCCGGGATGGGATTGGGACTGGCTATTGTAAAGTCGATTGTTGAAAAACATAAAGGTAGTGTGTCTGTAGAATCGGAACTTGGCAAAGGCAGTACATTCACGCTCTCTTTCCCTCAAGCCTGATTCATTCAGGAAAGGAAACATGATGAGAAGGATATGCATGATAGGCATGATAAGATTTTTTTCGCTGTGATGCAACGGAGTTGCACCTCTCTTCTATCAT
>CAZXLK010000035.1:0-12564 GCA_964641775.1 uncultured bacterium | reverse complement strand
ATCTGGTTCCTACTCTTCCTGAAAATTTCTATGAGATCTATTTTGGCAATTGCCCCATCAAGGAAATGGAAGGGAAACAAAAAAAAGATGAAACTCCTTATAAACTTTATGAAACCCATTCTTTATATCTCATTCCTCCAGTTAGTTTGGATGATTTGGAAGCGCGGGTGAGCGCTTATGGCCGAGAGGTTTTGGGTGCTCAAAATGATGATGAAAATCCTTTGAGGTTTAGAGGTTTTTATCTAGGTGATCTCTTTGGGCCTATTGAATCGGATCGTTGGGAATGGGTCTTGATACCGAATGAGGTATTAGAAGTGAGCCGAGGTAAAACATTCTCTCAGCAGCTTGAAACTCTTGAAACCTTAAACCAAAGAGTAACAGTGGGTCCCAATTACGGCGTAGGAACTCTTAAACAGGTAGCAGCATTTTTATTCTTTCATAAAGTTGCAACTGGCGAGAGTTTTTATGAGCGAGGCGATGCCCAAAATGGCAATAGATCAAGTTACGTCCGAGTTCAGGAAGCTGATGAGGATGGCGAGCATTTGATAATTGGTAGCTTTGTCCGTTCCGGCGTCGTTGTCGACGTCTACTTCGATGACTGGCACAGCGGCAGCATCGGCCTTGCGGCCCTGCGGAAGTTCTCTCCTTAAGCATTTTGTAAAGAGAAACCGTGAGACACAGGGCAACGATTCGGAATTTCCGAATAGTTCAAAAAGAATGAAATCTTGAGGCATTCTCTTATTCCCCTTCGAGGAGATCGAGGAAGGCTTGGAGCTGCTTGGCTCTTGTGGGATGGCGCATTTTGCGAAGCGCTTTGGCTTCGATTTGGCGGACGCGCTCTCGGGTGACTTTGAAACGGACGCCCACTTCTTCAAGGGTTTTGGGCTTGCCGTCGAGAAGGCCGAAGCGCTCAATGAGAACGGTCCGTTCGCGATCCGTTAGGGTGGCAAGCACCTCATTCATTTTATCTTTTAAGATGGCATAGCCGGTTGCTTCTGCCGGAGACTCGATGGCCGTATCTTCCAGAAAATCGCCAAATTTACTCTCGCCGCCGTCTCCAACTTCCGCCTGCAAGGAGATTGGATGCTGCGCAATTTTATAGATTTCGCGGACTCTTTCGGGAGTAAGGCCAAGTTCATTGGCAAGCTCTTCCGGCGTTGGCTCGCGACCTGTTTCCATCATCAGTTTCTTTGCGCCGCGGAGCACTTTATTGATCGTTTCGATCATGTGGACAGGAATTCGGATTGTCCGCGCTTGATCGGCAATGGCTCTTGTCACTGCTTGGCGGATCCACCATGTCGCATAGGTCGAAAATTTGTAGCCTCTTCGGTATTCAAATTTTTCTACGGCCTTCATCAGACCCATATTTCCTTCTTGGATTAGATCGAGAAAAGAGAGGCCTCGGTTTGTATATTTTTTGGCAATCGAGATAACAAGGCGGAGATTCGATTCAACCATCTCCCGCTTGGCTTCTTGGCTCTTATCCATCCAGCGCTGCAGCATCCGGACGTCTTTTTTAAATTCATCAAGATTTCTTCCTGCTGCAAGTTCTCTCTTTGTGAGTTTTCGCTTTGAGGCGCTGAGCTTTGCTGCGGCAAATTTGTTCTTTTCAGCGCGAGGGGTGAGCTCTTGAATCTCTTTTTCCAGCTGCAAAAACCGATCATAGGCGTTGAGGATCACTTCGCCAAAATCTTCAATCACATTGTGGCGGCAGCAAAACCTGCGCAAATAGGCCTGGGAACGGATGCGGCATTTTTCCAGATTCTCTAAAAGCTCTGCCCGCTCTTCTTTTTTGAGGGTTGGGTCTTTCGTTTGCAAAAGAAGGTTTTCCAGAAGCTGGTCTTCCATTCTCATCATCTCGCAAAGTTTGGGAAGGAGATTGAGAAATTGCCCCTTGTCGGCCACTTCTTTTTCTGCAACGATCTTGTCGAAGCGGTCTTTGCCTGCCAAAAGATGGAGAGCAATGGAGATCGCCTCCCGAATCGAATAGCGGAACCGCATAATGATTTTTTCAATTTGGATCTGCGCCTTTTCAATCCGCTTGGAAATCTCGACCTCTTCTTCGCGGGTGAGAAGCGGGACCGATCCCATCTCTTTGAGATACATCCGGACAGGATCGTCAGAGGTTCCCTCGCTCCTTTTAGGAAGCCCTTCGAGCTCTTTTGCCTCTTTTTTTCTCTCTTTTTGCCTTTCTACTTCGGATTGGTTGAGGACCTGGATATCCATCCCACTCAGGTAAATGAGGACCTGGTCGATCTGCTCAGGAGAATCGAAAGTCATGAGGATTTCATTGATCTCCTCGTAGGTGAGAAAGCCCTGCTCTTTGGCGATCCCAACGAGCTCTTCAATTTTTTGCTGATGTTGGGGATTGCTAAACGCGGTATTTGTACTCATGCTTTCCTAAAACCTAAAAAAAATTGAAGAAATTCATCAAAAGAAATGATAATATTTTGGATCCGGCTTGCCTTTCTGTCAATATCATATACTACGAGAGATTTATTGCAATGTCTCTTTATGCTTTAGACAACGATGATTCCATTTTTGCCGCCGATGCCGACCCTCTAGGCAGGTACTATTGCTTGGAGTGTTTTGGTCCTGTAAAGCTAAGACGGGGTCGAAACAGGGTAGCCCATTTCTACCATGTCAAAAAATCGCCAAGATGCCGCCTTTATAGCAAAAGCGAAGACCATCTGATCGTGCAGCTGCAGCTCCAAAAAATTTTATCCGGGCACATGGAGAGCCCCTTTCTTTCTATCCAAAGGATCTCCGATCTTCTTTGGGAAAAGGAAAAAATTGCCTTTGAAATCCAGTGCTCCCAGATTCAAGTCCATGAAGTGGAAAAAAGGACCCATGACTACGCCCAAATGGGCTACCGCGTTGTTTGGCTTTTGGATGATCGGGTCTTTAATAAGAGATATCTTCGAAATGCAGAAGAATTTTTAAGAACCCAGGTCTCTTATTTTTTTACTTTTGCCCGCCATGCCGATTCTTTTTTCTATGATCAAATTGAAATCATCATCGATCAAAAACGGATGAAAAAAAGCCCGCCGGTTAGGGTCGATTTCACAAAGCCTAAATACAAGCATTTTGATGCCCCAAACTATCTCCCAAGCCTTTTGGAAAAAAGAGTGAGCCAAACAAGTCTTTATTTTGCAGGAGATCTGATTGATAAGATGGGCCCCTATTTGGGAAGATGGAAAAACTGGGAAATAGCTCTAAAAAAAAGAGGTAGGCAGCCAAACAGATGGATTGAATTCTTCTTAAGATTTATTGGCAGGCCTTACGAGCGGCTTTTGGACTGGCTGATTCAAAAAGTAGAGAGTTAATGCAAAAAGAAATCGGATCACAGCAAAGGGGAAAAAGAGCCAATCGGCAAGATTTGCCGCAAATTTTGTCATCTTTTCCACAAATAAGCTCCGAAGACCTTGAGACATCCCCAAAGTAAGGATCAAAAAGAAGCCGCAAAGAAGAACGCCTAGAGCTCTCATGGCCGTTTTCCAAAGCTTAGACAGCAAGGCAAAGGGGAAAGAAAGAAATATTTTAAATATCTCTCTTCTCGTTAAGAGCTTTATGTTCTGCGAAATTTCAAAATAAATTTGTGAATTTGATAATTTCATACAAGCATTATAGCCTGTATCTGATTAAAAAACCCCTACCCGTGCCTGTGCCAGTGCCAGTGCCTGTGCCCGATTAAAATAAAAAAATACCCAAGAACAGCATAGCAAAGAATTGTTCGAATCATCAGGTTTGTAGGAAAAATCTTTTCTAGGCCCGATTTTAGGGGGTTTTGGGGGCTAAAAAAGACATTCAATTTTTCTTTTGCCTTGGTCTTTACGGCTGTAGCTGCTGCCATTTCATTGAGATGCCAGGGTTTTGAGAGTGTTGAGGCTCCCTGCCAGATTGTGTCTTGGGTTTGAAAAGAGTAGTGGGCAGTGATTGGAAATTTTCCTTTCACTTCTTTGATCTCCCAGCGGAGGATGTGGGCGGGGGCTGAGGCCTTTAGGGCAAAGTAGTGGGAAAGAGAGGTCGCTGTTTCAATGGAAAAATAGGTGCAAACCAGGACGCCAAGGCCTAAAAGGAATAGAAAAAAAACATTTTGCTGCAACATGCTCTTTACGAATTAAGCTCAAGAGAGTATAGTATTGTCATTTAAAAGGAAAAATACAATGGCAGAAGAACAACAAGAAGCAGCACCAAAAGCAGAAAAGAAGCAAAAAGAACAAAAAGTAAAGCGTCCGTCTGCTTTGAAAAGAGATATGCAAAGTGAAAAACAGCGGCTTCGCAATCGATCTTTCCGCTCTTCTGTAATGACTGCTGTCAGGGCTTTAGATTCCTCCATTTCCAAAAAAGAAGGGGTCAAAGACAAGCTTCAAGAAATCTATAGCATTGTTGACAAAGGGGTCAAACACGGCGTTTTCAAAACGAACAAAGCTGCCCGTATGAAATCCCGCCTCTCCGCAAGAGTTGCTAAGGCTTAATTCTTCTCAAAAATCCCGACTGAACAGCTGTTGAACTTTGGAGCATCTTCTCCAAAGTTGCTTTGTCTCCTTGAATTTCGATCCTTTTCTTTGCCCGGGTAATCGCTGTGTAGAGGGCTTCTCTACCGAAATTCTCCGACGTTGGAGGAAAGAGGGCAAGGATTTCATCAAATTCGCTCCCTTGCGCTTTATGGATGGACATACAAAAGGCAAGCTCATAGGCAGGGGGCTGGGAGAATTCTTTAGTTGGAAAATGAGCTTTTAGGATGGTTTGACCTTTCCCAATAAGGATTCCGGCCATTCCATTGTAGATTTCACTAAATGAGTCATTGGAAATGGCTAAAATCGGAGCTGCCCACCACTTATTGGTCTTTTTCATCATGGAGAGGATTTGGGCATTCAAAGCATCGGTTCCGAGAGTTGATTTTCGGATCGGATTTAAGATCCGAAATCTGCTGTAGGTTTCAAAACATTCTTTTGGATCCGGCGGATGGTCTGAGAGAATCGGACAAATTCGTCTATAAAGAGTCTCTACTGAAGAGAGAGGTTGAGGAGGTGCTTTTTGGAAAAATTCTTCCGGGTTGGCATCGATTACAATTTGGGCAAGCTCTAAAAGATAAGCATTGTCTGTTCTCATGCACTTTTCTAATGAGATGCCAAATGCCTTGCCTAATTCAGAAAAAAGGCTTGAGGCTTCAACCGGGGGAAGTTGATTGGGATCGCCAATCAAAATGAGAAGAGTCTCTGCCCGGACAGATTCTAAGAGATGAGCAAGAAGCTCTAGATCAATCATTGACGCCTCATCGACAATGATGAGATCGGCATCGATCCTCCTTTTTTCAAATAAACGGCTTTTGCCGGGCTGAAGTTTCAGGAGTTTATGAAGAGTGGTTGCAGTTATGTGAAGTTGGGGATGGGTTTTTGTTATAGCCGTTTGTAAATGGTTGGCAGCTTTTCCGGTTGGAGCTGCAAGAGCAACATGGAAATCTCCTTTTGAAAAAGAGGAGAAAAGAAGATCGACAATATGGGCTGCTGTAAAGGTTTTTCCGGTGCCGGGGCCTCCTGTAATCACAGTGATTTGGGAGTTTAGGACAGATTGGATAGCTTTTTTTTGGCTTGAGGTAAGGGATGTAAAGCCAGCTAATTTTTCTTCGAAGATCTTTTGATCAACAATTGTTGGAGTGGATGTTCTTAGACGGTTGATTTCTTGGAGAATATAGGTTTCCAGGACCCAATTTTTTTGTAAGTAATAATAGCCTTGATGCAAAACAATCGGTGTTTTGGGGATTAAGTCATTGCCACTGCTGACGAGATCATCGTGGGGAGAAATTTCCTCTTTTTTGATGCAAAGATTGCCTTTCTTTAACTCGGTGATTAATCTTTGAATTGCTTCATTTTTTAAAATTGACATATCCCTCCTCCCCGAAGGAAAAAGTAGATTGCTCCGCCAAAAATCTCATCAAAAGACTCTGTGTAAAGCCGCTTTACATGACGGCTCAGCGCTTCGGTATACAATTTGGCTTGGATGAAATAGTCATGATCTTCCATGGCCCTTTTCAAATCGAGATAGTAGCTATCATCAGGCCCTAGCCAATTGGTTTTCCAATCCACAAGATAGAATTTATTATTTTTTAAAAAGACAAGATCGATGAAGCCTGTGATGTAGTTCGGCTCTTTTTTGTAGAGAAACTCCATCTCCGGCAATACATTCCCAACTTCTAGCTCGCTTAAGGAAAATTCCCCTCCAATTTTTATATTCAAGGTCTTCCAAATCATATCTATTATGGCGCTTGTCCAAGGCTCAAGAGCTCTTTCTTGCAAATGTTTTGAGACAATTGTTGTTATAGATGGAAGACTTTGCCACACAGCAGTTGTTTGAGAAAAAATTCTTTCCATGATTTCGTGGATCAAAATACCTGTTTCAATTCCTTTTGGAATGGTGTGAGGTGTAAATTCTGCAGATGAGATTGGCTCATGTTGTACAGATTTTGGCCTGGCAAGCGTTGTAAAAGAGTGGAGAAAAGATGGGGTGAATTTGGGAGTTTTTTCTTGCAGCGTTTTAGCTTTAGCCTGCTTTGGTTTAAATTTTGGAGGGCCAAGATCAATTTTTGAGGCAAGTTCTTCAAAACTAAAAGAGTCATGTTTACCTAGGAATGCAATGGGATCTCCCTCTTCTTTTTTTAAGATTTCCAAAAAGTTTGCCATGGGGGATTTTTCTTTTGCAGAAATAGGGATATAGAGCCGTTTTTTTGCTCTTGTCAAAGCAACATAGAGGAGCCTGAGTTTTTCCGAATCGGCCTCTTCTTCCTCATCTTCTTGTGGAGGTTTAGTGGCAGGGCCAAGTGCAAAAATTACTTCAAACTCTAGTCCTTTACTTGCATGCAAAGTTAGGATTTGCACAGCATCTTCTTCGATTTCGATCCTTCTTTCCCCACCTTCATCGGCTTCCAGATTTTTTAAATTCTCCAAAAAGCGCAAAAGCCCATGCATGGAAAAGCCCTCCCGGCCTTCCCAAATCAAGATCTCTTCGATGACTTGTTTTAAATCTTCCAAATCAATTTGAAGCATCTGTCTACATAGGAAAATGAGTCCATTTTCTAAGCACAAGGGAATTTTTGCAAAAGGCCCTGCTTGAACCATTCGTTTTAAAGAGTGATTGCGAGGTTCATGCAGGGCGTTAAAAAATTCGCAAACTGCCTGCATTGCCAGGGTTTTGCCAAGCGGGATGTGGCTTCTGCAAATGGCGTGAATCCCCCTTTCTTGGCATAAGCCTCTTGCCATTTCTCCTTGGTAGCGGTCTTTCACTAGGATGGCAAAGGAGCTTAAAGTAGAAAATTTAGGAATTAGCCTCTCTATTTCTTGAATGGCGAAGGGAAGGGCGCTCTCTTCAAAAGAGGGAGCGGAAAAAAAATGGACAGCTCCTTTTCCATCTTCAAAATCAAAGTCTTTTTCTACATGTGGCTTTACAGCATAGGTAGGCAAGGTTTTGTTTAGTTTGGGAAGATGGAGCCAGCTTCGATGAAAAAGGGCATTGAGAATGGTGATCATTCCCGGCGTTGAGCGGTAATTGGTATTGAGAGAATAATGGGCAGATGGCCCAAGAAGCTCTCTTGCTTCAAAGTAGGTATAAATATCTGCTTTTCGAAACCGATAGATCGATTGTTTGGGATCGCCTACTAAATAGAGAGCAACTAAGGGTTTACTTAAGAATAGAGTTTTAAAAATCTCCCATTGCAAAGGGTCGGTATCTTGAAATTCATCGACAATGACGGCTTTGTATTTTTGTCTTACTGCATTTGCAAAAGAGGGAATTTTTACCCCTTTTTGCATCTGCTTTAAAATTTCATCAGGGCTAAAGCAATTCTCTTCTTTTAAGATTGGCTCTTCAATTTTTTCCCACTCCGTTTGAAGAGCTCCCAAGATGTTTTTGGGATGAGCTGCTTCTTGAATGAGGGGATAGATATTACTTTGAGCCCACTCAAAAAAAGGATCAGGTGGATGTTTAGGCTTTACCTTTCGATTTTTAGAAGAGAGGAGGGTGAAAAGAGATCCTTTTTCTTGGATGAGGATTTGCAAAGCTTTTTTGGGGTCATCTAGGCTCAAGGCTTGGATTTGTGATTCAAAATCCGCTTTGCATACTTTGTAATCAGATTTGATTTTGTGAAATGTATCTAAAAGATCTTTAGGTGTTGGGTGTTGGGCTTGGTAGCGATCTACCATTGTTGCAAAAGGGGGGCTTGGAGTCCCTTTTTTATCAAGAAGAGCTGATGCTAGCTTTTCAATAGTATCATACTCTTTGAGTAAGATGGCCATTTGTTCAGGGCAAATGAGACCGGGTGGAATTCCCTCTTCGATGAATTTTTTTGCATGAATGTAAAGCCGCTTTACATTGGTTTCCTCGAGCGATTTGGAAAAGCCAAGACCTGCTTCAAAGGAAAATTCGGTGAGCATTCTTTGGCAAAAGCCATGGATCGTAAAAATCTGGCACCGATCAAAGTTCAGCTCAGCAAATTCAAGTTTTTTTGCCGCATGTTCTCTGCCAAAATGGGGCTCCAAATATTCCCATCCCGGTTTTTGATTCCGAATTCGGAAAAGGGCTTCTTGAATGTTCGATCGGATCCTTTTTTTTAAATCGCGCGTGGCAGCTTTGGTAAATGTGACCGCCAAAATTTGTTCTAATTCTACCTCAGATTGCAAAAGGAGCCGAACAACTACGTGCTCAATCGAGAAAGTTTTGCCGGTTCCGGCAGATGCCTCCAATAAATGGGGGCCAAAAAGGGGGCAGTCTTTACTTAAGACATCAAACGGCTGCAACTTTTCCCCCATAAAGATCTAAAAGGGCATCAAATGTGGTTGAGAGCTCTTCATGCCAATCGTCATACCAGGTTTTGGGAGTAGGAAAGGAGATTCTTTCCATCACCCAATCCATCACTTCATCTTCAAAATGGGTTTTCCCCAAAAGGGTTGTCTGCATCTTCTTTTCCCACTCGGTAAATCCTTTTCTTAAAAAAGCATCGGCACATGTTGGAAGAAGTGGCGATGGCGTCGATTTTGCTTTGAAATAATAGCGAATGAATGCAGAAAGGGCCTTCTTAGGATCTCCAATTTCTTTTACCTTGCCGGTTTTTAAAAAGTAGATTTTGGTGCTCTCAGATGCAATCAAAGCTGCCAAACACTCCGGCCAAACTTTTAAAAGCCCTTCCAGATTGTCATAGCCTGTATGGATATATCCAAGAGTTGAGAATTGTTTCATTTCTCCAACAATTTTTACACCATCCAAATGTAAAGCCGGAAATTCCCAACCACACTCATCTTGCTTTTTTTCTCTACAGCTTTGCAAAAATGAGGCCCTTTCTATTTGTAGATTCCAAGATGCAATGTGCCCTTTCCAATCTTTTGCAATTTTTTCCACTTCTCCTTTCAAAGCCTCTCCGCAGATCCCTTTTGGATAAGTCACTTGCTTGTCTAAGCTTTTCTTGGAAAGCCTTGCCCTTTCTTTCATAAAAGAAAATTCTTCCGGCTTTTCAAAGCGGATCCCCAATTCTTTTTTAAGATAAAATTCCCAAGGATGCCTTGCCAAAGAGGTAAGTTCTGAGATGGAAATAGTCTCTTCCAAAATTTGGGAATTTTTTTGAGGGACAAATAGAGGAGCTTCACTTGGCCTAAGAGCGGAAACTGTAGATTCTTTTGCCGGAGCATCTAATGATGCAACGAGCTCTTCAATCAAAGGGCTTGGATTTACAGGGTTGCCATCATTGGCAAGATGGGGATAGCTGATGTACAAAAAGTCTTTGGCTGCAAATAAAATTTGCAAAAACAAATAGCGGTCTTGATTTGGCTCATCATTTGTAAAAATCCCTCCCTTTTGCAAAAGATCCAAAGAGCTTGCTTTAAGCTTTCTTGGAAACTTTTCTTCATCCATGCCGATGCAAAAGATGGCTTTTGCCGGAATGATTTCTCCACACTCCAAGGGAGCAAAACGGATCCCATGCAAATGCGCTGCATGGAATGCGCCAACAGGCGGCGATCTTTTCAATAGGGTATGTATTGGTTCAAAAGGAAAAAGATCATCCCCGCCAAAAAAAAGGAGCTCTTTTAAGATTTGCTGGAAAAAGTCCCAAGCTTGGGCCTCTGTTTCATCAGAATGGTCGATGTAAAAATATTTATGGCTAAGTTCCAAAAGAAGATTTGCCCAATCTGTTAGAGTGCGGGGAGTTTTGAGTAAGGCCAGATCATTTTTCAAAGATTCATAAATTTCTAAAAATTCATTCTCGCCCTTCATTTTTTCATTGGAAAAAAAGACAGCGCCATAAGCCACCTTTTCTTGATCAGAGGTTAAGAGTTCTTGCATTTCATAAATTGTTTCAGCGCTCCATCCTCTTTTTTGATGAAAGGAGGGGTTTTCAAAAAGAGGCCCAAGCTCATCTATTTTATTTAGCCCAAAAAATTGGCAAAGCCCTTGGTAAAAAAAGCTTTTCGAGCCAATGGGCAAATCAAAAATTCTATGGGGAAGATCGGCAAAGACAAATTGGATCAGAGATGAGTAGCCTCTCATATCGGGAACGTAGACTCCGATATCGGAAAATGAGAGATTTTCTTTATCCATAAGCTCTAAGATGCTCTTTCGCAAAACTTCAAGCTCTTTCAAAATAGAATTACCGGCTTTTACAATTTGAATGCTGCTATCAGCGGGTAATCCATCTCCTTTCTCCACCACAAAATCAAGGAGGCGAGTCTTCAATCTGGCAAGAGTTGTATTTGACTGCGCTTCTTCGGCATAGTTCTCATCCATTTCCCAATCAAACTGCTCCAAAATTTTTAACGTCTCTCTTCCTGTCTTTCCCCAGTTTGCAAGAAGAGGGGGGGCATCTTGAAGGTAGCCTTCCAATTCCAAAGATCCCCTTTTTTTCCAAATATGTTTTCGCTGCCGATTTGTTGCCAGATCTGCCCAAAAATGGCGGCAAGGGGAAAAGAGATAGACGCCGGCAAATGGAATGCTTTTCCAAATGGGGTCGGGAAGGAAATCAAACCCAAACAGGTGAACGGGATCTTGCGACTTCAGGTTTTTGAAAGAAAGGGAGTGAAAAAGTTCTGTTTGCCAGTTTGGTTCATGCTCCGGCAAGGAAAACATCGCGTAGCGTAAAAAAAGAGTGGCTAAATGGCCGGCGAGCTCTGTGATTCTGTTGGGAGAGCTTGCCAAATAGCTTTCAATTTCCGGCACTGCAGAATTTTCCAACTTTTTATAGAGAGTGCAAAAAATTTCTGTAAACCTGGAAGTGGGAAGGGCCTCTGTCAAGGGAATGATCTTGCAGCCTGCAATGCCCTGCTGAGGCATGAGATTTGCCAGCCGGATCAAAAGCCATTGTTTGAGGTTGGAATTTGGCACGACAATAATAGGCGTGTCAAAAACTCCGAGGCTAGTTTGCAAAATTTCTTTTGCAAGCCGCTCTACCAAAAGTTCAAGTCTATGGCTAAAAAAAAGAAACATCTTTTCAAGTATATTCCAAAGCGACTTTTTTCTGTTGCAACTGGCTCTAGAAGTCGGATAACCTTATGTACCGGATTATTTATGCGATGGCTTTTTAAAAGCGATTACAAGTCATTTTATCTTCTCAATGCCACGCAGTTTTTAGGCGCTCTCAATGACAATCTCTTTAAGCTCTTAGTGATTTTTCTTTTGATCAATGTGGAAGGTCCTGCGGCGGCTCCTAGAATCCTCTCTTTGGCGGGGGGGATTTTTGTGATCCCCTTTCTTCTTTTTTCATCAGGGGCGGGTGTTTTAGCCGATAGAATCAGTAAGCGGACGATCCTTGTGATTGCAAAAGTTTTGGAACTTATGGTGATGGTTCTTGCCGTTTTTGCAGTCTCTTTCCAATCGGCTTTTGGCTCTTATGCCTGTCTTTTTTTTATGGCGGCTCAAAGCGCCCTTTTTGGCCCCTCGAAATATGGGATTATTCCGGAGCTGGTTGATGAAAAGATGGTATCGAAGGCAAATGGCGCCCTATCGTCCATGACCTATCTTGCCATTATCTTCGGAACATTTTTGGCGTCTCTCATCACCGATTTGACAAATAAAAATTTTGTCCTGGAATCTTTTGTTTGCGTAGGTGTTGCAATCGTTGGCCTTTGCACTTGCCTTGGCATTGCAAGAACAGAGCCCCGCAGATCTCCCAAGAGAATCAATCCTTTTTTCCCCTATGAAATCTACCAAACCCTAAAGATCAGCTGGAAAGTGCCCCATCTAACAACTGCGATTTTTGCCGAAGCCTTTTTTCTTTTCATTGGCGCGTATACGCAGCTCAATATCATTCCCTTTGCGATTCAGTCCCTAGGGATGGATGAAGTTGGCGGCGGATATCTTTTTGTCGCAACGGCAGTTGGAATTGCAATCGGGGCAGTTTTATCCGGATGGCTTTCTAAGGACAAGGTAGAGCCGGGCATTTCTTGCATCTGCTGTTTTTTTGTAGGTGTTTTCTTCATTACCCTTTCTATTTTTCCCTCATCCCTTATTTGCACACTCATAAGCCTTGCTTTTCTTGGGATGTTTGGAGGGGCTTTTTTAATCCCATTTGATGCTTAGATCGGA
>CAZXLK010000034.1:11899-13019 GCA_964641775.1 uncultured bacterium | reverse complement strand
AAAAAGAATCGGTCCCGGTTCTTATGGTCAATGGCTCCGGAATGCTTTTTGGAGGATGTTTTGCCCTCATCCATTCCCTTTTTGCAGATAGCTGGACTCCGCTGCCAATTCAAGAGGGCTCTTTTTCCTCTTTTGCCGGGTATTTTTTCCTCATGGTATTTGTTTCCAATATCTTCTGCTACAACGTCTATGGCTACTTACTTAAAAAATTTACAGCAACCTTTATGTCTTTTATGGGCCTTCTTTACCCTATTTTAGCCTCCATGAACAGCTGGCTCCTGTTGGGAGAGCCCATTTCCCTTCCCATTCTTTTTTCAACGGGAGTCGTTTCCATTGGCCTTTGGCTCTTTTATAGCGCCGAGCGCAAACAGGGATATATCCTTCAAAAAGCAGCTTCTTAAGTTATTGAGGTCTCCATGCCCAAGATCCGGTCGAACTTCCATTGGATCCGGAAGAGCCATTGCTACTACCGCCTCGCTGACCAGGAGAACCATTAGGATTAGGGCCTGATGATCCATTCGATGATCCGGATGATCCAGCCCCTGATCCGTTAGATCCTGAAGGACCGCTAGATCCGCCTCCCATTGATGAAGGCCCATTTCCCCAATCTGAATGAAAATCATTCTCATCTGACATTTTCATATCATTATGAAATTCATCTTCATTAAAAATTCTCCAATCTTTTTGACAAGGATTATCACCTGAAATTCTCATATTTCACCTCATTTTTTGAAACATTTCTCTTTTTGCAAAAAATCTTTTTCATGCAAGGTGGGTAAAAATGTATATCAATTCGGACATTGCAAGCAACAAACTTTTTTCTTCACTTGTCGGTTTTCAAGGATTTAGATATTCTTTTGTGGTTTTCAAGGGAGAGATGTCCGAGTGGCTTAAGGAGCACGCTTGGAAAGCGTGTATGTGCGAAAGTGCAACGTGGGTTCGAATCCCACTCTCTCCGTAGGTACAAAAATATGAGGAAAAATAAGATTCGAAGGAGAGAGCGAGCCAATTGATTGGCTCGCGTGAGGGGATTCGAATGAGCGGCTGCGGCCGCGAATCGCCGGCCCGGCAGGTAAGAGCTGCGTCAGCAGCTCTACCGCGAGGGCATCCCACTCTCTCC
>CAZXLK010000034.1:0-11799 GCA_964641775.1 uncultured bacterium | reverse complement strand
AAATATGAAATGTCCGTTTTGTAATTTTGAGGAGTCGAAGGTTACCGACTCAAGAGAGGCTGTTGAGAACAATGCGATTCGCAGGAGGCGGGAGTGTTGCCAATGCGCGCGTAGATTTACAACTTTTGAAACAATTGATCTGATTGTCCAGGTAAAAAAAAGAGATGGGACGTATGAGGATTTTCAGCAGGATAAATTGATTCACGGGATGGATGCGGCGTGTAGACATACATTGGTAAGCCATGATCAGGTGAGATCGCTTGCCTATCAGATCAAGGCCGATTTAATGACACGGGGCTTGCAGGAGATTGCAAGCTGCGAGCTTGGCGAAATTGTAATGCAGCACTTGAAAGAAACTGATGTAGTCGCGTATATCCGCTTTGCATGTGTGTATAAACGTTTCAAGAACATCCAGGAGCTTTTGGCAGCGATCCGATCAATTGATCTGAAAGAAGAGGTGGAGAATGGCATTAAAGAAAACTGAAATCGCACAATTTAAAAAAAGACTCGAAGAGCTGCGCTTGCAAATTACGCAGGCTGTCGAAGAGTCAAAAAAACAGGTAACTGTCCCGGATGAGGCAAAAGGTTATTCGCAGCACTCCGCAGATGAGGGGACGGATGATTTTGTAAAGCAAATCAATCTGGAAGTGACAAATAAAGAATTTGGCCTCCTTCGCCAAATTGATCGAGCGCTGCAAAAAATTGAAGAAGGGACTTATGGCATTTGCGATATTACGCAAGAAGAGATTCCCATTAAAAGGCTCGAAGCGATTCCCTATGCGACGATGACCGTAAAGGCGCAGGAAAAATTCGAAAAGGGACAGCTGTGAAATTGATCTTTCTTTTCTTGGGACTCTCTTTGGATATCTTAACCAAAATCGGTGCAATTCTATGGATTCCTCCTATGACAAAAGGATTTTATCCTTTTGGAGGCATAGGAATTTTTCAACGGTTTTTTGGAATCAGCTTTTCTCTCAATTACGTCGAAAATACCGGGGCTGCCTATGGAATGTTTCCCGGCCATCCCGGCATCCTTTTTGCTATACGGGCAATCATCATTGCCACACTCGCCATTTACTTAGGGGCAAACTGGAAAAAAAGGGGGACATTTCCTCTTTGGCTCGTTCTGACCGGGGCTATTGGCAATGCGATTGATTTTCTTATGTATGGGCATGTGGTTGATTTTATCCACTTTAATTTTTGGGGCTATTCATTTCCCGTCTTCAACTTTGCCGATTCGTATATAACGATTGGCGTAGTCTTTTTACTTCTTTTTGAATTTTTTAAAAAATCCTATGAAAATCTCCACTCCCGAAATTGAAGGGATCTACCAAGGGTCCAAATGGCTCAAATTCCAAGTTCTTTGCTCATCCGAAGAATTGCAAGATCTTTTTAACCAATTCGAGCCCTTTTTTCTTTTTCCCCTTTCGGGAATTGTAAACGGTGAAAAATTGTCCAAGGAAATGTTTTTGAAAGAATACGGCTCATCCATCGAAGGTTTAAAAAACGGTGGGAGCCCGGAAGATAGTTTTCTTAGAAAAATGACTTGCGTCTGCACGGACGATGAGGATGCTCTTTGGCTCCAAGAAATTCCGGGAAAGGGCTATCTTACTAAAATCAAAAAACCCGTTTTGCAAATTCAAGCCCACTATTTTTCCTATTCCAAAGAAGACGGCGTCTTTCGCCCAATGTCGATGGGGCAGGAGAGCATTTTTTGGGGGCTTCAATTTTCTTATCCGAGCATTTATCAAGATCCTAAAACCATGGAGCTTCACCAAGCACCAAAAAATCGGCTTTTCGAAAATGTAAAACAGTGGATTCGAAATGCAACTCGTCCAACTCCTTTTGTAGTAGGAGAGCAAAAAATCAATTCGCCGATCCGTCTTGGAAAAAATTGTTTTTCTTGGATCCATTCTCATCCTGGGTTAAAAAATAAAGAGATCTCCATCTATGTACGTTAAATCTTGCACGCTCTGTCTTCTGAGAGAAATCGAAATCGGTCCGTGGTTAAAAACATTGGAAATGCCTGATCTTGGAATTGGAATTGTCTCTTCTCATGGATCTATGAAAATTACTTTTGAAAGCACAAAGCCGGTGGATCATTTGATCACAGAAACTAAGGAAAAATTTCCTACATTTTTTATGGATGAAGAGTCTGTAGAAGAGGCTGTTCATAAAGAGTTTATTGCAAAAAAGAAAACTCTTGGAATTGCGGAGTCTTGCACAGGCGGGGCAATTGCGGCAAAACTTACAACAATCCCCGATGCTTCTTTGTATTTTCAAGGATCCATTGTTGCCTATTCCAATGTCTGGAAAGAGCATTTTTTAGGAGTTCGGCGAGATACACTGAAAAAACAGGGAGCAGTGAGTAAAGATACCGTCGTAGAAATGATCCGGGGGCTTTTTGATGAAACAGATGTCGATTATGCGATGGGAGTCTCCGGGATTGTTGGACGAGAAGATACCGGAGTATTTATTGGCATTGCAAAACGATCGGAATTGATTGATGTGGGCAAAGTCGTACCACCTGCCGATCGCCTTTCGGGAATTGAATTTACTGTAAAAACGGCCCTTGGCGCCCTTTGGCGGCGCATTGCCCATAACGCGGTGACGTTTTCATGAATGGTTATCAACTCCTTGATAGCGGAGATGGACGAAAATGGGAGCGTTTTGGCGAATATATTTTAAATCGTCCTAGTCCCACTGCTGTTTGGAGGCCCTCCGGCAAAATTGAGGCAGATGCGACATTTAGCCGTGATGGCGGCAATAAATGGACCTACACACGGAAACTTCCCCCTTCTTGGACAATTGAATTGGAAGGAATTCTTTTAAAAATCGCCCCAACAGAATTCGGCCATCTTGGCGTTTTTCCTGAACATGCAAAACTTTGGGAATCAATCCCATCTAACTCCAAAGTCCTAAATCTTTTTGCTTATTCCGGAGGGGCAACTCTTGCCGCCGCAAAAAAAGGGTGCTCCGTTTGCCATGTCGATGCATCGAAAGGAATCATTGAATGGGCAAAAGAAAATGCCGCTTTGAATCAATTGGAAAAGGGACAGATTCGTTGGATTGTCGATGATGCGATCAAATTTTTAAAACGGGAAGTGAAGCGCGGCAGTAGATATGACGCCATCATCCTAGATCCGCCAAGTTTTGGCAGAGGAGCTAAAGGCGAAGTTTTTAAAATTGAACGGGATCTCTATCCGCTTCTTGAGTTTTGCGTAGAATGTTTAAGCGATACGCCAAAATTATTTGTTTTGACTTGCCATACTCCCGGATTTACTCCGACTGTCTTATCTCAACTTTTAGGCCAATTTTTCGAAGGTAAACCCGATGCCTTTGAGATGATGTTAGAGTCCAAAGGGGCTCTTTCGATTCCAAGCGGCTCTGCTGCGATGGTTCAGTTATGATTACAAGCCTGCAAAATCCCAAAATCAAAGATGCAATCAAACTAAGGGATCGAAGAGATCGCGACAAAACCGGGCTATTTTTGATCGAAGGATACAGAGAACTCTTGAGAGCAGTGGATGCGGGATGGGAGATCGAGAGCTGTTTTTTTTGCCGAGAATTTTTCTTAGGAGAAAATGAAGATGCGCTCATTGCAAAAACGGTAAATTTTGCCTGCGCCCCACAAGTTTTTCAAAAACTCTCGTATCGAGATCGTCCCGATGGGATTTTGGGAGTAGCAAAACAACGCCATTTGAAACTGGAAAATTTAACTTTGAGTAAAACCCCATTTCTTCTCATTGCAGAGAGCATTGAAAAACCGGGAAATCTTGGGACAATCCTCCGCTCTGCAGATGCAGCAGGAGTAGATGGGGTCCTTGTGTGCGATCCTACAACTGATATTTTCAATCCCAATGTTGTTAGATCCAGTGTCGGGACTCTTTTTACAAAACCGGTAATTGTTGCAGATAGTTTGCAAACGATCGAATTTTTAAAAAAACACAAGATAGCCATTGTCTCTGCAACGCCTCATGCAAAGCTGGAATTTACCGAATCTGATCTAAAAGTTCCTCTTGCGATTGCAGTGGGAACAGAGCAATATGGTTTATCTAAACAATGGATGGAGGAAGCCGACATTCAAGTCAAAATTCCAATGCTTGGAGTTGCCGACTCTCTCAATGTCGCCTCTGCCACAACCCTTCTTCTTTATGAAGTTATACGACAGCGCCGAAATCCTCTACATTGATAATCATTTGGCAATTGGCGTAAAGCCTTGCGGCATGCTCACTCAACCAAATGGGGGTGAGAATTTAGAAGGATTTGTCAAAGGGTGGATCAAACAAGAATATCAAAAAAAGGGAAATGTCTTTCTCCATGCAATCCATCGGCTCGATCGGGCAGTAAGCGGCCTTGTTCTTTTTGCAAGGACAAGTAAAGCGCTTAGCAGACTCAACGAAAAGGTCCGTCTTCAAGAAATTCAAAGGATTTATATCGCAGAAGTAGAGGGCTTTTTGTCCAAAAAAGAGGGGCAGCTCGATCACTTCCTCATCCATGGCGAACACCAAGCGCTCATTGGCAAAAAAGAAGACAAAGATGCCAAACACGCCCGCCTGTATTACAAAGTCCTCAAACAAAAACCCCATTCCACCATAGTGGAAATCGAGCTAGAAACCGGCCGCTATCACCAAATTCGCGCCCAATTTAGCACTACCGGCCACCCCATCGTCGGCGACCGCCTCTACGGCAGCAATTCCGGCGACGGCCTCGCCATTCGCCTCCACGGCCATAAACTCCTCTTCGAACACCCCATCACCAAAGAAATCCTCACCTTCCAAAGCCCCGCCCCATTCGTTTAAAATAAAAAAACGAGATTAGTAGGATAGGAAAAATCTTTTCACAAGGGCTCTTGTATTGACAAAGAAACATGATAGAGAGGATATGCATGATTTGCATGATAAAATAGAAATATTTCTTCTTCTTCTCCCATCATGCGTATCAAGCATATCCTAATCAATCATGTACCCTGTTCTATCCAGTAGCTAAGATCCCAGGTTTTTCCTAGTAAAAAATTTTTACTCCGTGTATAACTTTTTTGCAAATTTTATGAGCATGGAAGTTCGAAGAAAAAAGCCTTTGCAATTGGAACCTGAGCACATCTATCCCGTTCCGCTAGGTGTTGATTTACGGGTAGCTAAAGTTGCATTGGAAGCTATTGAAAAGTTGGAACAGCAAGCAAAAAAAGTCTCCTTCAAACTGAAAAATGCAAAATATTTCATTCACAGTGTAGCGAAAAAAGAAACAAAGAGAGAAGCTCAGCAAGAAGCTCTCGATAAAGGAATTAAAAAAATAAGCGAGTCGGAGCATATCATTGGACAGGCGTTTAAAAGCCTCAAAACATATAAGAGCCAAATGCAAAAGGCGATGGGGGGATTGCAAGAGTGGCTTTTAACAAATTCTGAAAACACCATTGATGCTGAAAAAAGTCTTAAAGAATTAGAAAATGGGCTCTTAAATTTAGGCAAGATTCAAAACGATTTTGGAGCAGTTCAAAAAAAAGCAAAGGAGAGAAGGGAAAAAGCAGATCCGATCCTTATGCAAAAAAAGCAAAGCGCAACAATGCAAATCATCCCTATGCAATTGATGGAAGAAAAAACTGTTGATGCAATACCTACTATTCAAGTTTTAGAAGATAAAAGAGCGGATCCTTTGATCATTCAATCAAGAGCAAAAGCAGCAATCAAAGCTTCAATGATGGTCCGAAAGGTGTGCTCGAAAATCGAAGAGCCTCTTCATTTTGATTTTGAAAAAGATTTTTCCCTAGAAGAAGTGGGAGATGCTTTCAAAAAGTATAAGACTTCATTAAAAAAAGCACATAGTTATTTGAAAGCAGCTGAAGCAGAAGAGCAGTTTTGTAAAACAGCAGAGGCAGATGCTGATACCTTAAGTAATATTAAACAACATATTGATGAATCCCATGAAAAATATGTTTCGGTACAAGAGGATGTTGAAGAATTTATTCGATGGTTCGGGGATGAAATTTACAATTATTTCTGGGACAAAGAAAAAGAGCAAATTAACAAAGAACTTTATTGTTTTCAAATACATTTTTCAAAAATAGAAGACGTTCGTTTAAACCTTGATGATAAAAACTGGTTACAAGACATACTAGATAAAAGCTGTAAGGATGTTAGTAAAGGGTTGAAAATAGCTCATCATGCAGCTCTGATTGCAAATCTAGCTGCTGAAATTTATGAGATGGAGCAGGATGAAATCAATTATACCTATGAGCGATTGGCCCTAGTTGTTCTATCTCTTCTAAAGTTCAATCTCGATGTCACATCTGTTGTTTATACTGTTTGTTCCTGTCTTTCTACCGCACTTTGTGAATATATAGAATGTTCTCAAGAAGAAAGACCAAGCTCTCAAGAGGAGAAAAAAAAATTATATGAAAAGATGAAAAGCTTTAGGGAGAATGGTCAGGAAAAATATCGAAATTATATTATTCCTTTAGTAAGAGCTGTTAACGAATTGGCCTTAAGGGCAAGATCTATTTCTAAAAAATTAAAAAATGAAAAGACTTTTTTTCATAAATTTATTCAGAACATGGATGAAATAGAACAGTTGATTATCAATCAAGGGAAAGAAATCTCTAATATTGATAATGAATTTAAACAGCTTGTAGAGAAAATCAAGATGGAGTTGAAAAATCCGAAAAAAGCAAAAAGGAGCAAAAGATGACTGTTTCGTGGAATCCACAGGGTTATAGATATGAACCAACCCATCGGGATCAAGACATAAACAATGGCTATGAAACTGTGGATCGGATTTCGATGAAAGAACTCTTTATTGAGAATGAATCGATTAGAATCAAAAATTCCCGTCCGGTTTGTCCAAAGAAAAAAGCGGTCCATCTAAAAGTCTTGGAACATCGAGCAGGGAATAATGCAAGATTAAAAAAATAAGGCTTTAGAGGTTGTGAAAAAATGAGGGCATCCATCGATTTTGCTTAAATTTTTCTGCAATTTTTTCGATGCAAGCTTAAGGCCAACTCGAATAGAGTTGGTCGAAGGCTAAAGCGGAAAAAGGGCCAAAAATTTATCAAAAGCGAACAGGCAACCATTTTTTCACAGCCTCCTCAGCAATCTGAACGGCATTGAGAGCGGCGCCTTTGAGAAGCTGATCTCCTACTGCCCAAAATTCCAAGGTGTTGGGTTGGGTGCAATCGATCCTAAGTCTTCCCACATAAACATCCTCTTTGCCCGTTGCATCAAACGGGGTAGCAAATCGGTTTTGCAATGGGTCTTCAAAAACTTTAAGTCCTTTGGTTTGTCTCCATTCAGCATAGACCTCTTCGATTGAAAATGGATGATGAAATTCCACATTTGCAGAAATTGAATGGGCTCTTAATACGGGAACCCTAATACAAGTTGCGCTCACTAGAATGGATTCATCTTCTAGGATTTTTCTCGTCTCGAAGAGAATTTTTCTCTCTTCTTCTACATAGCCTGATTCGTGAAGAGGGGAGTTATGAGGAAAAAGATTGAATGCATAGGGAAGATTGTCAAGTGGCCTATCTTCTAAAAAATCTTTAGTTTCTTGTTTTAACTTATGCATCAGTTTTGTACCGCCGCCACTTGCAGCTTGGTAGGTCGATACAATCGCTCTTTTCAGTTTATATCTTCTATGTAATGAAAAAAGGGGCATCAGCAAAATGGTAGCTATGCAATTGGGAGATGCAATGACTCTTGCGCCATTTATTTTTTCAATATTGATTTCAGGAATGATCAGCGGTGCATGTTCTCTTGAATAGGAACTTAAGTCGATGCAAATGCATTTGGATTTTGGAATCCATTCTTTTGAAACTGCATTTCCTGCGCAAAAAAAAGCAAGGTCAATGCCATCTAACCGGATCAATGTTTTTGATGAAAACAAACGAAGACTCTTAAGAGGAAAATTTCTTTTTTCTAAAAGTTTTAGGATTTCTTTTCCTACAGCGCCGGTTGCGCCTACGATTGCAATTTTCATAAGGATGGATTATAACAATCCCAAATGAAAAACGAAATTCTTAAATCTGTGGATGATGCGATCAGAGCAGCTCAGACTCTCAAAGAGCCAAATGCTCTTATATTCATTGAAAAAGCAGCTGAATTGATTACCGAGTGTTTTCGTAGAAGAAATAAACTTCTCATTGCAGGAAATGGGGGAAGTCTTTGCGATGCGATGCATTTTGCAGAAGAATGGACAGGACAATTTCGGAAATTTCGCCCGGCTCTTCCTGCAATTGCCTTGGCAGATCCCGGGCATTTGACATGCACGGGAAATGATATGGGATTTGAATCGGTTTTTTCTCGCGGTGTTGAGGCTTTGGGAAAAGAAGGGGATATTTTTATTGCGCTCACAACAAGCGGCAATTCTAAAAATCTCATCCAAGCTGTATGGATGGCCAAAGAAAAAGGACTCAAAACGATTGCCTTTTTGGGAAAAACCGGAGGCAAACTCAGAGGGCTTGCAGATCTTGAATGGATTGTTTCAGGCTTTCCCTTTTCCGATCGGATCCAAGAAGCCCACATGGCTGCGATCCATATTATGATTGAACGTGTGGAGCATGAACTCTTTTATTCTCAGGTTGGGGCAGCTACTCATTGAGCGTGGAGCTTGGTACTTTGCTCCTATCAGCTGGATTTGGGCCCTTGTTGTTTTTCTCAAAAATAAAGCCTACGATTTCAAGGTTTTTCGTCCATTAAAAGTATCTTGCCCTGTGATTAGCATTGGAAATATTGTTGCAGGAGGAGCCGGAAAAACTCCCTTTGTCCAAATGCTAGCCCGGCATTTTTCCCATAGAAAAGTTGCAATTTTGACCCGCATGGAAGATGAAGGGATGCTTTTAAAAAGGGATGCAAACGTCTATGTGGGAAAAGATCGGAGAATTTCTGCTTTAAAAGCAGTTCAAGAGGGGGCAAACCTCATCCTTCTTGACGATGGATTTCAACATCGAAAACTACACCGCGATATGGACATTGTTCTTCTCAGCGGAAAAGAGGGGCATTATCTTCCCCGGGGATTTTTACGAGATAGCCCGAGAAGATTAAATGAGGCAGATGCCGTCTTTAGGAAGGGGGAGGATTTCTACTACACAGCTGTAAACATCCCACCTATCCAAGGCTCTAAAGTAGGACTCTTTGCAGGCATAGCAAACCCGGACTCATTCAAAAAAATTGTATTAGATTTGGGGATAGAGGTTGTGGCCGTTTGGATCTTGGCAGATCATGAGGCAGCGCCTCAAAAAAAATTAGATGCTTTTGCAAGCCATTGTAAGGCATTGGGGGCTAAAGCCTTGGTTACTACTGAAAAAGATTTTATTAAGGGTCCTAAAACTCTACTACCAATCCACCCTATTGAAATTGCAATTAAGTGGAAATCAAAGGAAAACTGGCTGAAACTCATTGAAAAAATCGATCAAAAAATAGATAATAATGCCTGATTATGAACGAGATGATAAAAATTCATTTACCAAAACTTGGCGAGAGCATCGTATCTGCAAGCATCGTCCAATGGTTCAAAAAAGTAGGCGACAGAGTGGAGCTGGATGAGCCTCTTCTTGAAGTGGCAACAGATAAGATCAATAGTGAAATTCCTTCGCCATCCAGCGGCATTCTGCATGAAATTACAGCTCAAATCGGCGAGGAGCTTCAAGTTGGCGAAACTTTGGCGATCCTCTCTACAAGTGCATCAGCGCCTTGCCCTACTCCGGCTCAAAACGATTTCTTGTCTCCTTCTGTCATGAGGTTATTGAAAGAAAAGGGAATTCGACCTGGTGAGATAGACAAAATCCCAAGGACAGGAGAGGGGGGAAGATTAACAAAAAAGGATGTTGAGGATTTTGTCCCAAATACAGCTCCGGTCACACCTCCGGTAAGGGGCGATACTGAACGGGTGAAAATGAGTTCTTTGAGAAAGGCCATTGCAGACAATATGGTCCGCTCTTTTTACGAAGCTCCCCATGCATCGCTCATTACTGAGGTAGATGTCACAAGTCTTGTCAAGCATATCCAAGAGCAAAAAATAGATTTTCAAAAACAACATGGGGTCAAACTCTCGATTACTGCCTTTGTTGCAAGGGCCATTGCAAGGGCTTTAAAATCCTATCCGCTTCTCAATGCGTCTTTAGATGGCGATACGATTGTAATGAAAAAATTCATCAATCTTGGCGTTGCTGTGAGTGTGGAACAAGGAGTGATGGTTCCTGTCATTCGCGGATGCCAAAGCTTATCTTTACCTGAGATTTCTAAGCATATTGCAGAGCTTGCAGAAAAAGCCCGAACCAATAGCCTTGAAATCCCAGATACGCAAGAAGGGACGATCACAATGACCAATTTTGGCATGACCGGCACGATGATCGGAGTTCCCATCATCCGCTATCCGGAAGTTGCCATTGTCGGCCTTGGAGCAATCACCAAAAAAGTCTCAGCCATGCCCGATGATTCCATTGCCATCCGCTCCACAATGTGGATCTCTCTAACCTTCGATCATCGTGTCCTCGATGGCATCTACGGCTGCAACTTCCTCAATGACCTCAAAAAGCACATCGAACAAGACGTAGAATAAAAAAAAATCGACCACAGAGACCGATACCACAGAGAGCGGCTTCGCCGCTAAGAAATTTTCTCTGTGGTGTTAAATTTCCTATTTAATGATGGCAGTTGACCCGTTAACAGTGATTTGAGTTGGCTGGAAGTTTTGGCTATTTGAGGTGATGATAAAGCCAATGTTGATTGTATTTCCACTATTGGGTTGCAAGACTTCCCAACTATTTGGAACAGTGACAGAAATGGTCCCGCTTTGCAGCGAATTTATATTGCAATTCCACGAAGAATTGACCGATTGATAACCGCTGTTTGTTAGGGTAAGCTGCCAAGGGGTGGAAATAGTTGTAGACCCCGTATTTGTGATAAAAAGATTGATCACGTTTTGATACATCGATCCCGATGGCCAAGGAGTGCCGGCTTGAACGGTCACAACGGCAGAGCTTGTAACGATCGTTTCTTTGTAAGTGACCGTTGCATTTGTTGTGAGATTTTTGGCAACGGATACACTTTGATTTGGCGCATCGAATTTTTTATTTCCAATGATGATTTCTGGTGCGGTGATTGTATATGTCCCAACATTTACTTTTTGACAGACAGGTGTATTAAAACTATTGATTGTAAATGTGTAATTTCCTGCATTTATAGGTTTTAAAGCAGATGCTGTTAAATCCGTTGTGGGAGCAATCGAGATGCAAAGCGTCCCTGTATCGACAGGAGGTGGATTGGAAAGAAACCAAGGCTTTAGTGCAATCGTTTCGAGATATTCGACTTTATTCCACAGAATGGTTCTCCAATCATCCGATACGACTCCTCCGGTATCTCCGCTATTTGCATTCCAAGACCAATAAAACCAATTTCCAATGGCTTTATGTTTTCCATCGGTAGCTCCTGCAGAATTATTGAGATAGCTTGCAATATCGGGCATCGATACCAAATCTTTGGCTTCAGTAAAGCGGGAGCCAAATTCCCCGACTGCAACCGGGAAGATTTTTGTTTTGGATCCGCTGGTAAACCCCGTTTGAGTTAAATACCCGAATGATTCGGTTAGTCTATTCCAAAGACCCGTTCCTGAATAATTCGTAGAGGCGCCTGTTACTGATGGGGGATAGACGTGAGGAGAAATCACAACTTGATTGAGATAGGGTTTTTGAAGAAGGGTAGTAAAAAAGGAAGTTGGATTGCTTAAGCCATTTTGCTGGGCGGAGGGGCGTCGGGTAGGGAAAGGGTGTGCGTCGGGGTGTAGAGGTCGGTGGGGGGCGTGGGATGT
>CAZXLK010000033.1:0-13084 GCA_964641775.1 uncultured bacterium | reverse complement strand
TGTTACTCTTTGGTTTAAGGTTTCAAGAGTTTCAAGCTGCTGAGAGAATGTTTTATTTAGGCTCACTTCTAACACCTCATTCGGTATCAAGACCCATTCCCAACGATCCGATTCAATATGCTCAAAGCCATCAGTTGGTGGATAAGCAGCATCAAGCCTCAAAGGATTTTCATCATCATTTTGAGCACCCAAAACATCTCGACCATAAGCGCCCACCCGCGCTTCCAAATTATCCAAACTTTCTGGAGGAATGAGATATAAAGAATGGGTTTCATAAAGTTTATAAGGAGTTCCATCTTTTTTTAGATTCCCTTCCATTTCCTTGATCGGGCAATTGCCAAAATAGATCTCATAGAAATTTTCAGGAAGAGTAGGAACCAGATCAGGTAAAAGATTTAATTTCTCCAAAGCCGTATACCAATAGGTCTGCTGGCGCAAGAAAAACGTCGAAGCAAAGCCAATGACTTGTTTATCATATAACCAATTCCCGGAATATTTCCCTTTTGCATCCAAGAAAAATTCAACTTTGGTTTCTAACTGGTCTTTTAGCTCAATGGGCCTAATCCAGTTTACAGTGATATTTTCTATAGCTGCTGACATTTTCACACTCCTATTATTTTATTATTTAAATCAAAATTATATCATAAAATAATTACAAAATCAATATGTAATTATATTTTTATTCCATTATTATCATGCTTATCCTGCCGATGCATTAGCATCGATCTTGCAAATCCTGTCCTTTCTTAAGGATCGACATCGTGATGTAAAGCCGCTTTACATTTTTCACAGTTATGATATATGTGGAAAATGATGAAAAAATTTCGATATCAGCAGTGGACCGGGGCTGTCTTGATCATTTTGGGGATAATCGCCCTCATTCTTTCCCATTCCTTTAAAAGCGAAATAGGGGAGATCAAATCCCCCATTACAGTAGAAAATAAAGGCTCTATTCAAGAATCCCAATATCTTGTGGTTGGGGGAATCGTTATCATTGTTCTTGGGGCATGGATGGTTTTTCGGAAGCAGAAGAAGAAGAAGAAAAGGTAATGGAGCGTAACGGAGTCGAACCGTTGGCCTCAACAATGCCATTGTTGCGCTCTACCAACTGAGCTAACGCCCCTTTTGCATCTTAGTATTTTAGATGTGGAATCTATTTTGCCTCAAGATATAATAGGGGCATGTTCTTTCATGAAATCTCGGAAGCTCAGCCCGACCCCATTTTTGGCATCAATGAGGCCTATCTCGCCGATGGCCGGAAGGATAAAGTAAATTTAATTATTGGAATCTACAAAGACGAGGAGCTAAAAGCAACGCTTATGCCCTCGGTGAAAAAGGCCAAGGAGCAGATCTTTGATCAGGAAATAGCCGCTGACTATCTTCCTATTGCCGGAAGCAGCGAATTTTTAGAGCAAATTGGACCGATAGTCTTTGGAGAAAAGAGGTGGAAGGAAAACCATGCGAGAATTTTCGCTGCGCAGACGCTTGGCGGCACCGGCGCATTGCAATTAGGCGGACAATTTTTAACACAAGAAATAACGAAGACCGTTGCCCTTTCCAATCCCACTTGGCCTAATCACCGCTCGATTTTTGAAAGAGCAGGCTGCATGGTTGTCAGCTTTCCTTACTACAATAGAAAGACTCATGGAGTCGATTTTGAGGCCATTTGCTCTCAACTGAAACAAATGGATGAAAAGACTGCTGTCATTTTGCATCCTGCATGCCACAATCCAACCGGATGTGATTTAACTCATGATCAGTGGAAAGAGATCTCGAAGATCATTTTAGCAAAAAAGCTTCTTCCCTTTTTTGATTTTGCCTATCAAGGACTAGGAGATGGGATTGAAAAAGATCGCAAGGCCCTGGAAATTTTCTTAGATGATGGACATGAAATGCTCGTTGCCTATTCTTGCTCCAAAAATTTTAGCCTTTATTGCCAAAGAGTCGGCGCTTTATTTGTCGTGGATGAAAATTCTGCTGTAAAGCTAAGGGTTGGCTCTCAAATCAAAAAGATCATCCGCTCTCTTTATTCCAATCCACCTGCTCATGGCGCCCGTATTGTCGCAGCGCTTTTGCAAAATGAGACATTGAAAAAAGATTGGGAAAATGACCTGAACGTAATGCGGGATCGAATTAGCACGGTGCGAAAAAATTTAGTCCAAAAATTGCCTCAAGACTTTGCATTTCTTCAAGATCACAAGGGGATGTTTTCTTTTATTGATTTGGATAAGGCCCAAGTTTCTCGCATGGTTGAAGAATTTGGGATTTATTTAACAGACAATGGAAGGATTTCATTGACTGGATTGAATACAAAGAATATCGATAGTGTTGTGAATGCAATTAAATCCGTATTGTGAAGAAGATAAATTTTTTTCCCCATACACCTCCCCATGCACCTCTTTGGCTCCTCGCTTGTTTTCTTTTTGCATGGGCTAGCTTGTCTCATCCTGCCTCTGAAAAGACAAGGGTTTTTGCATTATGCACTTTAACTCCCGTAGCAAAGCTTGCATTGGGAGTGAAAGAGTATTTGCAAGATCGACCGCTCACGCCAAATAAAAAAACCACTCCTTGTTCGCAGCTCGAGCTAGAGCTGGAAAACCAAAAGCTGAAAGGAGAACTTGAATGGGCCAAAGAATGGATTGCACAGCTTACTCAATCAGAATCAGTAACAAATGAGCTCTTTCGCCTTTTTGAGGTGAGATCGAAAGCAATTCCTGCTCTTGTGATTTACCGAGATCCCGCCACTTGGAGCAATACCTTTTGGATTGGAGTGGGAGAAGAGGAAAACGAAAAAATTGGCTATCCTGTTGTAAGTAGAAATAGCCCCGTTGTTCTTGGAAATTCTTTAGTCGGAGTGATTGATTTTGTAGGCACTCGGCAATCAAGGGTACGGCTCATTACCGATTCTAGTTTAGCTCCTGCCGTTCGGGTTCTTAGAGACAATACCTATTTAGCAAAAGGAGAGCTCATGGGAAATGGGGCCCCTTTTTGGCATGCTCGAACACCTATTTTGAAAGGAGCCGGCTTCAATTATGATTTTTCCGATAAAGAAGGAAAAGAACGGGACCTTCGCTCCGATTTTTTGATTGTAAAAGGGGATCTGTTGGTGACATCGGGGTTAGATGGGGTTTTTCCCAAAGGGATTTCTGTTGCCACAGTTTCCAAAGTTTTTCCACTAAAAGTTGGGAGCTTTGCCTATGAAATTGAGGCAGAGCCTACCGCCTCAGAAATCAATGACATGAAAGTGGTTTTTGTACTCCCGTCAAAAGCATAATTGTAAATTTGAGTTTGAATTTCTCTTCGATCTTGAGGATCCTCATGAAAGATCTCAGGGATCAATGCCAGCTTGCCTGCTTGATGAAGGAGTGAGGGTCCATTTCTTTTAAAAAAATACATGGGCCTTTTCCAATAGAGAAAATCATAGCCAATAGAAGACATATCGCCGATATAGATATCACAAATGCTTAAAAGTGCATAAATGGGTGGAAAAGAAGTGAGGAAAAAAATGTTGGCTTTACATCCCCATTTCCCAATCATCCTTTCGATCTCAGGGGCAAATTGGAGCATGGAATTCGGATGGATTTTAACGATGAGATTGCACTCTTTTGGCAAATGAGTGGATATCGCATCAAGCCCCGACATAAGACTCCCATTTCCCTCTGCATCATCCCAAGTAGGTGCATAAAGATACGTCTTTTTTCCTCGAGGTAGGGGAAATTGATGATAGAAATCTTGATGCTTTTTCCAATAGGCGAGACGAAAATTTCCAACGCGGATGATTTTGGGAAATACATGTTCTTTATGCATGGCATCAATCATTTGCTGGCCATAAACCAGGGCGATTTCATTTTGAAGGGGCTCGTAAATGGGTCCTTGCCAGCCTTTATCGGAATTGCCATGAGGAAGCCAAAGAAGCTTATTGCATTTGGGAAGAAACTCTCTACTTTGGCAAGAAAGAGCAACATCCAATTTTTTTGGCAAAGATTCGATCACTTTCAGATCGGGATAATATTTGCGCGCAAGTTCGGCAATGTGACTATCACTAATGTAAAGCGGGCAGTTATGCAGAGCGCAAAAAGGGGCAAGATGGTCGAGATAATGGGGAAAATCACCAAAAATAAGGCCAGAGAATTCAGTCATATGGAATAATCGTCTCTATTATGCTTCATCTGCATGATTGGTTTAAAGAAAATGAGCGCCCTTTTCCTTGGAGAGAAGAGCGATCGCCTTATAAAGTTTGGATCTCAGAGGTGATGCTGCAGCAAACAAGAGCATCTGTCGTTGTCTCTTATTTTTTAAAATGGATGGAGCTTTTCCCTGATGTAAATGCCTTGGCAGAGGCGAGCTTAGATGCAGTGATTAAGGCATGGGAAGGGCTGGGCTACTATAGTAGAGCTCGCAATTTGCATCGGGGTGCTCAGCAGATTGTAAAAGAATTTGGTGGAAAAATTCCTGAAAAAAAAGAAGAGCTGGCAAGGATTTCAGGGCTTGGACCCTATACGATTGGGGCAATTTTAAACTTTGGGTTTCAAAAAAAAGCTGCTGCTGTCGATGCAAATGTCTTAAGAGTGATTAGCCGCTTGACTGCTACAGCAGAAAATATTTGCAGCCAAAAAGTACGGAAGAAAATTGAAGAGAGAACTCTTGATCTTTTGGATGAAAAAGAGCCGTGGGTTACAAGCGAGGCTTTGATTGAATTGGGAGCTACGATCTGTCTTCCGAAAAAACCCCTTTGTTTAGAATGTCCTTTGCAGAAAAATTGTTTAGGAGAGAAAAAAGGCATTGCAGAGTCGCTGCCCATCAAAAATGAAAAAAGGCAAGTGACGCTTTTGCATCGAGTGGTGACAGTCGTCATCTCTCAAGGACAGATATTGGTTCGAAAGGGAGAAATAGGGAGAGTCATGGAAGGTCTTTATGAGTTTCCCTATTTCGAAGGGATGGATTTGGATTTTGAAAAAAGGTTGGGCTTTAAAGTGGAATATGTAAAGGCCTTAAAAGAAGTAAGCCACACTTTTACAAGATATAAAGCCCGCCTTTTTCCTTATCTTTTGAAAACAAAGACTCCCGTGGGTGGAATCGGGACTTGGGTTTTGAAAGAAAAGCTGCAAGAGCTCCCCTTTTCATCAGGTCATAAAAAAATCATGATGCAATTATGAATATTTTGCATTTGGAAGCATCTACCGGTTGGGGCGGACAGGAAATCCGGATTTTGCGCGAATCTGTTGGGATGCAAAGCGCCGGCCACCGGGTGATTTTGGGGGTGATGAAAGGGGGAAAATTGATCGATGAGGGATGTAAAGCCGGCTTTACATGCTATTCTTTGGATTTTCGAAAACATCATTGGCCTATAACACTCATCCAAATCGCAAACCTAATCCGGCGCCATCACATTGATTTGGTCAATACCCATTCCTCCTTGGATGCCTGGATTGGCGGCATGGCTGCTAAAATGATGGGAAAGGCTGTTGTCCGAACCCGCCACCTCTCTACCCCAATCAAACCGGGATTAAATAGCAAAATTCTCTACGGCATCCTTGCCGACGTTGTCGTAACGACTTGCTCTTCCATCATTCCCATGATTTGTAAGCAATCGGGTAAATCCCAAGGGAGATGCCTATCTATTCCTACAGGAGTTGATCCATTAAAAATCCATTATGACAAAGATGCAGCCTTAAGCTTTAGGACATCTTTAGGCGTAAAAAAAACCGATTTTTTAGTTGGGACCTTATGTGTGATGCGCTCTTGGAAAGGAATCGGAGATTTTCTCAAGGCAGCTGTACTTTTGAGAGAAATCAAGGAGATCAAATGGGTAATTATTGGAGGGGGGCATGAAAAAGAATATCGGAAAATGGCAGCTGATCTAAAACTGGATGTCCATTTTACGGGCCACCTCCCAAATCCATTTACAGCGCTGGGAGCTTTGGATCTTTTTACCCTTCTCAGCACTGCAAATGAGGGGGTCTCGCAGGCAATCTTGCAAGCAGCTTTTTTAGAAAAGCCCCTGGTTGCGACGCCAATCGGGGGGCTTTGTGAAGTTTGCATTGAAGGGAAGACGGGACTGCAAGTAGCGCCATTTTCTCCACCAGATGTTGCCCGCTCTGTTCTGGAAATGAAAGAAAATCCGGCAAGAAGAGAGGCGTTTGGGCAGAGGGCAAAAGCTCTTGTAAAAGAAAAATTTACCCTTGATCGAACAATTTTTGAGATGGAAAAAGTTTATAATGTAGCGAAAAAAAAGAAGCTTCCTTAACATTTACCCTATTATGATTTTGCAAGAAATTACAACAGTTTTTCGAGAAAAGTTTTCCATGAGGTGGCTCTCAGCAATTGGGACAAGCCTTGCGGGCGTTGCCATTTTGATTGTCTATTCAACGGCAGGGCCTAAAGCTACCGATTTTGCATTGGCCGAAACCCTTTTTGAAAAATGGAAGCTCGCTGCAGATGACAGCGCTTTATTTGAAAAGATGTCGCAAGCTTTGAGAAAGGTTCCGACGCTGCAAAAAAAGTATGAGCCGGTCATTGCGCAAAAACTGATGGGTGGGGGCAAAGGCGCTGAAGCTCTTCATATCGCCTACCGCGCGATTGAGCAAGCCAAAAGCTCCATTCCCTATCACGCCCACTTTGCTGAAACGTCTCTTTTGATTGAAAAAGGGCAATACCAACAAGCTCTTCTAGCAGCAGTCCACTTAAAAGAAGAGATGCTTAAGGCTTATGAGGAAAAAGAATTTTGGAACGAAAGCCCTCGCGGAGGCTCTCTTCTTTTTGCCCATAATCTTCTTAGGATTGCATGTCTACAGCAAGAGCTCAAAAATAAACCGGGCGAATTAGCTGCTTGGAATGAATTAGAAGAGAAGCTATTAAAACATAACAAAAGCCCTACTACAGAGCTTCTTTTAAGTAGTTTTCAAGAAAAACGGCTCGATTTAACCCATTATATTGCTATGAGAAAATCCATATTGAAGGAGGAGGTTCATGGAACTTAAAGTAAAAGATACCGGTTGCTGCGGCACAATGGATGCCGAAGAGGAATACTGGGGATATCATCTGATTTTAGATTGCAAAGACTGCGACATCGATGCAATCAAAGAAAAAGAAAATATCCGGACATTTGTAAAGGCTCTAATTGAAGAAATTGATATGAAAGCCTATGGCGAGCCGCTTATTGAGCATTTCGGCAACCATAATCCCAACGTTTCCGGCTATTCTCTCATGCAGCTCATTGAAACAAGTTCCATCACAGGCCATTTTGCCGAAGGAAGCGGCGATGCCTATATCGACATCTTCTCTTGCAAGCCCTATGAAATTGAAATTGCAAAAGCAGTTGTAAAGCGCTTTTTTAAGCCTCAGAAGATTAAAATTACGTATTTGACAAGGCAAGCTTAATCGTGTTCGTCGCTCTCGCTCATGCGGGATCGTTTTGGGGTGCTTTCCGCTGTTACTTCCGCATTCCTGATATAATAGTGATATGAGGTGCCGGCAAGAAGGCCTAGCAGCCCAAAATAGATAAATGGAATAAAGATTGCGACGATCACCTTGACTAAACCGAATATAATTTCGGTCATTTTTTCCTGTTTGAACGTAAAGCTATATAGCTGCTTCAACCCTTTTTCTACAGGAGCCGGAAAGATCATCGCAATAAGAGCGCCTATCGCTAAAAAAAGAATTGTCAAACAAGGTCCCGTAAAAAAATTATAGCAGCTTGAAATGGCACCAATAATGATTGCAATAACGGAAAAAATCTCCGTTGTATGCCTGCTCGCAAAGCCTTCCAGCTCATTCACTGAGACGCCTTCTTTAAATTTATCCACAAGCTTTTTTGCCATTTTACCTCACAATGAGCGGTCTTTAGTTCTAATTACTATATAAGGATTTTTTTGTTTATTTGCAATCAAAGTTTTACGAACCAAGGCCCGATTTTCAATATTAAGCCCCTGACATGCAAAGATGTTCATTTCTCTCTTATATTTATATTCTAGATCCTTTAAAATAAGGCGCTAAAAATGTTAGAGAAAATGTGGTTCCCAATTTGGCCTTTCCAGGTTTTTCTAGCCAGTATTCTTGTGCTTCTTATTTCGCTTAGTTTCTTCTATTTTTTAACTCTATTTTCCAATCCATCTTCTTCTTGGGCAGCTTACATCCCCAAACAAGAGGAGCATTTATCCCCTAACCTTTCTTTTTCTTTGGGTCTCAAAGAGACACTGCCACTATTTCCAATGCCTCATATTGAACCTGAAGTCCTTCTAACCCTTGATCCGCAAGCCCCCACTTTGGGAGTCCTTAACTCAGAGCTTGCAATCCGCTTGAAAAATGATCCTGAGCCAAAAAGAATAACATTACCCTGCCAACTTGATTTACATTTTGATGAAGGAAAATTGGAATTTGCAAGAGGACCATCTAGTTTCTTTATGGAATGCACCAAGGGGCCCATGGATAAAATCCAAGTAGTGACTTGGATTGAGGCTGATTCCCATGAAAAAATTGAGGGGGAAAAGTTTCTTCTATCTCCCAGGCCATCTCCTATTCTACAGGCCCAAGAATTCATGCAAGGATCTCCCTTTCGCATTTTAGCTGATGCCAAATGCCTTGGGGCTAATGTTTTTGTAGAAAAGATTGAGGGAAAGAAAACATATAAACTCAAGTTTGACGGAGATGCAAATCAAATTGAGCTTCAAGAAAAAGATTGGCTGATCTGGGATGGGGAAAAATGGAAAAAGGGGCAACTTGCAGATAGCTCTCTCATTGCCCGTATTGTTGGCTCCGATTCGAAATCTTTGACTCTAGAAGGATGGGACAAGGAAAAACACATTCGGCTCTCTTTGCCAATAGCTGTCCATCCTCCCCTAAAACCGACAGAAATTTTCCATTCCATCCGCATTAGATCCGATAAACAAATCAGCTGCATGATGGAAAAGCAGTGCCTGATTTTGCGATGCGGAGATTGGGTATTAAAAAATAATGGAAGATGGAAAATTTTACGAAAAAAAGAAGAGAGAGAAGCATTTTTAAGCGGCAAACTTATTGGAGATCTTTTTCTTTTTGAAAAAATTGAAAATAAGCAGGGCCAAAAAAATATGATTGGTTCTTTTTTCAATGAAGAAAAAACCAGCTTGGCTCCCATAGAGCTTACAGCAATGAAACGGCAAGCGCGCAAAGAGGCAAGAGGGAAATGAAAAGATCTTTTCTTTTGATCCTTGTCTCTCTTTCTTCACTTGTAGGCGAAATGCCTATAATGAGCCCGGATACTGAAGGGGCAAAAACATTCAATTCCACCCTTACAGATCTTCGTTCAAAGCTTAAGGAAAAGTTTGAGGCAGCAGCTCAGCTTACATCAGATGCAAAAGAAGAGGAGTACCTCGCTTTATATAATGCAGTCAAATCGATCAAAGAAGAAATTGCAGACCTTGAGCAAAAGTGGAGAGAGTCGGCAGTTCATGAATCTTTAGATGAAGAAGGGGCTTTTGCCCTTTGGGATGTGGGTGAGACGACCCTTTCTCAAATGATCATGGAGTATGGGGCAAGTGATCATCTCTACATCATTCCCCAAGAGCTGAGCAACATGAAAATCAGCCTCTTTTCTTCCATCCCGATTCCCAGGGAATCTTGGGAAGAGATGATCGAGATGATTTTGGCCCAAAATGGGGTCGGGACGAAACGAATCAATGCATTTGTAAAGCAGCTTTACATTTTAAAACTCGATCCAACCGCCATCATGGGAATTGCTGCAAGAGTGGAAGATCTCCCTTTCTTTCCAAACCACGCGAGAATCTTTTTTGTTTTTTCTCCACCTGCCGAGCAGCTCCGATCCGTTCAGTCTTTTTTTGAAAGATTTTCCGATCCCAAGCAAACAACAATCCAATCGATTGGCTCAAAAGTGGCGATTGTCGCCTCGCGCGATACGGTCGAAAAGCTCATTGGCCTTTATAATGCCGTTTGGGATCAAGGCAAAGGGAAAATTGTCCGGCTTTACAATGTAACAAAAGTTTCCGCTACCGAGGCTGAAAAAGTATTAAAAGCTGTATTTTCCGATGGTGCCTCAAAGGGGCGCCCGACCTACTATCCAACAAATGCCGATGAGCTTTTTACCTTGCAGCTTCCGCAAGGACTTGTCTTAGTTGGCGAGACCGATACCGTGGAGCGTGGGTATAGAATTTTAAGCGATTTAGAAAGCCAGATGGAAGATCCCGGAGAAAAGGTGATCTTTTGGTATTCCTGCAAACATTCCAATCCCGAAGATATGGCAGCGGTTTTGGAAAAAGTCTACGACTCTTTGATGGGGTCAACTTTTGAAAAGAAAACCGAAGTTGTTGCATATCCCCCGACCCCTCAGCCCCCGCCTGCTGCAGAACCGGGACAGCTTCCGGGCCCCATTTACCCACCGGCAAATACCCCTTACAATCCTATCTTGCCCGCCCAGGCCCCCTTCGTGCAGGGGAACCTTTTGGATAAAAAGGAAAAAAATTCTTTTGGCAACTTCATTGTCGATACGAAAACTTCATCGATTTTGATGGTTGTCCGAAGAGAAGAGCTTGGCAAAATCAAATCGCTTTTGAAGAAGCTCGATGTGCCGAAAAGAATGGTGCAGCTTGACGTGATGTTGGTCGAAAAGAAATTAACAGATCATAAACAAGTTGGAATCAATCTTCTCAACCTAGGCACAAGCGCCAGCAATTCCACCCAAAATGCCCTTACATTCAATAATGAAGACCCCCTCTTTCGCGGTCTTTTCCGTTTCATGTTCAGCAGGACCGGAAATGACCATCCCGCGTTTGATCTCACTTATAGTTTTCTTCTTGCTCAAGAAGATATCCGGATCAATGCAAATCCATCGGTCTTAGCAATCAATCAAACGCCTGCCCAAGTCTCCATTGTAGAGGAAATTTCTATTGACAATGGAGCCATTCCTGTTCAGCTTGCAGCAGGCGGCGTGACTTTTGAGAGATCTTTTACAAGAGCGCAATATGGAATCACCATCAATCTCACTCCAACCATTCATATTGCAGATGATGGTGATGTAGAGGCCGGCTTTGTCACTCTTGAAACCAACCTGGAATTTGATACAACCCACCATTCCTATAATGACAGACCCCCCGTCAATCGGCGTCATATCGAAAATCAGGTTTGCGTAGCCGATGGAGAAACAGTCATCCTCGGGGGCCTCAGGAAAAAAATTGAAGAAGATAGCCGAGACAAAATCCCATTTTTAGGCGATTTGCCCGGAATTGGAAAATTATTTGGCCTGACCAAAATACACGACACCAATACCGAAATGTTTGTTTTCATCACTCCCCACATCATCCGAAATCCCATCGATGATCTTCGCCGCATTCGCCAATGCGAATACCAAAAACGGGCCGGCGACATCCCCGAATTCCTCGAATGCCTCGATGAAGCCAAAAACCAACAAAGAAAACATTTGTTCGAGAACAGTATGAAAATGTTTTTTGATATGTACTAATGATGACCCGATACCGATACCGATACCGATACCGATACCGATACCGATACCGATACCGAGACCGAGACCGAGACCGAGACCGAGACCGTGCCCGATACCGAGAAGGAAAAGATGATTAAAACTGACCCAGCCCCTCAACCCAAAGCAGGTTATTTTGACCATGAGAAGTGGGACGTATACAAAGTTGCTCTGGAATTTATTATTGTAGTCAGAAATGTGGTGGAAAAATTACCACGTGGCAATTCATATCTTGCTGATCAGCTTCAAAGAGCAGCATTATCAGTACCTCTGAATATTGCTGAAGGGGCCGGAGAACATTCCTTTGATGAGAAGGCTAGATTCTATCGGATAGCAAAACGGTCAGCAACCGAATGTGCAAGCATACTTGATGTATGCAAAAAATTACAGTTGACAGATGAGAACCAATATAAAACTGGAAGGGAAATGTTATTACGGATAGCGGCTATGTTGACAAAGATTTCGCGGGCTTCTGTTCGGTCTCGGTAACGGTCTCGGTCTCGGTCTCGGAAATTGTAAAAAAACAGTGTTTATGGATGAAAAATACGGATTAAAAAGTTTTGAAGAAATTGGCGATTTCCCTTTTATCCGGGACAAAATTGCGATCATTCCCTATTCACTTGCGAAACAAAGAACAGTTTTGCCTCTTTTGCAAAATGAAAAAGGGACAACGGTTGCAGTTCATGATCCTCTTGATCTCGATTCTCTGGAAGAGATACGGCTTCTTTTAAAAACTCAAATCATTGCTGTTTATTCTCCAAAATCGGTCATTGAGGCTGCAATTGAAAGATGCTACAGCCACAAAGAAGAGGAGACAAAGAAATTTTTCTCCAATTTAGAAAAGCAAACGGCAACGAGCGTCGCAGATTCCAAAGACGAATATGATCTTTTGGATCAATCGGAACAAAATCCGGTGATTCGCCTTGTCAACACATTACTATCGGAAGCAATCCAGCAAGGGGCTTCTGATATCCATTTTGAGCCAACAGATGCAGGTCTATCGGTCCGCTATCGGATTGACGGCGTCTTGCAGAAAAAGCATGAGCCTCCTCGGGAATATCAGATGCAAATTCTCACCCGCATTAAGGTGATGGGAAAAATGGACATTGCAGAGAGAAGACTTCCTCAAGATGGGAGAATCAAGCTAAAACTCGGCGGGCGTGAAATTGATTTTCGGGTCAGCACACTTCCCACTGTTCACGGCGAAAGAATCGTTTTGAGGATTTTGGATAAAGGCAATGTGATTCTCGGCCTCGATAAAATCTCAATGCCCGAGCCCATTCTAAAAGCATTTAGAGCCCTCATCCATACACCGGAGGGAATTGTCCTTGTCACAGGGCCTACGGGAAGCGGAAAAACAACAACTTTATATAGCGCACTTTCCGAAATCAATTCTCCTGAAATGAATATCATGACCATTGAAGATCCTGTTGAAATCCGGCTTGCCGGAATTTCTCAAATGCATGTCAATCGCAACATCGAACTCGATTTTTCCAAAGGACTTCGCCATATTTTAAGACAAGATCCCGATGTGATTATGATTGGGGAAATCCGAGACAAAGAAACTGCGGCAATTGCAATCCAATCCTCTTTGACAGGCCACCTTGTTTTAAG
>CAZXLK010000032.1:0-13468 GCA_964641775.1 uncultured bacterium | reverse complement strand
CTCTTGCACCCCATGCAAACGCGCTAGCCAAGCTGCGCTACACCCAGATAGTCTGCGAGAGCAGATCCCTCGAATTGAAAATCTGCCTTTTTGAATTCTTTCAACCCATGACGGGCGCACTCTTCAATGATCTTTTCCAGTGCATCGCCGGGATGCAGCTCCAGCGCCGTAATGTCGACAGAAATAGAAGCTGATAAAATCACTCCATTCTTAAGCCCTTTTACGCGGAAATTCGCGTAAATCGCATCCTTTTTACGGGTAATATTTTTAAATTGGATCACATTGTTCTCAGATAGATTTTGCATCATTGCACCCTTGAGGTTGTGAAAAAATGGGGACTTTCATCGATTTTGCTTAAATTTTTCTGCAATTTTTTCGATGCAAGCTTAAGGCCAACTCGAATAGAGTTGGTCGAAGGCTAAAGCGGAAAAAGGGCCAAAAATTTACCAAAAGCGAATGAGTAACCATTTTTTCGCAGCCTCACATGGAAAAGATGAAATTTTAAAACTCTTTAGTCTTTTCAGTCAATGAGGTAAAATACTTAGGAATATGACGTTTGCCCAAGAAAAAATTGCTTACATGGAGGCCTCTTGGCTCAAAAAATTAGGCTCGGAATTTGAAAAGCCTTACATGCTGCAATTGGAAGCCTTTTTAGCCAAAGAAATCGCAAACGGGGCAGTTGTTTACCCACCTTTTGATCTTGTTTTCAATGCCTTTTGCCAGACCCCATTTGATAAGGTTCGGGTTGTAGTCATTGGCCAAGACCCCTACCACGGGCTCGGACAAGCGCACGGCCTTTCTTTTAGCGTACCCAATGGCATTCCCCTTCCACCCTCTCTACAAAATATTTTTAAGGAATTGAAAGAAGATTTACATGTTCCCGCACCTTCTCACGGGTGCCTGATTGATTGGGCCAAACAGGGAGTATTTCTATTAAATGCAACCTTGACGGTCCGGGCAAATGAGCCCAAATCGCATCACGGCAAAGGCTGGGAGATTTTTACAGACCGGGTCGTTCAACTTTTGTGTGAAAAGAAAGACCCTATTGTTTTTATGCTCTGGGGAAAATCGGCTCAAGATAAGTATCAGCATATCGATGCTTGCAAAGAGAGCTGCCATCTTGTTTTAACTGCTGCTCACCCATCTCCACTTTCAGCCCATTCGGGCTTTTTTGGCTGCCGCCATTTTTCCAAAACCAACGAATTTTTACACAAATTAGGTCAGCCCCCCATTGATTGGAAAATATCTTGAGGGCGTAGCGCCTTCCTCTTTGAAGAAAGCAAGTGAGTATTTAAGCCAAACCTATGCAAAGGGACTTGGCTCCTCTTCCATTTTTGATCATGATTTGGGATGTCTTGCTTACATTGCAGTCAGAATGCCTGCGATTTTCGAAGTGGTTTGCAAAGTGCTTAAAGAGCTACCCGTCGCACCAAAATCGTGGCTAGATCTGGGAGCGGGCCCCGGAACTGCAAGCTGGGCTGCTATGACTCTTTTTCCGGAAAGCTCTAGCTTTACATTGATTGAAAAAGAGCATAAGGCCATAGAGCTTGGGAAAAAGCTTTTTGGAGATCGGTTTTCCTGGATTAAAGGTTGTTTGCCCATCATGGAGCTTCCAATAGCCGATTGCGCCATCTTTTCTTATTCTTTAGGTGAATTAAGAAATCCCTCAACTGCCATAGAACATTGGTTCAAGGCTGAAATTCCTTATCTTGTCTTGATTGAGCCCGGCACTCCAAAAGGCTTTTCTGTGATCAGAGATGCCCGAGATCAAATCCTTTCTTCGGGAGGACATCTCATTGCCCCATGTCCCCACGCTTTGAAATGTCCGCTCAAGGCAAATGATTGGTGCCATTTTTCTGCCCGGGTTTCGAGGGACCCTCTCCATCGGTATTTGAAAGGGGGCTCTTTAGGCTATGAAGATGAAAAATTTTCTTACCTCATTGCCTCCAAGCACCCGATTGTAAAGCCGGCCTTTTCCCGCATTTTGAGAAGACCGGAGAAACATAGTGGGCATGTCCGGCTTTCTCTTTGTAAAGCTGACGGGACATCAACGGATATGGCCATCGGACGTAGTAATAAAAAATTATATAAGATGGCTAAAGATGCCTCTTGGGGCGATTCCTTCGAAGTGTAAAGCGGCTTTACATTTAAGGATCCCCCTGCTATTCTAATGATGCAATGTCAGAAGAAATGAAACAAATTCTAGAACAATTTATATCGACTCCTAAAGAAAGTCAGATCCAAGTGGATTTCGATCTAAATAAAAAAATTTTTATATTAACTGTTCCTATCTATAGCTCTCCAAAGAGCCTTCCTTCCGTTGTAAAAGAATATGTTCAGAAAAGAGCGGGACGTACATTCAAGCCCCATGCAACGAGTTTTCATCTTGAAGGTGAGCAAGAGGTCATCCTTGTTCAAGAAATTCCTTTTCGCTGGAGCCTGGATGGATCGAGCCGCCAAGACATCATTGATTTCCTCCGGCTTGCCAAAAGGTGCCATCGGATGCTCTACGAAATCGCCCTCGAAGAAAAATATAAAGAAGCTATGGACCTTCTTGACTAAAGATCTCCTTTTTTCTAACAATGTTTGTCATGCAAGGCTCCATTGTTGCCCTCATTACTCCTTTTGATGCAAAAGGAAATATCGATTGGAAATCTTTGGAAAAACTCCTTCTTTGGCACATCGAAGAAGGGACTGATGGGATTGTCTCTTTTGGCACAACGGGAGAAGGGATCAATCTTTCTACATCGGAGAAAAAAAAGATCCTTTCATTTGCTATCGATGTTACCCAAAAAAAGCTCCCCATTATTGCCAATACCGGCTCTGCCTCAACCCGAGAGAGCGTCCAATTAACAGAAGCTATGCTCAAACTGGGCGCTCAAGGCTGTCTAGCTGTTACTCCTTATTATAACAAACCCACCCAGCAAGGGTGCATCTACCATTATGAAGAAATTGCAAAGGTCGGGCTCCCAGTGATAGTCTATAATAATCCCGCTAGGGTCGGTGTAAAGCTAGAGCTTGCTACAATTGTACAAATTGCACAAATCCCCGGGATCTATGGATATAAGGACTCGACCGCAGATCTTCACTTGATCCGGAGCATCAAAGAGGCCTGCCCCATCTCCATATTTTCAGGTGATGATGACTTAACCTATGCAACGATGAAAATGGGTGCAGCCGGTGCAATATCAGTGATCGGGAATCTTTTTCCCGGAAAATGGAAAGCACTCATTTCTTCTCAGGATGAAACAATCCATAACGAGCTAATGCCAATCATCAAGGCATTATTTTTAGAAACCAATCCCCAAGGTGTCAAGTTTGCCATGTCCCAACTTGGCCTATGCAAGCCCTATCTTCGCCTTCCCCTCATCATGCCAAGAATAGAAACGCAAGATCGAATATTAAAAGTTATATCTGAGGCCCAAATTGAAACCTTGAGCCCAAAATGAGCGCCCTTTGAATTTGACTTTGGGTCTGTTTGGCCCTCTTGGCGTTGGGGCAGGCCCCGGATTAGGGAAAGCAATTGGGCCGGGTCCTGTTCCAACTGTTGCTCTTGATGCATCAGCTAAAGAAGTTGTTGTACTGTTGATTTTGTGATCCATTTCATTTCCCGGTCTGATGACTTGGCTAAGCCACAGTAATGAATAAGCGAGATCCAATGTAAAGCTAGGATTGAAATGGTAGTTGCTTGCGATTTTTAAACCCAATGCTCCGGCAAAAGAGAAATGATGATGGTTTCCAATGTTGGAGGGCTGAGAAAAAATTCCCCCTTTTAAAACATCATTTGCAGTTCCGGCTGTGATAAACCAGAGAGTACCGCTTCCTGTTTGGATGGTGCCATCAATTTTGATCCTTTCCAGAGTACCCCCTAGCATTCCCTTAAAAGTTCCCTCAAAATCCCATTTTCTTGTTGCCCAAATGCGAGCCTTTAAGCCTAGCTCTGCCCCAAAAAAATCATTTTTTGTATTAAACCGATCGGTAAAAGAAGTCATTTCAAAGGCCCCCGGATAATCGGGTACTGTGACAGTGGTTCCGTTATAGCGAATGGCTTCTTTCAATTCGAACCAGGCAATCCCAAAAAGAGAATCAAGCGCTATTCTTCGAGTTGTTTGGATTCTGTAGTTTGTGAAAAGTTCCGCTCCTTGAAAACGGCTTGTGATGTGAAGCGCAAAAACTGCCCTGTCACCGGGTTCTTTAAATATCGGACCCGGCAAAACATAGACTGTTTCTCCAGGCACTCCCCCCAAACCACAAACGCCTGTTACATCGTAAAATGGGACTGCTAAATTTTCCCCTCCCGGCTCACCTGTTGTGAAGAACTTTCGCGACTTACTCACATGAGGAAAATAAAAATAATTTCCCTCTAACATTCCCACTCCCGCCCCAATTTGAAATCCATTCAACCAAGGCATTGAAATATCCTCATCTCCAAGAAGAACAACTGTTCCGGGCTCACCAATTGCCCCCGGAATGGGATCTGCAAAAGAGGCTTTCGTTAAAAGAGGAAGATCAACAGGATTTTTTTGGATGGTCCAAATGCAATAATCTGCCTCGATCCAACAAGAAGAAAATGCATGAGTTACAAAAAATAAGATTATACATCGACAGATGGCAATTTGACGTTTTTGATTTTGCATGTTTTCAAAAAAGGATATTGCTCATGTTGCAAAAAGTTTCTTACTTGCTCCGGCGCTCTTCCAATCAAAGCGGAAATGGCAACTAAAGGCTTGATTTCTTTTTCGGTCAATTGAAACTCTTTATCTTTTGCGATTTCTTTGACAAGATCTTTGAGCGATTTTTTCGGCATCCGCCTTAATTTTTCATGCAGATCTTGCCGGCTTGCCCCTTTTTTGACAGCTTTCATTAAAATGTTTTCCATCACAAGAAAAGGAAGTTCTTTTTTAAGTCTTTCCATTGCAACTTTTGGGTTGGCTTGAAGCTTAGATGTAAGATGGGCCAAAAGATTGAGGATGGCATCGGCTCCTAAAAAACTCTCTGAAATGGAAAGGCGGCGGTTTGATGAATCATCCAATGATCTCTCCAGCCATTGAGTGGCTAGAGTGTAGGCCGGATTTTGCGCCAAGGAAATGACGAATCTGGCAATTCCGCAAATTCTTTCGGAATAGATCGGATTTCTTTTGTAGGGCATGGCCGATGAACCTACTTGCGATTTTTCAAACGACTCAAAAAGCTCTCCATCATGGGCAGATAATCGGATGTCGGTTGCCATTTTATGGGCGCTTGCAGCAAAAGACTCCAAACTATTGAGAAGCATGAGATCAATTTTTCTTGTGTAGGTCTGGCCAGAAACTGGCAAAATCTTTGTAAAGCCAAAATCTTTTGCGATCAGTTGTTCTAGCTGATCCACTTTGGATGCTTTTCCATCGAAGAGTGTTAGAAATGAACTTTGGGTCCCTGTTGCCCCTTTTGCTCCTAAAAATGGCAATGCCTCAATGGCTCTTTTCCAGCATTCAGCGTCAAAAAGAAAATCCTGCAGCCATAAAGAGGCCCTTTTTCCCAAAGTGCTTGGTTGAGCGCTTTGGTAATGGGTATAGCTAAGGCATGGGGTTTTCGCCTCTTTTGCTGCAAACCGTCCAAGCGACTTTAAGATATGGATGAGCTTCGATAGGAGCAATTGTAAAGCCGCTTTACATTGGATCAGATCTGCATTATCTGTCACATAGCAAGAAGTTGCTCCCAGATGGATGATTGGCTTTGCATCGGGGCAAACATCTCCAAAAGCATGGATGTGGGCCATCACATCGTGTCGGAATTTTTTTTCATATTCAGCTGCTTTTTCCCAGTTGATCTTTCCCAAATGGCTTTGCATTTGGGTAATTTGCTTTGAAGTAATGGGAAGGCCTAGTTTTTTTTGCGCTTTGGCAAGCGAGATCCAAAGCAATCTGTAAGTTAAGATTTTATATTTTGCAGAAAAGAGATAAGACATCTCTTTACTTGCATATCTCGAAGAAAAGGGGCTTACATATTCATCCACGTTTTACTAACAGTTGGGTCAGCTGTGAGAGCAGATGCCGGATTTTTTGGACGTCATCTTCTCTACATTGGCAGAGTGGGTTTTTCAAAGTTTCTTTGGCCCTTTTTAAAAATTGAACCGCATGATCTGCCAGATGAGGCATTCTTTGATCGTCTTCATCCAAAGGAAATTCTATCCGAATCAGCTTCAAAAGCTCTTGCTTCGTCTGCCCTGCATAGTCTTTCACAATAGCTTTTTTCCTCTCCATGGGGCCATCTCTAGTAGCCAAGCTATAGATTGCTTGACGAGGCATTTGGTCAATCAATGGATGCATGGTAGATGGCATCGATGTGTAAAATTCATAGTATTGTAAAAAATTGTAAGGCGTTTGCCGATTGCCATACGTAGCGTAGAGCCATGCAGTAAATGCGCCATCTTTGTATTTTCGTAAAATTTCTTGCGCCCGCTTGATCCTTTCTCCATGCAAGATCACCGCTTGATTTGCAATTGCCTTTACTTCTGATGTAATTATTGAAAGAGCTGAATAATCGCCTTCAATATCAAAATGATCGTCATGGCGATGATTTCTCAAAATGAATTCAATGGTCTCTTTCTCTTTTTCGTTTAAGGCTGCCACTCGAAAAACTCCGGAAAAGCTCGAAAGCTCTCCATTATTTGCCCTCTCGACAAGAGCCGCAACTTTACTTTCCGGATTTTCAGTTTTTTGTTTGAATCGAAGATGTAGTAGATCGTTGAACTTAGACATCATTTGATCCTCGTTAGTAATTCCGATGTTAAAGACAGGTAGTCACTCGAGGCTCTAGCTTTTGGAGACGTCTCAAAAATCGGTTTTCCATAAATGGTAGCCTCTGATACTGCGATATCGCGTCTGATTTTTGCTTGCAATAGTTTTCCGGGAAATGTTTGTTCAATCACTTTTATAAATGCATCGTTACTTTTCCCGCGCGGATTCCAAAAAGAGAGTGCGACGCCTAGCACTTTGATTCCGTGTCTTTCTGAAATATTATTGATGAATAGAGATAGTCTTTGCAACCCTTTTACGCTATAAAATTCAGGCGTTGCGCAAACAAGAGAATAGTCAGCGGCAATAAGAGAAGATTCTGTTAGCCAGCATAAAGATGGCGGTGTGTCGATCAAAATATAATCGTATGCCAGATCGCGCAGGATTTCTTTTAATCTTTCATGGGAATAGCGATCTGCGGCAAGTGAGCCCGATACTTCAACTCTCTCTAGCCATGTGTCTGCAGGAATGATGTGCATATTGGGAATGCAGGTTGTTAAAATGACTTCCTGCAATGTCTTTTCCCCTTGCAAAACAGGTGCAATGCTGTCTTGCTCATCGGGATCAAATCCAAGGCCTGTTGTTAAATTTGCCTGTGCATCAAAATCGATCAAAAGGACTCTTTTTTTATGAAACATGGCAAGAGCCGATCCCAGATGGAGCGACGTAGATGTTTTTGCAGTCCCGCCTTTAAAGCTGCTGACGGAAATCACCAACATGAAATGCTACCTCCCTTCTTAAGTTGACATGGAATAAGGCGAAATGAGCGCCCGCTCGTCTCGCTCTTTTATGACTTTATCAAGAAAATCTGAAATGTCAACTTCCCCATGCAAAGCATTGTCGCGCGTTCGGAGCGAGACCTTTTTGCTTTCCATTTCTTTATCACCGACTGTCAGCATATAGTTTGTTTTTAAAAGCTGCGCGGATCGCACCTTTTTGCCCATCGATTCTGCAGAATCATCGATATCGCAAAGAATCCCTTTTTCTTTGATTTTGGCTTGAATTTCCCCGGCAAAAGGAATGTGGCGGTCAGCAATGGTGAGAATTTTCACTTGATAGGGACTTAGCCAAAAGGGAAATTTTCCGGCAAAGTGTTCAATCAAAATTCCAAAAAATCTTTCGATCGATCCAAAAAGGGCCCGATGCAAAAGGACCGGCCGCTTATGCATTCCGTCGCTATCGACATATTCCAAGTCAAATTTTTGCGGCATCGACATGTCAAGCTGCACAGTTCCACATTGCCAATACCTTCCCAAAGCATCTCGGATATGGATATCGATCTTCGGTCCATAAAAAGCGCCGTCTCCCTCATTGATCCGATACGAGTGGCCCCATGCATCAAGAGCCCCTTTCAAGCCATTTGTTGCATTTTCCCATTCTTCATCTGTTCCAATCGTTTTCGATTTTTCAGGACGAGTCGAAAGTTCGAGCCGATAAGGGAGGCCAAATGTCATATAAATTTTATCGGCAAGCTCCAAAATCCCCTCAATTTCCTTTTGGATTTGATCAGGGCGCATGAAGAGATGGGCATCGTCTTGATGAAAACCCCGAACGCGGAAAAGCCCATTCAAAGACCCCGACGGCTCGAATCTATGGACATGGCCGATTTCTGCAATGCGAAGAGGGAGTTCTCGGTAACTATGGACCTCCCCGCGGTAATAGAGAAAGCAGCCGGGACAATTCATCGGTTTGATGGCAAACTCTCGATTTTCGATGTGGGATATGTACATATTTTCTTTGTAGTGAAACCAGTGGCCCGATCTTTCCCAAAGCTCTTTGGTAAGAAGCATGGGAGTTTTGATTTCAATGTAATTGGCTTTACTTAGCTCGCCTCTTAAAAATTCCAAAAGACGATTCCAAATGACAAGACCCCGTGGGTGGATGAAAGGCATCCCGGGAGACTCTTCTTTCAATGAGAAAAGGTCTAAAGCCGTTCCTAATACTTTATGGTCTCTTTTTTTTGCCTCTTCCAAAAGTTGAAGATATTCTTTGAGCTGCTTTTTATCGGGAAAGGAAATCGCATAAACTCGGGTTAACATCTCTCTTTTTGAATCGCCGCGCCAATAAGCTCCGGAAGTTTTTAATATTTTGAATGCCCGGATCTTTCCAAGATTTCCCATGTGAGGGCCTCGGCAAAGATCAAAAAATTCCCCTTGCGTATAGGCGGAAATGGGCTCTTCTTCAAAACTATCGATGAGCTCGATTTTAAAAGGGTTTTTTTCAAAGGCAGCTCTTGCTTCTTGTTTATTTTTGAATTCAAGCCTTTCTGTTTTGAGATTTTCCGAAAGGACGTTTTGAACTTCCTGTTCGATCTTCTCAAAATCTTGGTCGGAGATTTCCAGGTTTCCAAAATCATAGTAAAACCCATTTTCAATCGGCGGGCCAATGGTTGGCTGGGCCTGAGGCCATAACCTTAAAATTGCCTGGGCTAAAACGTGGGCCGATGTATGCCAAAAAACTTCCTTTCCTTCAGGCTCTTCGAAATTCCAAAAGACAAGCTCATCGCCATCATTCAAAATGGCATCAAAATCGCGAAGTTTTCCATTGATGCTAACTGAAATGGCTTGGTTCGGAGCTGTAAGATGCAATGCCTCTGCTGCCTCTTTGGCCGTTGCCCCATCCGTTAGCTCAATTGTCTTTCTGCCTACTCGAATTTGCATACATCCTCCAAGACATAGAAGTTTATGTAAAGCCGCTTTACATTTCACGCAAATTCTTTTCTTTAAGGGGGCAGATGAGCTATCTTAGTCCTGATGTATTGGATTATTCTACTGCTAGTATCTTTTTTGCATGCGGCCCCCGTCCACAATCCCATGGACCCGTCCATTATTCAAGAAGGATTTTTCATCCCTTGCGATGCTCCGGCTAGTTTCCGCCTGGGCTATGAAGGAGATTTTGTCATCGATGGGATGCTCAAGCAAGACGATGAGGGGCATGGACGGGTCGATACCTTTCAACAATATACCAATGCAGCTACTGCCACCTTGAATATTATGGATCTCGTCGATCTTTATGGGGTTTTTGGCTCCTCTCGTGTATGTGCCGATTGGCGCTTTAGCATGGGGGATACCATCACCCGGATTCAATATGAAACTTTTTACCATTTTCTTTGGGCAGCAGGTGCGAGAGCCATCCTTTATGAATGGGAAAAAATTTGTTTAGGGATTGGGGGAAGATATTCCTACTGCAATTACAAATCCTCTTGGCTAATGACCAATGCAGCGCCAATTGCCGTCTCCGGAACCCATCTTCATTTTAGACAATGGCAAATTGCCCTTAGCCTTTCCTACAATATCGATCTTTTTACCCCTTATTTGGGGGTGAAATATTCCAATGAACATCTTCATTTGGGCGATTTTTCCGTCCCCATTTCAGCAAATGGAACTGGAGCCGACCATTTTGTAAACAAAACTCCCGTTGGGATCCTCATTGGCTGCTCCATTTCCAATGGAAGAGATTTAATGTTGAATGTGGAAGGGCGCTTAGTTGATGAAAATGCAGTTACAATTTCCGGTGATTTGCGATTTTGAAAATCTTTATAATCCTTTATTCTCTATCCCTAATCGCTGCTCCTATTGGCAATCCCTCAGTTCCTGCTATTTTGGAAGAGGGTTTTTTTATTTGCGATACCAGTTGGTGTAATTTCCAATGGGGCGTTACGGGTGACTGGCTCATGCAGCAAAGGTATAAAAAGCTGGCTTTACATCGCATAGAGCTTGCAGGTTCAACAGAGACCGGATTCGTTACCTGGAATATCTCAGAGCGGCTCAATCTGGAAATGGATTTGGGAACAGGGCAATTTTCATGGAAATGGCAGCAAAAAGATGTGGCGATTTTAGGTCAATTATGGGGAGGTCTTCTTTGGAGCGGCTCAGCAAAACTCATTGTTTTTGAAATCCGAGATACGAGTTTAGCAGCCGATGTGCATGCAGGAGGATGGGACTTTATGGAGGGGCATGCCACATCCAACGGGATCCCGGAAGGAGGCACTGTGCATGGTAAACTGCGCTACTGGCAAGCAGCCGTTGCCCTTTCGCAAAAAATTGCTCTTTTCTTTCCTTATATTGGTGTTGCAGTCAATCAAAGCAGGCTAAAAATTAAAGGCCTGGAATCCACCGTTGGATGGCTGAATTGCCGTCACTCCATCGGTCCATTTTTAGGTGTAACTCTATCGCAAGGAGATGATATTGCGTTGAATGTAGAATGGCGATCCAACTTTGAGCAGGGAGTTGCAATTTCCGGCCAAATCCGATTCTAATTTGTCTTAAAATATGGTCATTTGTTACCATGGATCGCTGTTTAGGTTTTGATGTTTAAGAAATTTGCTATCTTCCTTGGAATTTGCTTCTTATCCATGAGTCATATTTGCGCGCAAAGCGCTGATGTTGATTTCGAAGATAAGACCGATCCTGATAGCAAGGATATGGATGCATTGAGACGTTGGATCCTCGATAAGCGATTTATTACCATGAGAGAAATTGGGGGCGATCTATCGCTCAGCGGCGAAGTGCGGACGGAATTCCAAGCGACAAATGAGAGAAAAGATGGAGTCCAGCAGCGGAGCAATCCTGCGATAGGCAAGTTAAGAGCTATGTATGAATGGGATGTCGAGGTCAATTTGATGCTCGATTACCGAACGGAAAGAACCTGGGCCGCTGTTAAAATCGAATTCGACGAAGATATGGGGATCCGAAGCGGAACTGTAAATAAAGTCCGATTAGAAAAGGGCTATCTTGGCGGAAGAATGCTTGCGGGAGACACGCTGATCATCGATGGCGAGCTTGGAAGAAGAAACCTTTTCAATGTGTTTGATTCCAAAGTAGAATTTTCCTCTCTTTTTGATGGCGGGCTTCTTCGATTTAGTAAAGCCTTTGATAAAATTGGGGATTATTATTTCAACCTTGGCTCTTTTCTTGTAAATGACAATACGAACCATTATGGCTTTGTTGGGGAAATGGGCGCGCTTGGAATTGCAAGCACCGGATTGAATTTGAAATTTTCCACCATTAACTGGTACCGCCCCGGTGGAGAAAATGAGGATGATAATACAGCGCTTGAGACTGGCCTAACCAACCAACGGTATCGCTTTTTGGTGTCTCAACTTTTAGCCTATTACCAGCTCTATCCTGAATGTTTTGGAAAAAGACTGATTAAAATCTATGCAGCCGGCTTGAGAAATCACTTTGCCGAAAGATCGAGAGTTGTTGATGGAGTGCAAATCATTCCAACCGGTGGAGAGAGAGCCAATTGGGCGTGGTACGCGGGCATTTCCATTGGGATTGCCAAAAAAGCAGGCGATTGGGCGATCGATGCCAATTACCAATGGGTACAAGCTCAAGCTTATCCTTCTTTCGATAACCTTGGCATCGGCCGAGGCAATACGGCAGGTGCCGGATTTTACACAGTCAAAGGCGATGGAACCGGCGGCCCTACAACCAGGAAAACCGCATGCGGCAACACCAACTTCAGAGGCTTTGAGATCGAATTCCTCTATGCCCTCACCAACAACATCGTCGTTCAGCAAGAATTCAAGTATTCCAACACCCTCAATAAAAACATTGGCCCCAACGAAAAATTCCGCCAATACGAAATCGAATTCATCTACGCGTTCTAATATTTAACCACCGAGCACACCGAGAGCACAGAGAAAAAATCGATTTTCATTTGATAGTTCCATTATTACAAATTGACGATTTACACGTTTTCAATGTTTTTAAAAAATTCAAAGTTGCAATATTTCGAGTAATAAAAATAGAAATGTTTTGCAAATTGTATTGTTTATTTTAATTCTGATTTTTACATTTGTCCATTGATTATAATTTTGATGTTTTGTCAGAATATTTCACTTTCGTTTTCGTAAAACTTGATTGAGAGAAAGTGTGATGTTCAACTTAAAAAATTTGCGCAAGATTTCACGAATTTGTTTTCTACTTTATGGTTCATTTTTATTTGCGGATGATTCTGCATTAATTTCCACTTTAGAAAATGATCCTTCCGCCTTCATTGAAGGGAAGGTCAATGCAGTTACCGGACAGCCTGCTCTTTATGCGGAAGATCTTGTGATTATGGGACAAGAGCCCATTCGGATCACTCGGACTTATAAAGATGGAGATACTCCCGATTGGAGATTCTGTGTTGAGCCTGCTCAAATTACGGAGACTGAAGTTTCTTATCGCTGGGTCATTTGGGAAAAAGATCGCTGCCCCATCTTGTATAAAAAAATAGATGAAGTGAAGCTTCATGGGAAAAAATATATTCGCTGCGAACCATCAAATCTTCAACACGGCTTCTCCAACACTTCACGAGGCAAGATTTCAAGCCGTACTAATCTTCAAAACAATCGAGTTTTTATTGAGGAGAATTTCAACCATTTCATCGTTAAAGCTGCTGATGGAACTATCCGTAAATATAAAAAGGAAGGAAAAGAATATCTTCTTTTAAGTGAACAGCTTCCAAATGGAAATTGGATTCTTTACAAATACAAGGAAGTGAAAAAAAGAATTTACCTTAGGTCAATTCGAACTACTAATCCATCGAAGACCAAAACATATGCCAAAGCAGATTTTGATTATCGAGATCGCAGTGGAGCGCATTGTAAAAACTTTTCTATTGTCGGCAGCGATGGCCAAAAGGTGGAATATCAATTCAATTTTAAAGATGGACACCGCAAAGGGACATTGCAAAGTGTTAAA
>CAZXLK010000031.1:5238-13872 GCA_964641775.1 uncultured bacterium | reverse complement strand
GCCCGGCAGACTAGGGGCACCAGCCCCTAGCGAGAGGGCTTCTCTCCACCTCCAATATAGCCAGGAAACGAGTCCTGGCTTTTTTAGAAGGAACAATTCAATGTTAGAATATTTTTGTAAAATAGGTACCCTTATAGGCACACTCATAAATGCTAAGTTCTCATGGAAAAGAAGGAACTCTCCTAACGTCTCTGCTAAAAGTAAAACAGGAATTGCTATTGCTACCATGGGGGATAGCATTTCTCATCAAGGTGGACGAGGAGGATCTGGCGGTTCGCCAACGGTTATCGGGAATAACAATTACGTTGTTGGAGGACCCGGTGGAGCAGGAGGTCCAGGCTCTAATGGTGGCGATGGCGGTGGCGGTCTTCATCATAGTGATAATTTATTTGCGATGGGAGGCGAAGGCGGTGAAGCAGGTCAATCTGATAGGGGTGGAAAGGGTGGTAGAAGCCCTTTTCAAATCCTTGGAATCCCCAACAGAAAACTTCCCGATGGCACTTGGCTCTGGGATCGTGGTCGCGGCGGGGATGGAGCCCAACACAGTTCTAAATTGTAAATTAAAGTAGAATAATTTTCACAATCACCCTTCCAGCATATTTTAACTTTCTTGCCATATATTTATTAATTTAATTATGTAAGTAAATTGCTATTTTTTATTCTATTTAATCATTATTAGTTCTTCATATATAATCACTTCAAAATGTAACAATGGATCGGTTGATAAACCAAAAAGCGTTCGAAATATCAAGAGAATCTCAAGGAACTCGCCTAATCAACATAGCATTCAGCTGCGTGAAGCTCATTTACGCAATTTTTTCGCACTAGACTGAATGAAATTGGCGCAAAATACCCCTATTACCAAATTTAAAAACTGGATTTTCTGTTTCCTTTTCTGCGACCAAAGGATTGATTTTGATTTCCCTTAAGCTTTCCGTTAGACAACCGCACCCAGTCGATAGGGGCTCCTCTTTGTCGAGGAACCCTACTCAATAAAAGAGGTCGGTTATCGAATTCCAAATATTGCTTGCCTTGCGATCTCTTAAAATTATACAGAGCACGCTCAAGCTCTTGCTTTGCTTGTGCTTGTTTTTCAATTTCTTCCTGTTTATATTTCTCTTCCTGCTTTCGAATCTTTTTTGCCAATAGCTCTTGAAGTGCTGGATAATGATCATGAGCTTTAGCATTATGAAGCCATTGAATGCGCTTCGAATCATTGATATATGACCAGAGAGTTTCCAAGTCTTTGAGATCTTCCGACACCAGATCGGATAAATTGATTTCTATGGTAGATATGTTGCCTTCTCTTATTTTTACAAGCTTTTGATCATCCACTTTATGGCGGTAAAAAATTTCAATGATAAGCGGTGTGTTGTCTTTTTTCGCTAATATGTCAACCCTCATACCATATAGTTCCTTTTCTTCTTCCACATAATCAAAACATATAACCTTCTCATTTTCTAAAATGGGTTTTTGTTCCGTATGCACTACCCCTTTTGAATCTTTTTTTGATATACTAACAACGCACTTCGAGAGCGTTATTTGTTTTTTTTCCATTATCATTTGTTTAGCGGCTCGATGGACGGCACTTTCTAGTCCCCTGTTACATTCCTTATCAACAGCATGTTGGAAATGGTGCTGGTTTTGGTCACCCTTCCTCGCAATCAGTAAAGATCCGCAACCTGGACAGATGCAGTTACACTTTTTACCTCTTTCAACATCAACAATATGAACAAGCTTGTTATTTTCATTAACGCCGAAAGGCAGTTTTATTGGCTTCATGTTGATTTAACCCCTTTCATGGCATGGCTTTGCTGAAATAACAACCATTTCCAAATTGACATCACCAAAATCTGAAACTCATCCAGCTCGATTGTATCCTGTTCATTTTCAGTAAGAATGATCCCTTCCTGTAAATCATAAGTTCTCATTGCTTCGATCAACCCTTCGATCTCTCGTTTTTTTACTTCTGGATTTGAGAGGCTTGTCGTCACTTGAATAGCTTGAACAATCCGATTACCTTCTCTTACAACAAAATCACATTCTTTCTTCTCCTTGTGGAAGTAGATTTCCTTCATCTTCATCCTAAGATGAAGAAATACCATATTCTCCAAGAGACGTCCTCGATCTTCACTAACTCGGAACCCAGTTGTTCGAATCAGGGCTAGATCGATCATATAGCACTTCTTGTTGGATTGAATTTGCTTTTGTAGAGAATGACTGTAGCGGCAGATAAAGAAGCAAAGATAGCATTGCTCCAAGTAATCACAATAATTTGCGATGGTGTGTGGACTGCTCACGCCGACAGTTTTAGCCAGATTTGTGTAACTAAACTCTTTACCTATATTGCTCGCTAAATAATACACTGTTTCTTTCAACGCTTTTTCGTCCTGAATTTTATAGCGAACAATGATGTCTCGATAGAGAATCCCCTCCAGCAAGTCTTTCAGATATTCTATTTTTTCAAACTCTACGTATTCTGGGATTCCCCCGTTTTTTAAATAATTAGAAAAATGGTGCAGGATCATGCCAACATCAGTTGTCGATAGAGCTTTTTTAGAAAACGCCTCGGGATACCGATGACGTACGATTTCGAAAAAAGAAAGCGGAAATACTTCCAATTGAATGTGCCTACCTGTTAAATGCGTTCCCAACTCCTTGCTCAAAAGCCTTGCATTCGATCCTGTGATATAGATCTTTTTTCCCTGCTCGTACAATCTTCGGATAAAACGTTCCCACCCTTCAATGTTTTGGATTTCATCAAAATAAAACCTGGGTTGATCTCCGAATAACTCGATGAATACTTCTAATAATGTTTGAAAATCATTCAATTGGAACTTTATAAGTCTTTCATCATCGAAATTAAAGTAATAATCTGAATAATTATTAGTCTTGAGCAATTCGAATTGCAACATACGTTGGATGGTCGATTTTCCAGATCTTCGAATTCCGCTAAGAATAATGATATTTGGATCGTTAGCAAAACTCTGGATTGTTTCAGTCACCGTTCGATGATAATAATTCTTTGGGGATCGGTATTTGAGTTGATCCATGATGATTTGCTTGAGAATCTCTCTGTCCATATTTTGGCCCCCTTTTCCTGTATTATATTCAAAAAAACCATGCATTGTCAATACACGGTTTTTCCATAAACCGTGTATTCTAGTCGAAGCAATATATAACGAATTAGTTTTTAATGACTTGCAATTTAAGGAGAAAAACAACCAATGCTAAACAGTCGAAGGTGCAAAGTTTTTTCTTGATTCTAGCCCAATCAAAAGTGCTGAATGCGTCTCTCCACCTCCATAAGCCAGAATACACCAAATCAAATAAGAGTAAGATCACAAGGAAAGGAAACCTCAGAGTCCCTTTTGAGCCTATTAAAGCCAGTTTCTTCCAGTCAAGTGGGTAGAATTTGCGTAACGAAAAACCCACTATCTTCAAGGAAAATTTTCAATATTAGATGGTCGGCATCAAATCCTTAAGCCGACACTCCAAGAGACGAGCATTCTCACGGCCACATACATGCAAGCTTCTAATATCAAGAGTGGTATGAATTTTAGACCCAGGTAATTACACAATATTTACGCATTTAATAAATTATTTACCATTTTCAAATAATCACAGAATCTGAAATAAATATTTAATTTAATTGTTAAACTCATAAATTCTTGATTCTTTTTTGCATAAAGCCGATAATTTGTCACTTTAAAGGAAATCTCGATGGCATACATACGGGCTCAAGAAGGTCCAGCGAATTTTGGTGAAGGCACCTCGACCGTTCAATATTTTGACAACCGGGGAAATATGATCATCCGCAGCGGTGGAACACGGGCTTGGAGAAATAACAACCCAGGCAATCTGGTTGCTAATCACTACACTATGGGAACAGAACGCTCATCAAAATCTATCGGAAAGGCGGGCGGCTTTGCAATATACCCCGATTACAAAACTGGTCATCAAGCTTTGGTGGATATGTTATCCGGCAAAAAATGGGGAGCGAAAACACTCCAGCAGGCTTCCATTGATTATACGCCCGACAACCCTGGACACATCGACTCAATTGTGAAAGAAACCGGATTTGATCGAACGAGAAAAATCAGCTCGTTAAATCCTGTTGAATTTGAGAAATATTGGAAGGCCATCGAAAAAATTGAAAAATGGAAAGTCGGAAAAGAGGAATTCATTGACGTATGGTATATCACTGGGGTTCATATGAAACGGGGTATTATCCAAGAATACTGCATTCACAAAAATGGATCTGATGCTTGGATCTCAAAGGGGAAAGCTGTAGAGCTAGCAAGCGAACGGCGGATTCATGCAATCTTGGTCCATTCTCCTAACGGCAGTCTCTACTTACGCCCTGAGTACAAGGGCAAACGCTTCAGAGACCTGAAGCTTTCCTAATGAAAATCTGCACTGTATTCTTTTAACGAGCGCTCCCATGAGCTCTCATCCCAGGATGAGATAAAACATCTAGAGTTAATGACTTCATTCAATATAGCACACAGAGGATGAGATGGCGCTATAACCTTCTGGATGTCGTTCCAACTAATTCTCACAACTGGAGGGCCATCCGTTCCCCCTGCAACGGTGTAAGGTTGGAAGACAAGAATTAGACCTTGATCATCAAGCGTAAAGGTATTGAGGTCCTTAAGTTCAAGGGCGGTTCGAAGGGGCTGCTCTCCAGAAAAATAAGTGCATGGATCATTTTTTAGAATATTTTCACAGTAATTACGGATAAATTCCCATCCATCCTTGTTGGAAATAAAATCATTTAATACAAGCGGGATGAATTTCCCATTCTTTTTATAAAAAGTGCGCCCCTCATACTTTGCCCAGCCATGAGGCAAGCGAGTATATTGATGAAATTCTCCGAATAGACTGATTAGTTCCTTCGAATAAAAAACTGTCCGAAGATCGTAAGACAAGTTGAAAGGACATTCGTCAACTGCACCTTCTAATACTTCAGCAATAAATTGCTTTTTTAAGGCAGAAAGGTCGTCAAGGAAAAGCGCGTTTCGATCCCCGCAACCAGAAAGCAAAAAAATGGCCATAAATAGCCAGCTATTCCTGATCAAAATCATTTTCTATTCTCTTTGCATGGCATTAACGGACTGATCTGAGGAGACAACCCCTCAGATAAGGGGCTTGTATGAGAGGTTAACCCCTCAGATAACTTCTGTCCAATTCCTACCACCGGTTTGTAGTATTTCCCTTGACCGCTTCCGTTCATGGTAAGAAGACCCAGGTCACGTAAACGCCTTAAAGCTCCATCGCTTCCTTTTGATCTGATTTTATTTCAACCAGTCTACGACAGTGTTTTGATTTTTCCCAAAGAAAACATTTGAACCGCAAATAGGCCCACTAGGCCGTTGGCTTTATTCCCGTTTCATCCAGTTTATTGCGTATAAATTGCGTAAATTCAGATAAAACCCGACGCCTTTTACCAATGAAAATTAGACATTGGCCCTCCAGCGTTCGATTCTCACCACCTCCAATAAAAAAAAAGGGGTCCTGTTTTCCGGGCCTTTTTTATTGGAGGTGAGCAAGGCAACAGTTTGCCTTGCGTGGGAGAATCGAATCGAGGGCGATGTTTTTCGTTTCGAAAAACCGAACCGGGGTCCCTGAAGACGCATCGTCTTTTGGGGTGGGGCCGAGGTCGCCGGCCCGGCAGACTAGGGGCGCCAGCCCCTAGCGAGAGGGCTTCTCTTCACCTCCAATCAAGAGGTCTGGGAATTTCCCGACCCATTTTAAACGATTGATTATTAATTATTTAAGTCTGTTCCGAGGTTTATCTGACGCAATATTGCGTCAGCTTTATATTGACGTAATATTGCGTCGACTGCATAATGAGAGAAAAATAGGATCTATCATGGAATCTCTTATTTGTTGTCATTGCTGCAAGCCCCTATATGTTGAAGAGACCTCTCTACATGGATTACATGAAAATTGCTTCAAGGAATGCTTTGGATCCTGTGAGAAATTTGTCGATCTCGTAGCCCGATCTCAATCCGCCCCTCCTGCGCCAATAAGTCAGGAGCCAAAAAATATTAGCTTTTTTCACGGAGCATACCGCAAATATTCTGCGCGACTGGGAAAGAGAACCTACATCCTAAAGGTACAGCAGCAAGAATATCCCGAGCTGCCTGCAACAGAATTTTTATCCAATCAAATCTTTCATAGCCTAAACATTCCGGTTCCAGATCATTATTTAATCAAATACCCAAAAGACACACTCTGTTTTGTCACGAAAAATTTCATGTCCGATTTAACTGCTTCCACCCTCGATCACATCTATCATTTTGTCACCGATGAAAAAAAACACGATTGTGAAAGTCTTGTTAAGATTATTGGAGAAAAAACTCAAAGAAAAATAGAACAGGAAAAATTCATTCTTCTTACTCTCGCGGATAGCCTAATCGGCAACCATGACCGCCATGGTCGTAATTTAGCCTTTATTCGATCCGCTAAAGGAATATGGCTTTCCCCTTTTTATGATAATCCATCTGCTCTTGCCTTGGAAGACCCATCGATGTTGGGAGCAGATTTACAACCAAGAGGATCGATCTACACAAAAGACACTGATAAGCCGACAATGAAAGATTATGTTTTAGAATGGAATCGTTTAGGTTATGGCGATGTTGTCCGGCATTTTAAGAAAAATCTATCCCTTCCAACGATCAAAGACCTGATAGAGAAAAGCCATTTAAGTGAGAAAAGGAAAAGGGCTTTGTTGGTTCTGATCTTGAAAAGAAACGAGGAGCTATGCGGCCATTAAAAGTCATCGGGATTTTCGTGTTTTTAGAGAAAAGAAAAACACAGACGCTCGTGGGAAGCTTATACAAAATCGATCAAAAGCTGGTTTTTACCTACGAGGACTCCTATCTCAAAGCTAAACATAGTATTCCTCTTGGCCCCGAGTTTCCTCTAACTCAAAAACAATTTTCTTCAGACAAATTATTTCCTTCTCTTGAAGATCGTATTCCACCTACCCAGAATCCTGCATACCCGGAATATTGTTTGGCTATGGGAATTGACCCAAATGAACGAGACCCTTTTATCCTCTTATCCACAGTTGGCAGCAAAGGACCTTCTTCTTTTATATTTCATCCCATTTTCAAGCGAGACATCACCCCAAAAGATATAGTCGAATTCAGACATACACTCGGACTAACTACTCGTGAATTTGCAGCAGTTTTTGAATTTTCCCAGAATTCATTAAATGCACTCGAGAGAGGTCGGAGAGCGGGCATCGAAATAATAAAACGGTTAGAAATCCTTTTGCACTTTCCTGAGGTTGCCTTATATTTTTTATTGGTCAACCGTGGCTATTTAACTCATGAAAAGTGGGTAAATGCAAGCGACAAACTCAAAATGCCAGCAAAAAAATAAACTGCAGGCAAGAATTTATTAATGCATTCAACCATAGTTTAGAGATTTAGGCGCGCTAGCCGTTCACTGTAGCCCCCCACGACGGTCATCTCAGGCAGCCGCAGGCAGCAAGAGATGAGCGGAAAGCGAAGAGAGGAAGTTGATCGAAAAAGAAAACCGTGAACTTTCCCCCACTCAAAAATTCTGAATGATCCCAATTAAAGAGTCCCCTATTTTTGTTACTTCTGAACTTGGCAGATCTTTAATGACAGGCCCGGGACACCTCCGGGCTTCTTGATACTATTGACGGCCTCGCGTCACAATCTCACAAGATGAATTCAAGAGAAATGTCTTCGATGTCACAGGAGAAGGCTTGATTTTGCCCCAGTAGCTTTTATCTTCTCCCTCGTAGCAAACCAAAAGTTGTTCTCCCGGGTGAATCGTTTTTTTGGCCACATAGATTAGCTCGAAGGGGACGGGTAAGAGACCCACTGTGTTTGGGGGGATTTGGACAAATTGAGCTTCAATATTTGGCTTTTCCGAATGGTTGATGAAGCGGGTGAAATTCCCTTTTTTATGAGCATCTAGATCAACCGAATATAAGCGACGCGGGTGGTATCGACGGGCAGGATCCCACTTGCTCTGCTCTTCTCTTGTAAGACGGAGGTCTGAAATGAGAGTAAAAGCGTAGTCAGAATCGTCGTCGAGGTTTTGGGGAAATAAGATTACTTTTCCCGAATAGGGAGCAATCGGAGCCCCCTTTAGAATCGGTTTAGCCTTGGGGTGGAGAAAAATCCCGTATCCAAGTTTTCCTTTGAGCTTTTTAATTAGCAAGTAGTTTGGTAAACCGTTCTTTCGGATTCCCTTTAAAACAGCGGGCATCCCCTCCACAACTTTTTTGCTTGCTCGCGGGACATCGATCTTATTTTTCTTAATTTTATTAGAACAAAATAATAATAGACTTTTATTGATTTCCTGTCTTTGCAACCTGAATTTCATAACGCAATTATACAATAAACAATGAATTACAAATCACAAAAAACATCAATTCTAATATTAAAAATTAAACTAAATAAGTCGAGCTTCATTACCAATGATACTAAAACATAAATCATAAAAAATTATTTAAAATTTGAAGTTTTGATGGTTAGAGAGTTACTCCAGTTTTGTCTGGTTTAGTGCGTAAGCTTTGCGTAAATAGATACGAGATTTACCTGGCTTTGTCTATGAAAGATAGGAAACTAACTATCCCTGTTCGAT
>CAZXLK010000031.1:0-5138 GCA_964641775.1 uncultured bacterium | reverse complement strand
CATCAATTGTCCTGGCTTGTTTACGACTTTCGAATGGTCTTAGTGAATTTTTTTAGAGATCCTCGCTATATCACAATCTGTTTCACTTTGTTTTTTATGGTCTTAGTGGCGTTGCTTTTTTACCCATCAGATACGTGGAGAATCTTAGAACAAACGTTTACCTGGATCATTGATCATATCGAATGGAAATATGTTCGTTTTGGTCTATGGGTCATTTCTGAAATGACCGTTTTTGGCTTGGGGGTACGTGCATTGGGTCGTTTTTCAAATTCTCAGTTAATGAAGTTCCATGGAATCACATAGACCCTCTTGGTCTTGGAAAGAAGGGGTTCGATTTGCTCTTTCATGGAATTTTCGAACCAAGGAAGAATTTCCAAATCCTCTTCCCATCAATAAAATGGAGCGTGTAGGATCCTGGATCATCAATCCTTTATATAAGATTCTAGACTACGTTTCTCGACGTCTCCGAAGACCTTTTACAGTGATTTTCTTTACTTGTTTTATCGGACTTATTCTTGGAGTTGTTTTTTACAATATCCCTGCCTTCATTTTCTTAGGGAAAATAGTGCCAACAAAACTTCTACGTTTTTCTCTGTTTATTTACATCGAGCTCGTATTGTTAGGCATGGGATGCAAAGCCTTTGGCCGCTTTCATAATCCATCTCTAGTCACATCATGGAAAAAAGGAAAACTGATTCCCGTCTTTCCAGGAGAACCGCTCGCAAAAAATTAATCACTAAAGAGATCCTCTCCCAGTTGGAAAGATCTTATTACCAGTAGATTATCTCTAAAATTATAAATATGTCGAAATTTGAGTCATTTTTCGACATAAATTTCGGATATGTCGATTGGATCGACATTTGAGAGTAATTTGTTATTCGTTGGAGTTATTATTGTAATAATAAATCTGAGTTTTTTTCTGGATAAAAGAATCGTGAAAATCGGAAATAAAAGCCGTAAAAATTTTCAGAGATCTTGAATCAATATCAACTGTTTTTTTTACATCAAGTTCCCACTTGCTCAAATCGCCTGATAGCGATCCATTCAACGTAGCCACAACTGTCTTAGTAGGCGATAAAATGGAAAATATGGCCTGGTCAGAATCTGAACTCAATAAAGCAAAACCCGTCTCCACTCCATCGGCATTCAAAAATTCAAATTTGGCTTTTCCATTTGTCCAAAATTTGCCTCCTATATAGCCTATGTACGCATTTGTCTCATCGTAGATATCAAATTCCATCTGACTCGGGAAGAGTAGTCCAAGTGAAAGCACCCGATTTACGGCTCGTGCTAAAAACGTTCCTTCAGATGAATAGAGATCATAATAATAGCGAGGCGTAAGAAGTCCAGAGCGAACTATTTTGTCTGTCAAGATATCTTCTTGTAAACAATCAAAATGAACATAATACGACAGTGGTGCACTATATTTTGTAATGACCCATTCTTGTTGGGAATGAACAATAGTAGCAAGAGAGAGAAAAATCAAAATGCATTTCATTTGTTCCTCAAATTTTTCGTTTCATTGGAAAATACAATCAAAACCCCAAAGGCGAAATTGCCCATTAGGTCGAGGCTTATGATTTTTAAGTCCATGATTATAAAAAGCTTTTTGAATTTTTGCAACTGAAAGTTCTGAACGTATCTCTTCAGCTCCAAATGGCTCTCATGTCATTGAATACTTGCATAAAATCCCCCGTTCGTTAGGAGAAAAGGGGATAAACATGAACTGTGATTTTACTTCAATAGGGGTAGGGCAATCTCGGGATTATATTCCATTGAAGATGGACAAAAAAGTGGAGAACTAGCAAGGAAGAAATAAGCGGATACCAGGAAGTCCGGAGAAAAATTAAGGGTGAAGTTATGATGAAGATTATTTATATATTTAGCCTTCTCGCTCTCTCTGCTTGCGGAGCAGGGAATGTAGCAGATATAGAGGATTGGGACGACGATCGAGGGTATGACTATAACGACGATCGGCACTATGATCATGATCATGATCGCGATCGATATGATCGTAGAAATAACAGACATTGGTGGTGGCGGTCTTGATCAGCCACTAGAGTCCCGGTCCTTCCGGACCGGGTCGTTGGAGTGACTTTAGCCCCTCTCTGTATATTAAAACCGGAATGTTTTATAGGTAATTTTATCTAAGGAGATTAACCATGAGTGAATCACTTGTAGTTGTTAGCAAAGTCAAAGCCTTTATCAAGAAGAATTCAGAACTAAGCACTTCAGCTTCAGTAATAAATGTTCTTACAAAAATAGTGGAAGCAGCGTGTCTGAAGGCCATTGAAAATGCAAAGAATGATGGCCGTAAAACGGTGATGGACAGAGATTTTCCCCCGGTATAATAAATCCAAAAAATGATCGGATCGTCGTAGTGTCGGTTCGTGCTTTATGAGGAACAGGCCAATTTATGCTTAGAGGCAAACGCTTTCCCCTCCCGCCAGTTAGGGTGTATATTTCTCGAATCATTCGGAATCTTCTCATTGGGTTTGCAATCATAGCCTTCTCTTTGGGATTAGGAATGTTTGGATATAGCTATTTTGAGAAAATGAGCTGGACAGACGCCTTTTTAAATGCTTCGATGATCTTGTCGGGCATGGGGCCTGTATCGACTTTGCAAACAGATCAAGGAAAGACGTTTGCGGGTTTCTATGCCCTTTTTAGCGGAATTATTTTTCTCATCGTAATCGCGATTATTATGGCACCCATATTTCATCGATTCTTCCATAAATTCCTGGTTAAAGATACGAACTAACAAATGTTTTAGTCAGAAAGGAGTTCGGTAGCCAAATCCTTGGCTAATTTCCCATCAACGGTATTGTTTAATTTCATGACGGTCTTCATGACGAGGCCCAATTCTTTTTTGGTCTTGGCTCCGGAGTCGTGAATTGCCTGGGTCACAATTTTTTTTGTCTCTTCTTTGGAAAGAGCTTTTGGTAAAAACTCTTCAATGATCTTAAGTTCGGTTTTTAATGGCTCAGCGATATCGGAACGGTTCGCAGACTGAGCCTGCTCAAGAGCTTCTTGTAGATTGCTATAATAGGTTTTGAATAGCTTGATGACTTCAGGGTCAGGGAGATTGGCTCTAGCATCAACATTCAGTATTTTAGATTTTAGCATGCGGAGTGTTGCAAGCCGAATCTGATCCCGGCTCCTCATTGCATCTTTGATCCCCTCATTGATTTTTTCGATAATCGCCATGGTAGCCATTTTAAGTTAAGATCGATTCAAAATCAAGATAATCCTATTAACATTGCGGGAATTGGCAGGGATCGAATATGTTTGTAAAAATATGTTTTTAGGAAAGAATAAATGATGAAAAGGGCCTGGGCAGTAGGTTTTTTACTTGTGTGGAGGGCATTTTCATTCGCAGATGATTCGAATGTGGTGATTGCAACTATTGGAGTAGGTGATACTCCGGCGGGAATTGCAGTGACTCCAGATAGCCTCTTTGCCTATGTAGCGAATAACAACAATGATGGCATCCCTAATGGAGACAGTGTCAGTGTATTAAATCTAACATTTAACACTCTTCAACAAACGATTCATGACTCAAGCTTTAACGAACCCTACACAGTAACGATCAATGCAGCAGGAACAAAAGCTTATGTAACCAATAGTAATGGCGCAACTGTGACTATTATAGATATAGACTCGAATGCGGTGATTGGTACGATAGGCGGATTCGATGGCCCCTCAGGTTTCGTAATAACCCCTGATGGAAAGTATGCATACGTCAATAATTATGGGGGCCCTATTTTAGGAAGCGGCAATGGAACTACGGTAAGGATTGTAGATTTAAATACGAATGCGATTGTGGGGTCTCCGCTTACGGTAGGACAAGCTCCTGCTGCCATGGCAATCACACCGGATGGAAAATATGTCTATGTTGTAAGTTATGTCGATGGGAATTTAGGCACCGGCACAATCAGCATCATCAGGACAAGCGACAACACCGTACAGCTCAATGCGATCACCGGTTTTTCGGGGCCATTTGCTATTGCGATCACTCCTAATGGCCAATATGCATATGTAGCCAATTTTGGAAGCAACAATTTTTCACCTGTCGGCACGACAGTCAGTGTTGTCAGTATAAGCAGCAATACCATTGTAGATACGATCACTCTTGGGATACAACCTTCCGGCGTTGCCATTACGCCTGATGGCTCCACTGTCTATGTTTCTAATTATAGCACCATTTATAATGGACCTATGTTTACTGATTTAACACCCAGCCAGGGAACAGTAGACGTAATCAAAACTAAAAACAATACCGTTAGCTCTTCGATCATAGGAGGAATTGGGTTTTCTCCAGCAAATATTACCATATCGCCAAATGGCCAGTTTGCTTATGTATCGAATTATTCTTCCAACAATGTGAGTGTCATTGCATTGCCATCGCCACTTTATAACATCAACCGATTGACACCTCATTATAATTTGCAACGAGATGAAACGATAATCAGATTAAACCAATCAGGACTACCATGAAGAAGTGGAATGTGTTTTTATTAATATTTATATTTTTTGGGAGCGCTCTTTATGGATGGGGGCCAAGAAATCAAAAATATCCTGAAATCATTATCGAACAGCCTCAAGAATGCGAATGCACTTACGTATGTATCCCAGAGCCTCAAGGATGGTCTTTGGACATTGGAGGCACCTACACCTGGATGTCCATTACAACTCCCCCTACCTTTTCGGGAAGTACGGGAGGAGGTCTAGTCAAGATCACACATCAGGTCCCCTGCTCTATTTATGCCCAAGCCCGTACTTTTTACAATATCGGCCGTTTAAAAAGTTCTGTCAACAAAACGAATTTTCAAGAATCGTATACGGAATTTGTTGGAGGCTACTCTGCTGGACATAATAATTGGACAATCACTCCCTATGCAGGCCTTGGATTTGATTTTCTCTTTGATCATCGAAAAGGTTATGATTCCATCTCTCCCATCAAGCTAAAATATACCATTTACTATGCAATTATCGGATTGGAAACTCATTATACCTGGCCAGATTGGATGCTCGGTTTAAGACTCGATTGTTTTCCAACTTTCAATCAATATCTCAGAATTAAAGGCTTATCAGAAGCTGCCTGGGTGCTTAAAAATAGAACGGGAGTAGAAGTGCAG
>CAZXLK010000030.1:0-14324 GCA_964641775.1 uncultured bacterium | reverse complement strand
TGACGGCGTATAGTAGAAAAGATCATTCCCCAATTTGGCAGCTCTTTTTTCAAGCACGTCATCCGCAACTTGGTAATCGGTATCGGATGCCCATCCAAAAGCCATAAAACCTCCAACGTAAGTTGGCACAGGGGCGATATAGCAGCCTACGTGCTTAAAGTGAGGCTTTCGATTTTCGATTGTCAAAGGGAGCTCATCTTGCTGCAAGAATGGGACCCCATTCTGGTTTACGAAAATCCCTTGAGCCTTGAGCCTCTTTTTGCAATTGCCATAGAATTCGGAAGTAAAAAGAGCAGCGCCCGGTCCAATCGGATCGGTCGAATCGCAAATAATCACATCGAAGCTGGCATCTGTTGTTTTTAAATATTCTGCAGCATCGGCAATGACGATTTCGACTCTTGCATCGTCATAGGCTCCGTTGGAGACTTTTGGAAAGTATTTTTTTGAAAGTTCAATCACGGATGAGTCAATATCGACAAGAGTGGCCTTTTCCACTTCCTCGTGCTTCAGCACTTCCCGAAGCGCGCCCCCATCTCCGCCTCCAATTACTAAAACTTTTTTGGCATTTCCATGGGCAATGAGAGGGACATGGACCATCATTTCATGATAGACAGGCTCGTCAGCTGTAGTGAGCTGAATGATCCCATCCAAAGCAAGAACCCGGCCAAACAGCGGGTTGTCAAAGATCACAAGATCTTGATGCTCTGTCTTTTCTCTTAAAATCTCTTTTGACACGGCAAAAGATTGGCCCCATTCGGGGTAAAGTGTTTCAGAGAAGTCTGCAGAGACTGCAGCTACGGCAAGCATTGCGATTATCAACATAAAACCTCATAAAAAAAGATAAAGTCTATGGTCTAGCTTTCATTTATGTAAAGAGCTATCATTGAAGGATGATTGAAGCGGTTTACGTCACCAAATTCTACAATCGGATCAATGCTCTTATCAATGTCTCATTGAGAATTGCGAAGGGAGATATTTACGGCATCATTGGTCTTAGCGGCGCCGGAAAATCGACCCTGATCCGCTCTCTTTCAGGGCTAATTGCCCCTGATTCGGGAAAGATCCTTTTTCATGGGACCGATATCGCCACATTGCAGGGACAAGCCAAAAGAGGTTTTCACCTGAAAACGGGAATGATTTTCCAGCATTTCAATCTATTGAGCAGTCGCACAGTTGGAGGAAATGTCGCCTATCCTTTGGAGATTGCAAATGCCTATACGAAAGAGCGGGTTGAAGAGCTTCTTCAGTTTGTCGGCCTCTCTTCTAAAATCGACACCTATCCTTCCAACTTAAGCGGCGGAGAAAAGCAGCGGGTCGGAATTGCTAGAGCCATTGCCAACCACCCCGAAATTCTTTTTTGCGATGAGGCGACCTCTTCTCTTGATCCAAAAACAACTCAAGAAATCTTGCAGCTTTTGAAAAAACTCAATCAAAATTTGGGAGTCACCATTGTTTTAATTACTCACGATATGGATGTCATTAAAGCAGTTTGCAATAAGGTGGCAGTGATTGAGGAGGGAAAGATTGTTGAAGAGGGGCCGATTGCTCAAATTTTCTCTGAGCCCGAGCACCCAACCACCAAGCATTTCATCCAAAGCAGCATCCATGAAATCCCCCGGGATCTTATCCGGCCTCCGAGTCCAAACCTGAAGCTTTTGCGGCTTAGGTTCAAAGGCAAATCGGCTGCAGAGCCGGTCATCTCTCAGCTCACCCAAAAATTTCATGTCGAGGCAAATATTTTGCTGGGATGGATCGACAACGTGCAAGATGCATTGATTGGGACCTTAGTGATCGAGCTGAGTGGACCGGAAGAGGGAATTGAGAAGAGTTTGCATTTTTTAACTGAACATTCGGTTCATTGGGAGGAGGTCACAAATGCATCCTGATGTTGATCTGGCATTGAAGCTTTTGCCCCATGAACTTGGAAATACCGTCTACATGGTTTTTGTTTCGGGGTTTTTCGCGCTCCTTTTGGGATTGCCAATGGGAATTGTCCTTGCACTTACTGCAAAAGGGCGGCTGAAAGAAAACTTCTCAGTTTATAAAATTTTAGAAACGATCGTCAATATTGGAAGATCGTTCCCTTTTGCCATTTTGATGGTAGCGCTAATTCCCGTAACGCGAGCCATTGTGGGAACAAGCCTTGGAACTACGGCGTCTATCGTCCCGTTAACGATTGCAGCAGCCCCTTTTCTTGCAAGACTCATCGAGACGAATCTCAATGAAATCGAGCGGCATCTCATCGAAGCTGCAATCATAATGGGATCCAATGTACGGCAAGTCATTTTTAAAGTTCTTTTGCCGGAAGCTCTCCCCTCTTTGATTGCAAGCATCACTTTAACCTTGATCACCCTAATTGGATATAGCGCTATGGCAGGTCTTATCGGAGGAGGTGGGCTTGGACAAGTTGCCATTCAATATGGCTACAATCGGTTCAATACAACGATTATGATTGCAACTGTGATCCTTCTTATCATCCTGGTGCAATGCATCCAATGGGTCGGAAATATCTGGATTTATCGGATCCAAAAAAAGCGGGGCAAGCTATGAAGGTTCTTCTTGCCCTTACACTTTTGCTTTGCGCCTGCTCGAAAAAAGGGGGGTTAAAGATAGCGGCAACTCCTATTCCTCATGCAGAGATCTTAGAACATGTAAAGCCGGCTTTACATGAAAAAGGGATCGATTTACAGATCATCGTCGTAGGTGACTATAATACCCCCAACCGCGCTTTGGCAGATTCTGAAATCGATGTGAATTTTTTCCAGCACCTCCCCTTTTTAGAGAGCCAAGTGAAAGAATTTCATTACAAAATTGAAAACTTTGGAAAAATTGAAATCGAGCCAATGGGGATTTATTCCAAAAAAATCAGATCCTTAAACGATTTAAAAGATGGGGCCCAAATTGCTATTCCTAACGATCCCACCAATGAAGGAAGGGCCTTAATCCTCTTGAATGCCCAAGGGATTATCGAGCTGCAAAACCCAAATGATTTTACGGCAACTCCCTTGAATATCCAAAAAAATCCCAAACACTTGAAATTCATTGAAGTCGATGCCGCCATGCTTCCCCGTACCTTAGATGATGTCGATGCAGCTTTAATCAACACCAACTACGCCCTGCAAGCCGGCCTTACTCCTGAAAAAGATGCCTTGGCCCTCGAGAGCAAAGACTCCCCCTACGCCAATATCCTGGCCATTCGCATTGGCGATGAAAACCGCCCTGATCTCATTCATCTTAAAGAATCTTTGACTTCAGAAGAGATGCGAAAATTTATCCTCGACACTTATAAAGGCGCAGTTTTGCCTGCCTTTTAAAATTGGAATCCAACCCCAAAATTATATCCGATTAAGTACAAGATTCTTGGTTGATGGCCATTTAAATTCTGATAAATCGGAACGCCGGCACCAATTTGGAGGATGATGCTCTCCGACGACATCCAAATGCTGGGCGTAAAAAAAATGACATTGCCTCCGGAATCGGGATTGGCCGATCCTCCCATTTTGCTTTTTTGGGTATAGGTTCCATCGAATTCAAACATCAAATCAAAAATCCAGCCGGGAGGACTCAGCTGATCGATATATCTTGCAAAACCAAATTGATACAAATAGGAATTTCCAACTTTGTTTCCATCATGCATTGTTGGGATTTGAACCCCGGGTGATAGAAAGGCATACCAGTTATAAGCCATATAAGTAAAAGTCGTCCCTAGAAAATAACTAAACCATCCATTTCCCGTTGGTGGATTTTTTTCGCTTGATCCTGTGGGAAATGAGACGCTTGCAACAAGTGTAGATTGCAGCGTGTGATCGGAATACGATCCTTGAAAAAACGCATATTCCATTTGGAAAAAAATATCTTCCATTCCGGAAGAATGGGATCCATCTGCTTTACTTTTGGGAGTAAAAGGAAAGGCAACAGTCAGCGCCAAATCATCTCGAACTCCATAGATGAGACTCGGCAGGATTGTATCCATATAACCATCGTGAACGCGCAAATAAAAGCCGGTTAGCTCAGGAAGTATCCCCTTTCCAATGACATGCTGGCCAAAGCTTACCAATGGAGCGATTTGAGTTAATGCCGGAAGAGATAAATTCCCGATCAGTTGGGGCTTCTCATCTCCCAAGATGCAGATTGGAATCAAAAAATAAAAAAGCTTATTTATCATCTATGAGACCGTTGTATAACTCGCTTTGTTGCACAAATTCGATGATTTCAAAGCCGGTTTGGTTTTTTGCAAATCGACCATATGCGAGTAAGTATAGACGATTTGCAAAAAATCCAAATCCGGCAAAGAAAGCGCGGATTTGGGCCCGAATGGAGTTTGCAACGGTCTCATCAATCTCAAGATGCCAGAAACAAAAAGTATTTTCAATAAATCCTAAAAACATTAGAAGGAAAGAAAAGAGGGGAACCTATGACCAAAAACCAGGATTACGGGCATTTAGCATATCAATTTTTGCAAGTTGGGTTTATTGTCTTACCGATTGTTGCAGGGCTAGATAAATTTTTTCATTTATTAACTGATTGGAGTCAATATCTTTCTCCGTTTATTTCGAAAATGGTTCACTACCATGACTCGCAGTTTATGATTTTTGTAGGCATTGTGGAAATTGCAGTGGGAATCGGAATGATCATTGTTCCTCGAATATGCGCCTTTATTGCAGCCGGATGGCTTGGTCTCATTGTCATTAATTTGGTTCTTCTTGGACATTTTTGGGACATAGCACTCAGAGACATTGGGCTTGGCCTTAGCGCAATTGCTTTAGGCATGCTCAGCCAAAAATACAATAAGTAAGTTAGGCCTACTTTCTGATATACAAATCCCTCCTTCAAAAAGGAGGGATTTTTGTTTTCTGATCGCAAAATTAAGAACTTTAAATTCTCGGTTCAAGAATTTTAAATTCGCGATATGAGAATTGATCTTTTTGGCAGTAAGAGCTATAGTTTTCCTCCTAACTATGAACTTGCTTAAGATAGCTCTGATTTCCTGTTCAGCTTTAATTTCTCTAAGCGCTTTTTCTGTAAAAGAATTGACTCTTGAAGAAAAGGTTGGGCAATTGCTGATGCCTTGTTTTCGAGGTGAGATTGCAAATGAAGATGCTAAGATGCTCATACAAGATGTTAAAGTTGGTGGAATTATTTATTACGATTGGACAAATGGGCTAAGTTCTCCTGAGCAAGTGAGAAACTTAAGTAGTGGTTTGCAAGCATTAACCAAAGCAAACCGATCTCAAATTCCTTTATTAATTGCTACGGATCAAGAAGGGGGAATTGTCGAGAGGCTAAAAGGCAATGGCTTTACCACTTTTCCCGGAAACCTTGCTCTTGCCATGTCAAAAAATCCGGAATTTGCAAAAAAAGGTGCCTTTGCAATTGGACAAGAGCTTCAAGATGTCGGGATCAATATGAACCTTGCCCCCGTTGTCGATGTCAATTGCAATCCAAAAAATCCTGTGATTGGTATTCGCTCTTTTGGACCTGGCGTGGATGATGTAATTGCTTTTGGACGTGAGGCTCTTCGAGGGTACAATGGAGCCGGAGTCATTGCAACGTTAAAACATTTCCCGGGCCATGGAGATGTTCATGTAGATTCCCATTTGGACTTGCCTCTTATTCGAAAATCGATGCAAGAGTTGCAGCTTGTGGAATTGGCCCCTTTTCTAGCCCTTGCAAAAGATGCAGATGCAATCATGACAGCCCATCTTTTGGTAGAGGCATTGGATCGTAGGCATTGTTCAACCCTTTCTAAAAAAACATTAAAATTTTTGCGAAAGGATTTGGGTTTTAAAGAGGTGATTATTTCCGATTCATTGACAATGGATGGGGTCTTAAAACAAACAAAAGATGAGGAGGAAGCTGCTATTTTGGCCCTCAATGCCGGATGCGATATCCTCCTTTTTGGAGGAAAGCTACTTCAGGAATCCAATGAAATCTCTGAGTTGACCGTTTCTGAAATTGCAGGCATCCATAAAGCCATTATCACGGCCGTAAAGACAGGTCGCATTCAAGAAAAAAGAATCAATCAAGCAGCCAAGCGTATCCTCGCCCTGAAAAAGAAAAGATTGAAGAAAGTTTCCAGTAAAGAGATCGACTACAAAGGACATCAAGAATTAGCCAAAACAATTGCCGAGAGCGCATTAAAAGTGGAAGGAAGAGATTTAAAATCTTATGCTGATAAGAGTGTGACGATCATTGCTCCTCAACTTTTAGAAAAGGCAATTAGGCAAACTTCTATTACATCTCTTGGGAAAACCTCTACTCTTTGCTTTTTTAATGATCTTAATCCCTCGGAGGAAGAAAAGAAGATCATTGAAGAGCAGGCTAGGTCAGCAGATGTTCTGGTTATTTGCAGCTATAACGCCTGGAAAAATGAATCCCAAGAGGCTTTCATACAAAGTTTCGTGAACGGGAAAAAGCCGGTCATTTTAATTGTAACAAGGGATCCGAGTGATAGGGATCTTTTCCCAAATGCCAATTTGGTTTTCAAAACTTTTAGTCCGACGGCAGTCTCTTTGCAAGCGGTTGTGGACAAACTTTCGATGTAACAAAATTCTTGGGGAATATCTTAAGTCCAGTAGCATACTGGATTTTTTTTAAACTTGATAGATGGAACGGGTTTTAGCGGGTTGTGGCCGGTTCAACAGAGATGGTCAGAGCACCGCCATTGCACCATTAAAACAGGCAGCATCACTCAAGTGAAGCTGCCACGGAGAGAACAAACAAGCTAAACACATGGATTCCCAAAGCGAGAAGTTCATGTCGTTTTAATAACGATAGCCGAGGCTGAGCCTAAAAACGGGACCGTCCAAACTTAAAGTTCCATCAGATGCGATGTTGCTAAAATCATAAATGCGGTGTTGTTCTATGCCTAGCTTACATGTAAGGAGCGCCTCACTGCACACAGGCCAAGCTTTATCGTAGCGAATACCTAGCGCAATATCAGTGCCGATCTTGTTGAAATGAAAATGATTGTGCGCATCGCTCACACTAGCTGTTGTTGGAAAGGTATCGGTTTGCAAATACTTGCCGTTTATAGTTCCGTAATAAGCTACAACATCGAAATTCGCGTAGAGACTAAAGTTACATTTTAAGTACCAATCAGCTTCTAAGCCGAGTTCAGGGCCAATACCCCAAATATGTTCGCTGTCTTTCTTAGTGGTAACCACTGTATTAGTTCCCACCGCTCCTGCAACGAATTCAGTGTCGAGATCAGATTTTAATATTTGGTGTACCCTTAAACCACGCGCACCGATATAAGGTTTGAGGTAAAAGCAAGGCGCTGTGCAAGTGCGGCGACCTATCACTAGATCCAATGTATCATAATTGATCTTCCAGTGCCCGCTTTGATTATCTTCACTAAAATGCGCACGGCCACGATAATGCGTCCAGTCTGCTTCGAGAACAAAACAGCCAAAAGCAAAATCAGCACCTACACGAAAACCAGGCCTCCATTTGAACTTAGGCTGAACATCCGACTCCGTTATGGTAGTAGTTGTAAAGCTGGTGACTGGATTAACTGTTGTCACTACTGTCGTATTTCCAAAAGCAGATTCAAGACCGCCCAAGTCAGCTATCCAATATATTAGTTCGCCGAAAACGTTAAACTCGTAGCAATAGGGCGGTGGAAGGCAATTAGGTCCGCAACAGTAGGGCCCTTGGTTGCAAGGAGGAGGACAGCATGGCGACGGACAAGTATTATAACCGCACGGCGATGGGCAAGATTGACAAGGTTGGTAATTTTGTGAAGTTTTATTGCCAGCATAAAGGGTTGCCGTAGTCATCATGATTGCGAGTGCGACGCAAATTTTATTGAAAGCAAATGTCATACAAGGATCCTATGTTAGCTACATTTTTTATAAGTGATACACAATCTAAATATTTTTTTCCAACAAATATTTATTTAACGTATGCGAGTAATCAGAAGATGCGCTGAAACAGGATCTACACCGCCAGCGTTAGGAGTTACGGTGAGATTGACATTTCCCGCGGGATTAATTACGCTAAGAATCGTATTGGCAACTGTCGTAGTCTCATAAAATACCCCTACTATCTGATCTGTCCCGGTTGCTCGCGCAACCACCGTATTTGGGTCGGCTACTCCATTAAGGCTTAACTGAAGTTGTGCTGGTCCTTCGGTCACACTCACTTGAAATTCGATTTGATAAGTACCGACAGCAGGCAATGTAAACTGCGTACCAGCTCCATTGGAAATGACAGCTCCACTATTGGGGCCAGCATTTGGAAATGCTACCGGAAAAGTGGCTGGAACAACTTGGGCATCAGGAGGATTCAATGCATAGAAATCGGCATACTCAAAAGCAGCTGCCCCGCCTGGAATCCCTGCAACACCCGGAATACCGGGAATGCCTGCTACGCCTGCAACACCGGGAAGACCTCCTCCCTCAATAAAAAGATGATCTCCTCGTTCGGTGCCAGCGAATAATGAAGATGTTAAGCTACAACCAACCGCTAGTATCGATATAGGTATGCGTAAAAACATATTGATTCCTTTTTTCATAAATGTTGTCCTAATTTTGTCCTTAAATTCGCAATATTACAAGATGGGCTGAAACAGAAGTTGCACCGCCGGCTATAGGAGTAATGGTTAGCGCAGTACTATTCCCTACAGCATTGATCACTTCGAGAACACTAGCAGGAACTGTCGTAGTTAGAAGAGATACCCCTACGATTTGACTCGTCCCTGTAGCTCGCCCAACTACCGAAGTTGCAACGGGTATTCCATTAAGTCTTAATTCAAGTTGTCCCGGTTCGTCTACGCTCACTTGAAAATAGATTTTATAAGTCCCGATGAAAGGCAATAGAAATTGCGTGCCGCTCAAACGAGTGATGACTCCATTAGTAGGTCCGTTTTGCGGAAAAGATACCGCGGTTCCGACGGCAACAGTTGCCGAATTGTCTCCGGGCATCAACGCATAGAAATCGGAAAAATCGAAGATAGAAGGAGTACCTGCAATCCCTGAAGTGCCTGAAACGCCGGGAATGCCCGCAACACCAGCAGCGCCGGCAACGCCTCCTGCCTCTCCAAGAAGATGATCTCCTCGTTCGGTGCTAGCGAATAATGGAGATGCTAAGCTACTGCCAAGCACCCATACCAATATAAGCATTCGTAAAATCATAATTACCCCTCCCTTAGAGTTAATTGTTCAATATGCGTTTTGTTTTACTGAATTCGCATAATTGAAAGATGATCCGAAAAAGTTTGTGCGCCGCTGCTACCCACTGCGGGCAAAGTCAGCACAGTGTTCCCAGGAGGATTAACGACCTCGAGAATACTATTTGCTGTTGTCGTGGTCACGAGAGATATTCCTACTATCTGCGTTTGTCCGGTTGCTCGTCCAACTACCGAATTTGCGATGTATGCACCGTTAAGTCTCAACTGGAGTTGTGCTGCATTCGCCGCAGTCACTTCAAATTGAACCAGATAAGTACCGACGGCAGCCAATTGAAACGTTGTATCGCCTGTGCGAGTAACGCCTCCGCTGCTAGTTGCCCCATTATGAGGAAACGGCATCGCAGCGCCCGCGGCAAGGCCGGTTACCAACAGCGCTGAATACTGCGGATCGGTATCCAATACATAGAAATCGCCGAAGTCCAAGACAGCAGACGTGCCTGCGACTCCCGCAATACCTGCAAGACCTGCCACCCCTGCAGCCCCTGCAGCGCCGCGAACACCCCCAACTTCTCCAACAAGGTGATTTCCTCGCTCAGCACCAGCAAATAATGGAGACGTTAAGCTGCTACCAAACGCGAGCAACAATATAAGCATGCGTATAATCATATTTATCCCCTGCTACTATTTGAATTGCTTGGATCCTCGTTGGAGGAACTCTCATTCTTCATCGATGAGAAGCAATTTTTCTGCTAAGAATTATGTAAGAGAAGGGTAATTTTGTCAAATTTTTTATTTACTTGGTGCGACTCCAGATGGAGGTTGCATTTTTTCCAAATCAAACATGGCATTGTTGAACCTATCTCACTAAAGATTTTCGATGAGATTTGAGATGTTACGAGTTTTCCCCTCAATCCTTAGAAGCTTTCCCTTGAACTGCCTTTCAATTAACATAATCTGAAACATTATGTTGCAAAACATTATGTTTCATTGCATAATCTAAGACATAAAGAGATAGCAGGAGGAAGAGACTAGCCATGAAATTCGTTAACCGCTTCAAGGAACTGGGTCGTTTGAAGAAGTTATTCCGTTCCCGTACGGCAGGCCTGGCGGTAATTTGGGGGCGTCGCCGCTTAGGGAAGACACGCCTATTATTGGAGTGGACGGAAAAAAACAAGGGGATCTATTTCGTAGCGGACGAATCATCTGCCTTTATCCAAAGAAAATTTCTTTCCATAGCTATAGGACAAGTCCTGCCCGGTTTTTCTGAAGCCGAATATCCCGACTGGCAGTCTCTTTTTTCAAGACTAGCCCGGGATGCCATCCAGGCAAAATGGAGAGGCCCCATTGTAATCGATGAACTGCCTTACTTAATTTCTGTATCGCCGGAGCTGCCGAGCATTCTTCAAAAGTTCATTGACCACGAAGCAAAAAAAGCAAAATTAGTCATAGTACTTTGCGGCTCTTCCCAACGAATGATGCAAGGAGCTATTTTGGATGAATCAGCGCCTCTTTATGGGCGGGCTGATGAACTGATCAAACTCCATCCCATTGCCATTGGGTATATGCCACAGGCCTTAAGACTTAAAACTCCTAGAGATATTATAGAAGCCTATGCCATCTGGGGCGGTGTCCCTCGCTATTGGGAACTTGTAAATAAGGTAGATAGTAATCTTTTCGAAACAATCGATCGTTTAGTACTCGATCCCATGGGTCCCTTAAATGAAGAGCCACAGCGCCTTCTCTATGAAGAATCCCCTCCGGCGATCCACTTAAAACCGATTTTAGATGCCATTGGATTGGGAGCAAGACGCCTTTCCGAAGTGGCAGCCCGTATGGGAGAACCTATTACTGCTCTCAGCCGTCCGATTGATCGACTCATCGAACTGGATCTTATTCAACGGGAAGTACCTTATGGCATTGATCCTCAAAATACTAAAAAAACCCTTTATAAAATCAAAGACCCATTTCTTCGATTCTGGTTTAAAGTGGTGGCCTCAAGACGAAGCTTATTTTCTCAAGTATCTACTCCTATTCGCCGTAAATGGTTGAAAGAAGAGCTTCCCGGCTTATTTTCTACAACCTGGGAAGAACTTTGTCGCACAGCTGTTCCGATTCTCTCTGAAAATTGGAAGTCCATTTATGGACAAGCCGGACGCTTTTGGCAAGGTCAAGGCCCCGAATGGGATGTCTTATCTCAATCTATCGATGGAAGATATTTTCTGATCGGCGAGGTGAAATGGACAGAAAAAAAGCCTTCAACCCAATGGATTTATAAAACCATTCAAGAACTGAAAAACAAAGGCATTCCACCTGTGAAACGGCACCCCAATGTCCAATTTCACTACGCCCTCTTCATCCCAGAAAAACCCAAAGGACTCAAACTCCCTCCAGATGTCCGTATTATCGAGGCTAAAGAACTCATCGCCGCATTGCGCTAGCCACGAGTAGACAAGACACACTTTGCTGTCTATTTTAGCTCTCTATTTTCCATAAAGAATCTTTGCTACAGACAAAACATCATCACGGAAATAACGACTCAAACTATTCGGAGTCTTTAGATCAACTTCTCTCTCAACAATCGCACTTAATTCCTCTTGCATGTCAACACAATACCAAACAACCCAGGGATATGCTTTTTATCAAACTTAACAAGAATATCTACATCGCTTGACGAGAGAGAAATGAGAAGTCAAAATCGATCCAAATAAAGAAAGATAGGCAATGTGATGCTTTTTGCAAAAGGCATTGATTTTTCTTCTATTTATCGGAATCGGGAGCTTTTGCATAGATTATCTCTTGCTTGTAATATTAGGTTATACAGCCTCAGAAGTTTTTTTAGAAAGCTCTCAGCTCAAGGTTTATTCAAAAAATTTTAGATGATGTAGGGTTTAAGGACAATGGGTATTTGATGGGGATGGATTCCGCACGATCTGCTCGCTTTGCTCGCAAATCGGCGTCCAAGCGAGAGGGCCTGCTCCGCACAAAAAAGATCAAACCCCTGATCTTTTTTGTGATTCCGCAGCCCTCTCGCGCTCTCCCGCTAGGTCTCTCAATGATGGATTCCTTTCTTGGCGGCCGAACGGCTTCAATTGAATTGTCGCGACAAGGAGGCGACAATTTGCTCATATTCAGGAGATCACAAAGCCACTCCATATTATTAAAGCCTGTCTTATCTATCTATATGGCTTTACCTCAATGCTTTACGTATTATAATGGCGCGATTCTGACTATCGCGCCAAAAAAATGGCGCAATTTAATATATTGCGCCATATAATAACGGATATGGCCAAAAAAGTCCCTTGGGACATTCTGCTCGAGATCCTAGACCGGTTTTCTGATGGGGCATCAGTAGAAGAACTGCTTCTTGGGCTTAGCCCGTCAATCTCCCGACGCACATTACAGCGTTGGTTGTCTTTGCTTGTAAAGGAAGGGCGCATTCAAGCAATAGGGAAAGCGCGAGCTAGGCGTTATCAAATTTTTCGAGAACACCGTGGAGAGTCCGTACTCCCCCTCCATCTTCCCATCCCTATTTCGAGAGAAGCGAAAGAGATCCAGTCCGCGGTTTCCCAACCCCTCGAATCAAGGCAACCGGCAGTGTACGACAGAAGTTTCTTGGAGGATTATCTACCGAACGTCACTTATTATCTCTCGGAAAACCTTCGTCGAAAGTTATTTGAATTAGGCAATGAAGATGGAAGGTATCCCGCCGGAACTTATGCACGGCAAATTTTTCATCGTCTTTTGATCGATCTTTCTTGGAATTCGAGCCGACTGGAAGGAAATACTTACTCTCTTTTGGAAACGGAAGCGTTGTTGGAAAGGGGAAAAGAAGCCGAGGGAAAAGGGATGAAAGAAACCCAGATGATCCTCAACCATAAAGCAGCTATTGAATTTCTCATCAATATAGTTAAAGAGGTTGGGATCAATCGGTATACTATTTTAAACTTGCATACCCTTCTGTCAGATAATTTGATGCCTGATCCCGCTGCTTGCGGACGTTTGCGATCCATCCCGGTAGGCATTGCAAAATCGACCTATCGACCCCTGGATATTCCCCAAGTTATTGAAGAATGCTTCGATTTGATCTTAAGGAAAGCAAATCTTATTGAAGATCCCTTCGAACAATCTTTTTTTCTCATGGTACAACTTCCCCTTTTACAACCTTTCGATGACGTCAATAAACGAACCTCCCGTTTGTCTGCTAATATCCCTCTTGTCCGCAAGAATCTATGCCCTCTTTCTTTCATTGACGTCCCTGAAGATATCTATATCAACGGCCTTCTGGGAATCTACGAATTTCGGCGCATCGATCTCTTGCGAGATCTATTTGCCTGGTCCTACGAACGTTCCTGTGCTCTCTACTCAACAACAAGAAAAGCTCTTGGAGAGCCCGATCCATTTCGATTACAGTATCGAGATGCTATCCAACAAGCAGTTCGGAAAGTCATCCTAGGCGCTATGGACAAAATGGATGCCATCGCAACTATTCGCGAGCAAGCACTCCATATTTTGGCAAAGGACCGATCTCGCTTCATCGAAATCGTCGAAAGAGAACTGAATAGTCTGCATGTTGGGAATATAGCTCGCTATGGCATAAGGCCATCTGAATATGAAAACTGGAAGAAATCTTGGCAGTAAGACGTAAACATTTTTGTATTACCAATATTTAACATTTTTTCGCTCCAAAAAGTGTTGGGCCTTACATTATTCGAACGAATAAATGGGGGATTGAATATAAGTAACTTATAACAAGGGTATTGGAAAGGGTTTTTGGAAAAAATTTGAAAATTGATGGATTCCTTTCTGGCGGCTGTGAGATGGAGAGCTCCGCTCGGAATGGGCTTGCTAAGTCTCAAAATTAAGTTGATTTGCCCTCTTCTTGTTTCCCTTGCTTAATAATAGCGTACAACCGAATCAACATGAAGGACCTCGGTATTTTTTCGTGCGTAATTCTTCTAATGGTTATTTTATCTACAGGACAAGTATCTTCAAGACTCAAAGATTGAATACATGACCGATGGAATATATGACCACAATTGAGCTCGGAAATATAACAATCATTTGCCGGGACTTCATATAGTTCATGTGCACAGACCGGGCATGGGTGAATGGGACTAGTCATTTTTTCCTCCGAAGTAAAAAAATAAAAAAACTATATGAACCTCAGGATTTAAGAACAATGGATATTTGA
>CAZXLK010000029.1:0-14630 GCA_964641775.1 uncultured bacterium | reverse complement strand
AGCTCTTTTAGATTCTTTGGTTCAAGTACAGTGATTTTCCTTCTCTTTCTTTTGGTTGCATCCCTTGCTGCCGAGGTAAAAATCTGTCTCGTTATGGTAACACTCAACGAAGATACTCTGATTCGGGACTCTTTAGCATCAATAGAAAATCTTGTAGACGCCGCATGCATTGTTGATGTGGGAAGCCAAGATTGGACTTATTTTGTTGCAAAAGATTGGCTTGCAAAGAAGAAAATTCCGGGGGTCTTAAAAAGTTATACAGGGCCTGACGCGGAAGCTTTTGCAATGGATGAAGCCAAAAATCTTCTAAAAAAATTGGAGTTTTCTTTAGATGATACCTACTTTCTTTTGTTAGAGCCCAATGCAATTGTAAAAATCGATAAAGAATTTCAAAAAAACGATCTCAAAGACTCATCGTATCTTATTTTAAAAGAGGCTCCTTCCTATCAATGCGCGCTTTATGAAAACTCTCTTTTTAAAGCTAAGAATTCCTATTCTCCAACAAAACTTCTTTGGCTAACCATCCGAGGAGGAGCCCCTTTTGTACAAGACTCCTTAATAGCCCCTTTAAATTATAAGAAGGATAAAAATTATCCGCTTGCCATCGAGTCTTTTAAAGTTGCTATTCATCTTGGGCTAAATGTGGAAGAGCTTTGGTTTGCAAGATTGATGATCGGAACTTGCTACGAAGCTATGGAAGAGTGGGAAAAGGCCCTCGATTGGTACCTAACCGCATATCAATTATTGTCAGATCGTCCGGAGCCTCTTTTAAGAATCGCATCCCATTACCGTCATTCAGGAAAAGGGGATCTTTCATTTCTTTTTGCAGAATATGGAAACCATATTCACCCCCCTTCAAACCAAATGCTTTTCGATTATCCCAAATTCCAAAATTTCCAATTTGATGAAGAGATCTCGATTGCCGGCTTTTATACCCGTTATAAAGAAGAGGCCAAGTCAGCAGCAGATCGACTTTTTTATCAAAAAAACGTCCACTACTGGATCAAAGACCAAAATGGGCGCAATTACTTTTATTACAACCCTTATTTAAAAGACGGCTCATTTAAACCTTTACCCATTACTCTTCCGGAAAACTACCACCCCATGAATCTTTCTCTTTTAAAAACTAAAGTTGGATATCGGCTCCTTTGCAGCGCTGTGAACTATACGCATAAAGAGGGTAAAATTCTTGAAACAGAAGATTTTTGCGGAATCTTTCGAACAAAGAATATCTTGGTTTCCTTAAATGAAAATTTACTCATTGAAAATGTCGAAGAAATAAAAGTTGATCTTTCTAGAGAACAATATCCGGCTCTCAATAGAAGAGGTCTTGAAGATGGCCGTCTTTTTGCCCCTGATTGGTTTAGCTGTACTGCAACAGATACTAATCCATCCGGTTTACCACAAATCACTCTTTGCAATTTTGCAGAGGGAGTGGTCAAAAAGCTGATTCCGTTAGATGGCCACGATCCAACGAATAGCGAAAAAAACTGGCTTCCGTTCTACCATGATGGAAAGCTTCAAATGGTTTATTCTTATGATCCCTTTACAATCTATGCACCTGATTTAGAAACCGGTAGATGCTCTTTACTCGCTATTACAGAACTTCCCCTTGACTTTGCCCGCTTTCGTGGATCGGCGCCCCCTATTCTTCTTGACGGCGGCTATCTTTTTTTAGTGCATGAAGTAGTTCACTACCTTGATGATACAAAAGCCTATCTACACCGCTTTCTTTACATGGACAAAGATCTTAAAATCAAAAAATTCTCTCAAGCCTTTGCTTTTATCCATCAAGGAATTGAGAGGTGCTCCAGCATCATTTTAGATCTTAAGAACTCTCAACTCATCATGCCAATTACGATCGAAGATCGCGAAGCCTTTCTATGCTTTCTTCCGCTCCAAAGCTTACGCGCTTCACTTTACAACATTCCCAATTTTTAACCATCAATTTGCATCCAATTTGGCGGACAATGATCTCTTGTGTCAAACCCATGAAACCAAAGCTTTGGTGCAATAACTTTTTTGTCTTCATTTTGACTCAGCCATGCAGCCCACCAGCCAAAAGTGGAATTTGTGATGATATGATTTTTGCAAAAACTCAAAAGATAAAAATCGATATAGCAAGGTTCATCTTCTAAAAAAAACACTTTGATTCCTTCTAATTCTTTCTTTGCAAAAGCAAGGTTGTTGCTGCTAACAATGAATAAGGAGTCTTGAGGAAAGAATGCCATGGCCTTTTCCAAATACTCTTTGCCATATTGAACGAATATGTGACCTTGAGGATCTTCAAAATAATAGCGAATTTGTATGCCGACGGTATTGGGATGCTCTATGAGCCACCCGTAGTTATTTTTGATATATTGCAAATCTCTTTTTGTTGGTGCAAATAGCTCTAAGAGCTTTTCTCTATGATGAGAAAAGTATTTATATGATTGGAAATATCCACTTATTTTTATTTTAGGATGATAGGGAATGGGCTGAAAAGGGTGCCCTTTCTCCCCCCACTGCCCTGCAACTTCAGGATCAGGGGGAAAAAGCTTACAGCGGGAAAAAACATGTTGGACAAGTTTGGGTGTGTGAGTAAGCCTTGGAAAATAAGCCTCTACCCCATGATCCCAAGCAAGTGCACTTGCTGTTGCCACTTGAAAAAGATTGTTGCCAAGTCCACCCAATGTTTCCCCAACCACAAAAGCGGCTAAAATGCTAGGGATTAGAAACAGTCCAAAATTTTTCATACATTTCCGGATAGTTTTTTTGAATAAACCGGATCAAATAAGTATCTCGAATCATGGAAAAAGCATCATAATGTTCCAGCAAAAGTTCCAGCTCTCCATAAATCCCCGCTTTTGCTTTGGCAAGCCTTGAGTTAAAGAAAAAAGTTTCATCGCGATGGCTATAATGATTGATCCTTAAAAATTTATCGGCATGTTTTGGAACGTCCAGATAGGTCGTTCCATCATAATTCATCTCTTCTCCGTCTCCATTGAAATATCCTCCTTGCAGTAAAGGCATGTAATGCTCATACCAAATTTGATCAATATTCACTCTTTCGGGCCTAACAATCGATTTACCTACTAAATTTCTTGGATGGTGCTTGAAAGCGCAAGCCTTTAATCGTGTTAATAAAAAATCATTAGGGAGAAGTTCAACCTTTCCTGTCCCGAACATTCTCCAGTTCGCATAGATTGCAGAAGCCTCTGAAAAATGGTTTTCTAGGCACTCTGTTAGAGTTTTTTCTTTCATTGGCAGCAAGAACTCATCAATGTCGATGAGGGCAACCCATTTTGTATTACCACTTGCAATTCTGAGCGCATCGCAGTTTGCCCTGGTGTGGTATTCTTGATAATTTTCTCTTAAAGAGGGCTAATCAAATACTTCTACCAATCCCTCATCAATATAAGGCTGAAGCACCTCTTCCCAATTGTCGATGCTTGAATTATTATAAAGCCAAAAATGATCAACGCCCACCATTCGGTGATATTCAACCCACTCTTTCAGATAAGGGGCTTCATCGCGAAATTGAGAAGCAATTCCCAGTTCATAGCCAATTAATTGTGAACAAATTAAGATGAAGATCCAAATCACTCATATTTCCTAAATAATACAGCATTATCTTTATCGATTTCGCTAATCATCTCACAAGCATCGAAAAGCTCCGAAAAGCATTTCATTTTCGGGGCTTTGTTATGGACCATGAGAAAAAGATTGGACAGTAAAATATATCCACCCGGTTTGACTTTGGGTAAATAAAGCTCTACATCTTTTAACGATCCTTTTTCGGAATAATCGCCATCTAGATGTAAAAAATCGATTTCCTGAATGAAGTTGGCAGCCGTCTCAGATGTGGACCTAAAAATAGTGCAATTTTCTATTACTTTCCACCGAGCTAGTTTGGATACAAATTCTGCATAGATCCCATCCATATTAACGGTGGACCACCAAGGGCGATTGGGATCATTAAAATCCATGTTTTGGGTAGCTATTGCATTGGACCAAGGATCAATTGCAATCACTGTTCCATGCTGCAAATACTTTAGCGTTGCAGCTACGGGAAGAACCGTAGAACCTGAAAAAGCGCCAATCTCTACGCAAACAGCCGGTTTTGTAACATAGATCAGATCCATCAATAGCTCTGCTTTCTCAACAGAGCACCAGCTACCTTTCAGAAAGAAAATGATGTCACTCTTCAGGTTTTTGTAAAGGACATCTTCTAAAATTCCCAAATCATCGTCCGGAAAACAATACTCAGGATCCCACTCTCCGAATAGAGTAAAAATCCATAAAGAGCTTAACAAGAAAATTTTCATGACAAATATTTTAAAAAAAAAAGATTTATTTTGGTATAACATTTTCAATGTTTTTTCTTTTTGCATCGAGGTTGTGAAAAAATGGGGACGTCCATCGATTTTGTGAAAATTTTTCTGCAATTTTTCCGATGCAAGCTTAAGGCCAACTCGAATAGAGTTGGTCGAAGGCTAAAGCGGAAAAAGGGCCAAAAATTTACCAAAAGCGAATGAGCAACCATTTTTTCACAGCCGTATTCCTCCTTGCTATACAAATATTCGGCTGCGGCCCCTTTAAGAAATATAAAGGTCCCCTGGAGATGCAATCCTATGAAAATAAACTAGACTATTTGAGAGAGTATCTTCCTTCAAACCCGGTTATTGTAGAAGCAGGAGCCCATTATGGTGATGACACATTGCGATTTATAGAAAAATGGCCCGATAGCACCATTTACTCTTTCGAACCAAATCCCCATGCCTATCATGAACTCTGCGAAAACACACAAGATAACCCTCAAGTCCACCGCATACCCTATGCTCTAGGGACTCAAATAGAAATGGTTCCATTCCACGTTTGTCATGGAACAGAGGGAAATCAGCCGGAATTATATGAAGGGGCAAGTTCTCTTTTGGAAAGCTCCGATGCAATGCGTATCCATTACCAAGGACCTCAAATTTTAGTTCCCTGCACAACTCTGGATCATTGGTGTAATGTTACCCAAGTCAAATCGATCGATCTGCTCTGGCTCGATTTGGAAGGGATGGAGCTTCAAGTTTTAAAAAATTCGCAAGAAATTTTAAAGACAGTTCGAGCGCTTTTCATAGAAATCAATTTTTATCCTTTTAGAAAAGAAATGACCCTATTTTATGATTTAAAAGCCTTTTTAGAAATGAATGGTTTTCGACTTCTCGCCCAATGGTACGACCCGGGCCTTCAAGGCAACGCCATCTTTGTTAATAATCTTTAAAGATTTGCAGCAGTCTCTTTTGCTTCTTCTAATTTGGCGAGGGGAAATTCACGATTGGCAACAGCCTGATTTCTCCAGGACTCCGGCAGCTCTTGCATCTTTAGAAGATCGTCGCAGCATTTGAGCGATTCCTCATAATGCCCTGCATAGTAGGAGCAAATCGAGAACTGAAACAAAACGCCATATTTCTCCATCCAATCCATGTTAAATAAGGCATCTTTTTTATCCGGTTTTGGCATAACCATTGCCTCTTTCAAAAACTGGTAAGCTTTTTCATAGTTCTCTTCTCCATTCCACAGCTCTGAGAGATAATAAATTGGCTCTATGCGATGGGGCCGATAAACATGTGCCTCTAAGAGGGCTTCTTGAACGATACGATTCGAAAGCCCTATTTGCTTTAAAATCAAAGCAACTTGGAGTTTAGACCAATAGACTTCTTCGACCCATCCACCCTTTGCAATTCGTTTTTGAAACCACTCAAGCGCTTTTCCAGGCTCTGAAGCATCCCTATAACTCTCAGCAAGATAAAACATATGGCGAAGATTATTGGGATCTTCTTTTAAAGCATCCGTTAAAAGGTCAACATTTGCCAGATATTTTTGTTTTGGGTTCTTATGGCTTGCCCCCCCTTCCATGGAAACATATTTCACATTGGCAAGTATTTCAGATGAATATTCCGTATCGCATCCCAAATATTCATGAGTGACGCCAACCCATCTGCAAGGCAGCTTCGATTTTACAAGCTGCGGTTTCAAATAGCTAAAATCAGAAGTTCCTCTCCACATCATGTAAAGATCGGAGCTTAATTCATCAAAATGGGGCTTTCCTTGAAACTCAAGAACATCATCTGCGTCCATGAAAAGAATGTAATCTCCATGTCCTCTTGCAAAATCGAGAGCTTCATTCCGATTCCATTCAAAATTTTTCCATGGCCTACGGTAGAGCTCTCCGGGAATCTTTTTCATAAAATTCCGAATCATTTTCTGTGTGCCGTCTGTCGAGCCCGTATCGACAATGACCCAGTAATCTATGACGTCTTTCACTGATTCTAAACATCTTTCAATCACATCCTTTTCATTTTTTACAATCATGTTCAGACAAATCTTTTGCTTGGACAAGAGAAGAAAAGGGATCAATAGCACTACTAAAAATTTCATCATGCAACCATCTTACCATAGACAAAGAAATAGTTCAATGATAACAGGAACTTAGATGAAGAAATGGGTCCTTTTTATCTGTATTTTGTTCATTTTGTTTCCGTATGTTCTCATTTTCAATGAAAAAAAATTCCCAATGTCTAACAAAAGAAGGTTATCCGATTGCGGGAGGCAAGAAAGGCCGGACGAGCCTCAAGATACCCAAATATCTGATTCCCATTTTCCTGAAATGACCCAAAAAATCCGCATGTCCAAAACGGGATACTCCGAGATTATCCAAACATTCCACTCACCAGTCCAATCCTCCGAACCCTGCAGTAGTGATGCTCCTTGTGATTTTTCTTCGCTTTGTATGGAGTGGCTACCGTGGGTCCCTGTTCCAAAACGGACGCTTTTAAGCCATAACCAGGGTTGGGGCGATAATAGCGGATTTTTATTCGGAACGGACTATACCACTTTAGAAATGTTTTTAGCTCCGAATTATTACCCGGGGTACATTTATCCATTCATTGATTTAAGAGGCCATCGATTTGATAATGACGAATACGCTTTCAATGTGGGAATAGGGGGGCGCTTTATACCCTGCCGGAATTCTTTTTGTGACATACTGGGATTCAATGCCTATTATGATTTCAGAGAGGGGTGCCTGCATAATTATAATCAAATTGGAGTAGGCCTTGAGATCTTGGGAAGGTGCTGGGATTTTCGGGCAAATGGTTATATACCTGTGGGAGCAAAAAAATTTCGATGCAAGTGTGTTTTTGATGATTTTGATGGAGATTTTTTTGCAATTCATACGAGAAGAGAAATTACGAGCTATGGGTTTAATGCCGAGGTGGGCTGGCAGGCAATTGACTGCAGATGCTTCTCATTATATGCAGCTGCAGGACCTTACTATCTCACTCGAAATACCAAATGTTTTGATTCGATAGCAGGGGGCTATGTGAGGGTGCGCCCTCAAATTCAAGATTACTTAGCTGTTGAGGGAAAATATTCCCACGACTCATTTTATAATAATATCTGGCAGCTCACAGTGATTGTTTCCTTGCCTTTATATCAAATCGCTAATCAAAACTGTAAACCCTGCAGACTTTCCGATAGAAAAATTTATCAACCAGTTGAGCGGTTTGAAATCATGCCTCTTGGACTCAAATCCTGCTGGAACTCAAATTTCTGATCCAATAACCTATTTAACATGCGTATTCTTTTGATTAAATTTACATCACTTGGAGATCTCATTCATGCTCTTGCTGCAATTACAGACGCAGCCTCTTTTTTTCCCTCCTTAAAAGTCGATTGGATGATTGATGAGAGCTTTCATGAAGTAGCCCTTTGGCACCCTGCTGTAGATCAGATTTTCAAAACATCGCATAGAACGTGGAGAAAGGGAATTTTTAGTAGTATAAAGCCCATTTGGAATCTCATTCATAAAGTCAGACAAAACGATTATGATCTTATCATTGATGGGCAGGGAAATTTTAAAACGGCATTAATGTCGCTCTTTATCAAGGGAAGAGTTGCAGGTTTTGATCGGAAATCTGCCCGCGAATGGATTGCCTCTTTTGCCTACAGCCAAAAATTTCCCGCCTCATGGTCCATGCATGCGATCGATCGTCTTAGACATCTTTTTGCATTAAGTCTTGGCTACCCCATCCCCCAAACTCCACCCAACTTCCGTCTAGATATTTCCCGATTTTCAACGCCGCCCGATGTCCCAAAACCGTATATTTTTTTTATCCACCATGCAAGTTGGAAAACCAAACTTTGGCCACTTCAACATTGCCAAAAGCTTGTTCAACTCATTTGCGAATTGGGCTATCACATTCTTTTGTCATGGGGAAACATGGAAGAAAAAATCCGAGCACAAAAAATTTGCATTCACCCAAAAGCCATTTTGCTTCCCAAACTAACTCTTTCGGAAATTGCCCCACTCTTACTCAATGCAAAAGCTGCCGTTTCCATGGATACAGGGCTTTCCCATTTGGCAGCAGCTCTCAATGTCCCAACTGTTACTCTTTATGGCCCCTCCGATTCAGGCATCATTGGATCAAACGGAAAATTGCAGATCCATCTCCAATCTAAACTCTCTTGCGCCCCTTGCCACCAAAAAAAATGCCGCTTTAAAGTCTCTTCTCCTCCTTGCCTTGAAGCCCTAAATCCTGAGGAAGTTTTGGATAAGCTAGCTTTAGATACTTGTAATAGGTAGTTTGGGCGTTATAAATCGAAATGATCAGCCCCTCTTTTCCCGCTAAAAAACCCCTTTTAAAAAGATAGTTTTTAAAAAAGGCATAAATTCCATGCCAAATGGCCTTGCCAACTGTTGAGTGCTTGCCGCAATTTTCTTTTGCAAATAGAGTTGAATAGAGCTGCATCTTCGATAAAAAGCTCTCAATATCCGTGTAAGGTGTATGCAAGCATTTTTCTTTTAAAAAGACTCTTTTCAGCCCATCTGCAATCACAGTTTCATGCACCTCATTTTCTGTAAAAGAGGTCCTTTTTTTATTGTAGAGCCGAACTATCCAATCAGGATACCATCCCGAGCAGCATTGGATCCATTTGCCTTGAAAATAATTACACCTATTTAAAGCATAAACTGCGTATACGTCAAGCTGTAGAGAAAAAATCTCTTCGATTAGTTCATCGCTTAGCACCTCGTCGCTGTCTATTGACAATATCCAGTCGTTTTTTGCCATGCTGGCTGCCAAGTTATGCAGTTTGCCAAATCCGCTAAATGGCGTCTTACAAATCCGAGCATTTGGATATTTTTTTGCAATTTGAAGAGTCTCATCAGATGAGCCCGTATCGAGAATGAGCACCTCTGAAAATTTATGCAAAGAGTCAAGAGTTTGCCCTATCGTCTCAGAAGAGTTTTTGGTTAAAATCGTGACGGAAATGTCAGACATATGCTACTTGAAAATTTAAGCATGTCTAAAGGAATCGGGGCCTCTACAAAAACATTTGCTAAACGGAGACGAAATGCATGGAGAAGAGGCCGCAGAGCCTTTCGTTTGCAGCGAAAAGTTGCCGCATATTGCCGATCAGTTAAAATGGGGTGTCCAAGTTCAGCCAAATGAACGCGGATTTGATGGGTCCTTCCCGTAATCGGCTTAACATGCAGAATGGAGGAATCATTCCCTACCGCCACTCTTTTCCAATGAGTTAAAGCATGTATTCCCCCTGATCCGGAACCCCAAATCGTCTGCCCGTCAAAGGAGCCTTTTTTTTGTAAATAGCTCTCAATTGTTCCCTCTTGCTCACCCGGAATGCCGTCTACAATGGCAAGATACTCTTTTTCCACTTGCTTTTCTTCAAACTCATGAATCATTGCTCTTTTCACAATATCGCTTTTTGCAAGAGCAAGAACTCCGGTAGTATCTTTATCCAAACGATGAATGAGAACTGCTTTTCCAAAATGGCGGCGTGTGTTTTCAGGGCTGCAAACCCAACCTTGAGGCTTATTGACAATGAGAAGATCCTCATCTTCATAGAGCGTTTCAAACTTGATCTCTTTTTTTGTGAAATCAAAATTGGGGCTAAGCTCTACAAGATCACCCCTTTGGAGATTTGCCGAGCCAAACCGCTCAATTCTCCCATTGACCATGCACTGATTTTTTTCGAGAAAATGGCGGATTTTTTTCCTGGAATGGGGAAAAATCGTTTGTAAAAAAGGAGCTAATTTCTCCCGCTTGGAGATGTAGATTTTCACTCTTGCATCTCTAAATATTCAACTAAAAGGCGATGCCCCCAACCGGTTGCTTTTGTAGGGTTGTATCCTTTGGGCTTACTCAAATAAGCCGGGCCCGCCATGTCAATATGTGCCCATGGAATGCCATCTGTAAATTCTTGTAAAAAAAGAGCGCACTTCATCGAACCTGCATCTCTTCCCCCTAAATTCGCAATATCGCCAATATCCGATTTCAACGCTTCTCGATAATCATGAAGTGGAAGCCTCCAAAGCTTTTCCCCCGTTTGCTCGGAGGCTTTTTTTAAATCTTTTGCAATTGGATCCGAATCGGTAAAAAGTCCTGCGATTTCTTCGCCAAGCGCTATGACAATAGCCCCGGTGAGCGTTCCAATATCGATGATCTTGGAAGGGTTTAAATGTTTTACTCCGTATGCAATGGCATCTGCTAAAATGAGCCTTCCTTCCGCATCGGTATTGACAACTTCTACTGTTTTTCCCGAAATAGAGCGGATTACGTCTCCCGTCTTATAGCTTTTAGAGCCAATGGCATTTTCTGCAACAGGGGCTACCGCTGTCACATTCACTTTCAGTTTCAGCGCCGCCGCCGTTTTCACTGCAGCTAAAACAGTTGCAGCTCCTGCCATATCGCATTTCATGGTGAGCATATTATCGGCCGATTTTAAACAAAGTCCTCCCGTATCATAGGTCACGCCTTTTCCAACAAGAAGAATATGCTCTTTCGAACTTGCCGCCCCTCGATACGATGCCATAATCAAACTGGGCGCATAGCGGGCCCCCTGTCCTACAGCTAAAAGAAGCCCCAACTTTTCTTCTTCCAATTTTTTTTGATCAAGAACTGCTACTTTGATTCCATCTTTAGAAAAACCTTTTGCAAGCTTTACTAAGTATTCAGGATTAACGTCATCTGCATTGCCATGTACCAGATCGCGTACAAAATGAGTCCCTTCTATGATTTTAAAAATTCGATCCGCCTTTTTTTCAAGTTTCGGATCACCAACCACAGTCAAATGTTTACAAAGAACAGGAGTTTCCGATTTCCCTTTGAGCTTGGTATAGGCATAGTTCGCTAAAAAAATTCCTTCAAAAACCGCCTCAGAAAAATCCCCATCCACCATGAAAAGATGGATATGTTCGATCTTTTTTGCTTGAGAGGCTTTTATGGCAGCGCTCATCGCCAATCTCACAGAATCCAAGCTACTGTCAGTTTTTTTGCCGAGGCCAATGAGTAAAATCCTCATTCCACTAGAATGTAAAAGAAAGGTTTCAGACAACTTCCCTTGAAAGCTTTTTTGATCCAGGCATTCGTCAATTTCTTTAAAATCTACTTTTTTATGAAACGCCCGCTTTCCACCTTCCCAATAAGGGATGATTAAAAAAACACCCTTCCTCTTCTCAAAATCCTTGTGGAATGTAATTTTCACTAAAACGGTACCTCATCATCATAGGTAGCCCCTTTTGCAGCGGTTTCTTGAAACGCGCCAAAGGGAGTTCCCGGGCCCGTTTCTTTTGGCAGCGCCTGGGACTCTTGACCTGGTTGCTGAGGAGAGCCTCCCCCCGATGCCGGTTTGCCGAATGGGCTGAATTGGATATTGTGGGCCGTGACATCCATCGAAATCTGCGGCTTGCCTTCCCGGTCATTAAAGATTTCAGGCTTTTGAAGCTCGCCTGTCACAATGACTGCGCTCCCTTTTTTCAGATAAGAGACCATTTTATCAAACTGCTCGCCCCAAATCGTTACGCGATACCAAATGGTACTTTCAGTTTGACCCTTACGGCTGCGGCAAGCTACTCGAAGCGTCGTCACTTTTTTCCCAGTCGATGTAAATCGGACCTCAGGATCTGCCCCTAAATGCCCGGCGATTGAAATGTTATTCATGACTGTCCTCCTCTCTTCATTTTGTTCCATTATCTTCGAGCAAGATCGATTGGTCAAGCCATAAAAAATAATTTATTCGTAGGCTCTAGATAGTTTCTTGCCACGGAAATAGAGAAAAAGGCCGATGAGAATCACCGGGATGCTCAGGACTTGACCCATAGTAAAAAGCGAGGAGTTCAAAATTTGGCTTTGCTCCGTCTTCAGATATTCAATAAAAAATCGAAAAAGAAAGACTAGGACCAAAAAAGTGCCGATCAATCTTCCCTGCGTTAAAAGAAAATTGGGTCTATAGCTCAGGCGCAAAAGGATGGCAAATATAGCCAAATACCAAACGGCCTCGTAGAGCTGCGCGGGGTGGAGCGGCTCGGGCACTCTCCCATCAGCAGGATTTCCGAAAATAATGGCCCAGGGAAGATTCGATGGAGTCCCTAAAATTTCTTGATTGAAGAAATTGCCAACCCGGATACAGGCAGCCGTTAAAGCAGCCGGCACTGCTATGAAATCAAGAAGGCGGACCCAGCTAAGATCTGGATATGTCCTTCGAATCCGGTAACTGAAGAAAACGACGGCCAAGATGATCCCGACAACGGCTCCATGGCTTGCCAAACCTCCCTGGCGAAACTGAAAAAATTCCATAGGAGCTGCGAGATACATCGATGGGCTCTCATAAAAAAGAAAATGGCCAAGTCTAGCCCCCAAAAGGGTCCCAATGACAACAAATAGAGTAAGCCGATCTGCAATTGCCTGGGCTTTTCTCTTATAGGTTGTAGAACTTTTATTAAGACTTAGTTCAAAATACCTAATAAAAACCCTTACAATAATAAGAAAAGCCAACCAAAATCCAAGAGCAAAAAAGACGCCGTACCAAAGAATAGGAAAATTTATAAAAGGAATAGTAAAAATTTCAGGATTCGGGTTCCAATACAAAGCTGCTAACATAGGCATATATTAAATCCTTGTCTCTTTTAATTCACCCTATACCCGCCTCTGGCGTTGCGAAAATACAACATTGCGCCGTGAATCAGGGCAGATCCCACAGCAAGGTCAACCAATCCTCTTAAATCAACGGGGATGGGAAAAAAACGGATGAGCATCCCCAAAGTGATCATGGCTCCAATCAAGATCCAATAAGAGGGGGCATATACAGTTGATAACCGAATTGGCTCCGGGATTGATAAAATCCTTTTTGTCACCCTTTCTACGGTTTTGGAGAGAATAAATCTTCCTTTCACAAATCCAATAAATAGCCCTGCAGCAATGATCTCAGTGCCTGCCTCTTCAGGAGATCCGAAAACTTTAGCAAATGAGAAGCAAAGGGATTCTTGACGTATTGTGCCTAAAGAAATCAGACAAATCCCCTTATACAACAAAAATACCCCAACGATGAGCCAAAAACATCCTGAAATTGCGATCCAAGTGCGCGGTTTCACGAAGGCCATCTTACACAACCATCTCATTTGATTAAATTAATTTTAAAAATCCTAGACGAAAAACCTTGGAACGCCTTAAGATGAATAAATTCAATTACGGGGTTGTATTATGAATCTCGCGCTTCGGTTAACGCGCTTTTTATTCATGGGTCTTTGTGTTTTCTTCCTAACTTTTTATATGGTTTCAGGACCTGAAGGCTATTCTGCACAAAAGTTTGGAACCGGAATCCTTCTCGGATTATGTTTAGGTTCCCTTCTGATCGGCTTTGATCTTCTTTTCAAACGGTTTAATCTACGCTCTTTCAACATCGCAGTTCTTGGCCTTTTTTTCGGCTATTTAATGGGGATTGCCCTTGATCTGATTTTTTCTGCAGTTCTGGAGATCAGCTCTGCCTCCATTCATCTCTCTCTTCCGACTTTAGAAATTATTAAAATTTCTCTTTTTCTTTTTGGAATTTATTTGGGAACTTTGATCACGCTCCGCTCATCCGATGAGATTTATGTAAGTCTTCCCTTTGTTAGATTCAGCGCATTGGCCATCAAGAAAAAAGATCTCATTCTAGACGGCTCGGTTCTTTTCGATGCAAGAATCATCGATTTGGCAGCGAGCGGCCTTCTCGATTCTCATCTTATCCTTCCCCGCTTTCTTTTGAAAGATCTCTATGCCACTGCCGAAGCTTCGGACGAGCATGTTCGGATCAAAGCAAAACGGTCTCTTGATATTGTTCGAAAAATGGAAGAGATGGGAACTCTGGAGATGCGATACAATGACACTGATTTTCCTGAAGTCAAAGATCCTCTCAATAAATTGATTCGCCTTGCTAGACTGACCGATGCAAATATTTTAACTGCCGATGTGAGTCAAATCCAAATTCCAACGATTGAAGGTCTTCGTTTTATCAATATCCATGATCTATCTAAAGCGCTTAAGCCTTTGATGCAAACAGGCGAAAATATCAAGATTAAGATTCAAAGATTTGGAAAAGAGCCTCGTCAAGGGGTTGGCTATTTAGATGATGGAACAATGGTTGTTGTCAATGGGGGCGGAGAATTCATTGGGGAAATCATTGAAGCCAAGGTCCTTTCAGTGAAACATACAACTTCCGGCCGAATGGTATTCTGCAATGCGCTCACGGAAAAAGACTTTTACCCTCAATTTGCAGAAGATCATGAAGAACAATGAGACCGTTGCATAACTCGCTTCGTTGCA
>CAZXLK010000028.1:0-15029 GCA_964641775.1 uncultured bacterium | reverse complement strand
AAAATTGAGGATTGCTTTCATCGGTAAAGAAGAGATTATCGAGGCTGATTTGCTTCACCATCCCGGCAGAGTGAAAAACATGCCAGACTTCTTCCGTGAGCCCGCTGATTACAAGATAACGGCCTGTAGACTTGAGTGAGTCATAAAGATGCATGACGGCAAGACACATCGAAGCATCCATGTGATGGACGTTATTGAGTCGAAGGACAATAGCCTCTACATTTTTATCTTGCGCAACGGCTTCTAGTGCCGTTTGAAAGACATCTGCTGTTGCAAAATAGAGATCTCCCCCAATGCCAATGATCCGGACCTTTCTATGCACATCATCTCTTTGACTTACCACCATGAGACGCCCTTTCGAATTGAACGCATATTCCACAAGCTGCGGCATTGCGGACCTTTTTAAATAATTGCCGATCGAAATCACAATGCCAATAAAAAAGGCAACATCAAGGGAAAAAATCAGACATGAGAAAAAAGTGAGAAAAAAGACCCAAGCATCAGCGCGGGTGGCTTGTACGGAAAATTTGATCTCATTCCAATCCATCAGCGTATGGACTGTCGCAATCAAAAGAGCAGCGAGCGCAGCCAAAGGGATCTCTTTTACTAAAGGCCAGCAAAAAAAGAGGATCGCACCTGCGATGATTCCGCTAAAAATTGCGGCAAACCGGGTTTTGGCCCGAAGTCTAAAATTCAAAGCTGTTCTTGTAGCGCTTCCCGATGCGGGCATTGCGCCGGTGATAAAAGACAAGATGGCGTTGCTAAGACCTACGCCAAATACATCTTGGTTGCTCGAAATGCTTTGACCGCTTTTTGCTGCAAATGCTTTGGAAATGGAAGAAATTTCAAGGATCACAAGAAAGGCAAGGGCAAGGGCAGCGGGGAAAATTTTAGGGAGCAAATCCAAATCAAGAAGAGGAAATGTTAGGTTAATATAAGGCTCGCTTGGAAGCTCAAAGCTTGCAAGGGTTTTAATTCCTTCAATTCCTGCTAAGCTAAGCCCTTTTGCAAATAATGTGGCGGCAATGAGCATCAAAAGGGCATTTGGAAAAGCGGGAAAGCGAGATCGCATCAGAAAAAGAAAGGCCAAACTAAACGCACCTACAAGAAGGGTCCATCCATGGATTTCAAAAAGATGAAAAAGAAAATACCAGGCTTGGAAAAGAATCGTTAAATTTGCCTGCGGAGGAGCAACACCTGTAAAGCTAAAGGCCTGACTTACCGCAATTGCAACAGTAATCCCTGCAAAATATCCTAAAATGACGGGCCGACTTACAAATTGCAAAAGCTTGCTCACATTGAAAAAGGAACTGCCGATTTGAATAAGCCCCATCACTAAAACAAACTGAGTTAAAATATGAAGAACTAGAGTCTCTCTTAAAGGACCTGTGATTGTTGGAAAATAAGTGTAAAGGACATTTGCGATCGAAGTTTGCAAAAGAATCGCAGTTCCGGTGCTAGGACCCGATATCAAATGGCGCGATGATCCAAATGCCGCAGTAAAAATCGTGCCGAAAATCGCTGAAAAAAGACCCGCTGTTGGAGGAAGATCGGCCAGGAGTGAATAGGCGATCGACTGCGGAATTGTCATTAAAGCAACAGCTAGCGCAGCAAACAAATCGTCGCGAAGCGAGGGAAGCCTATAAAATTTAAGCTCTTCAAAAAATGGAGCAAAGGAGATGGTCCTGGCAGATGGCAACCGCATTCTTTTAAGTTATTCTATTGGCCGTTTTGAGGCTGTGAAAAAATGTCTTCTCATTTGCTTTTGGTAAATCTTTGGGCCTCTTTCCGCGCAGCTCAAACAGCAATGGACAACCGGTAAAAGGGAACGTCTTTCTTAGCTGATTGGTGAGAAATTTTTTATAGGTATCTGTCATAAGCCGAGGCTTATTGACAAAGAGGACGAATTTGGGAGGGGCAGTTTCCACTTGGGTGAGATAATAAATGCGGAGCCGTTTTCCCCAAATGAGAGGTGGATGATATTTTTGCACGCATGATTCGATGAATTTGTTGAGAGCTCCGGTAGTAAGGCGCAGCGATCTTTGCATGTAAACCCGCTTTACAAGAGGAAAAATCTTATCCAAATTTCTCTTATTGATAGCTTCGATAAAAAGAGTTGGGCAGTGGGCTAAAAAAGGGGCGGCTTCGCGGATTCCTCGAAGGGCATGCTCCATCTGAAGATTTTCAATGAGATCCCATTTGTTAAAAATTAAGATACAACTTTTTCCTTTGGCTTCAATTTCATTGGCAATCCTCCTTTCTTGTACGGTAAGGCCCTCGAATGAGTCCAGAACCAAGAGACAAACATCGGAGCGCTCAATGGCCTCGTCCGTTCGAATCGAAGCAAATTTGTCGACTACTTCCTTTTCACTTTTTTTGCGCCGAATTCCTGCGGTGTCGACAAGAAGATATTTTTGCCCCTCATTTTCATACAAGACATCGATGGCATCGCGCGTTGTTCCTGCAATGGAGCTGACAATGGATCTTTGTTCATCCAAAAGCTGATTCAAAAGGGTCGATTTGCCCACATTGGTCCTTCCTACAATAGCCACTTTGATGGCCTCAACAGGAGCTTCGGAATCTCTCTCTTCAATCGGCTGCAAAGCAACTTCCAAACTTTCTGCAATTTGGTGGCCATGAAGAGCAGAAATAGCAAATATTTTCTCAAACCCCAACTGCCTAAAACGGGCCGTGTCTCCCTCTCCCTTATCGATTTTATTAACGAGAAGAATGACCGGTTTGTCCCCTTTTCTAAGCTGTTTTGCAAGTTCCAAATCAAAAGGCATGGGCCCTACTTGCCCATCGACAACAAAAAGAATGCTGTCTGCCTCCTCGATGGCCATTTCGGCTTGCCGCCTTACTTCTTCGGCAAAGGGAATTTTGCCTGATAGGTCAATACCGCCCGTATCAATTAAAATAAATGGCCTGCCAAAAAGATCTGCTTCGGCATATAGCCGATCGCGAGTGATTCCTTCCGCCTCATCGACGATCGAAATTCTTTTTTGACAAATCCGGTTAAAAAGGGCCGATTTGCCCACATTGGGCCGGCCAACAATTGCAATTTTGGGCAACATAAGTGAGAAACACTATACATCATTCCCCCCCAAGCCTCAAGCCGCTTCTTTGAGGCTGTGAAAAAATGGTTTCTCATTCGCTTTTTGTAAATTTTTGGCCCTTTTTCACAACCTCGTTGCAATGTTGTAGTAAATTTTTTATTCTCAGTTTGAAGGGGAATATTCCCATGTTTAAATCTCGCCGGCTATTTTTTTTATTTGCAATTTTCCCCCTACATATTTTTTGCACAGCGTATACGGTGAATCTAGGTACGGATACTTCCGTAGCATCAGGTGGGGCTACCACCGGAGCAACCTCGGGTGATTTTCGTTATGTATTGAACCAGATTCTGAAAAATCAGGCGCAAGGAATAACCGGAACTCATACGGTTACTTTCACTGTTCCATCGGTCACTTTGACAGCGCTTCCCCCTCCAATCAACCTTTTTCAATCAGATACGATCACTTTTGCCCCTAGTTCCGGCACAACAACGATTAATGGCGGATCTCTTGTCAGACCCTTTTTCATAAGGCAAGGGGCAGTCACTTTGCAAAATTTAACCTTCCAAAATGGTCTTGCTCAAGGAGGAGCAGGAGGGCAAAGCGGAGGCGGAGGCGGAATGGGAGCGGGGGGCTCCATTTTTGTTGATGCTGCAACGCTTACGATTAACAACGTCACATTTTCATCAAATGGAGCGTCTTCCGGCCTCGGCAATTCAACTACTAATGTCTCCGGTGGAGGAGGTGGGGGCATTGGAGGAAATGGCGGGTTAGGTGGCATTTCGGGAGGGGGAGGTTACAGTGGGAATGGCGGTAATGTTACAAGTGGAGGTGGAAGCATAGGAAATGGTGGGGCCGGTGTCGGTCTCAATGGAGGAGGGGGTGGAGGAGCGATTATAGGAGCTACAGGAGGACTCTCAGCAGCAGTCGGAGGAACTGGAGGTAGCGTACCAGGATATGACTTTGGTGGAGGGGGTGGTTCCGGAAGTATCTCTGGGGGAAATGGAGGAGGGACGTCTCCAGGAAGCTCCAGCGGTACAAGAAACGGGGGCGGCGGAGGATTAAATGGCAGTAATGCTGGTGCTAATACTGGTGGTAATGGAGGCATTGGGGGAGGCGGAGGAGGAGCTGTAGTAGGAGGCGGTGGAATCGGCGGAAATGGGGGAATAGGAGGTGGAGGCGGAGGTACAGCTGGATCCGGCGGCAATGGAGGATATCTTGGTGGCGGCGGCGGGGGCCAAGGCGGCAGCAATGGTGGAATTGGAGGTTTTGGTGGTGGAGGAGCAGGCCTAAGAGGGCAAGGAGGTTTTGGAGGAGGGGGTGGAAGTAACCGCAATGTCGGGAATGGAGGAGCCGGTGGTTTTGGAGGAGGTGGTGGAACAGGCGCTGTAACCGGAGGGGCTGGGGGAGTTGGAGCAAGTAGCGGAGGCTCGAATACCGGAGCAGGAGGTGATGGAGCAGCTTTTGGCGGAGCAATCTTTCTCAACACGGGAACAATCAATTTTCAAGGCAACATTACAACCAGTGGCGACACTGTAACAGCTAATGGTGGAAATGGGCGCGCAGTGGGAACGGATATCTTTGCCATTTCGGGTTCTACATTAAATTTCTCTCCGGGGGCCGGAAATACAATTACTTTGAATGGCACCATTTCAGATGACAGCTCCAATTCTGTCCCCTCGGGAAATACTTGGACAGCAGGTAGCGGCGTTGGGAGTTCTCTTACCATGTCGGGGCCGGGCACTCTTGTTTTGGCAGGAGCCAATACGTATGCAGGAAATACAACTATTTCCGGCGGCACTCTCAGCATTTCCAGCGATGGCAATTTAGGGGCAACCGGAACAACGCTCTTCCTGGCAGGAGGAATTTTACAATCAACTGCAACTTTTACTCTTTCTGCATCAAGGACCGTTACAACTTCGAGCTTATCTAGCGGAATTGACGTTACTGATAGCAATACTTTTACAATTGGACAGGGAATTACCGGTGGAGGGGGCATTACAAAAACAGGCAATGGCACCCTGATCTTTGCAGGAAATAATACTTATGGAGGAGGAACCACAATAAATGGCGGAACCCTCCTTTTAACAGGAAGCTTAGCAAGTGCAGTGACTGTTGGAACAAGCGGGACTCTCAAAGGAACAGGAACTGTCAATAGTACCGTTACAGTCAATGGAACAATCCAACCCGGAGCAAATGCTATTGGAACATTGACAGTTGCAGGACTTACTTTAAATCCAAGTGCAACATTCAATCTCGAACTTGCTCCGGGAAATAACAATTCATCCGTTATTGCAATCAATGGAAATGGAAGCCTTGACGGATTGCTGAATTTGATTCTAGATGCCGGGACCTATAGTTCATTGCAAACTTATGATTTTATTACTGCAACAGGGATCATAAGCGGCACTTTTGCAGCAGTGACAGTCCCAAGTGGATTTCTTGCAGAAATTATTTATAATCCTCAAGTCACGCAATTAATTCTTACTACTGCTGCTGGAATTGGAAGTGGAATTCACCTCTCTAGCAATCAAGCAAAACTCTTGGCTTATCTACAGAGTCTGCAAAGCATCGGCGCCATTCAAACACTTCTGATCGATCTTGCTTCTTTAAGTGCCGATGAATTGCGAAAGGCTCTTGACAGCATCTCCCCTACTCGCAATTTTTCTTCCAATTTTATCTCTAGCGAAGTGGATTTCCTACTCAATTATATGGCATTGAGTCATATGGCGCTCGGAAGAGTTGTGAATAATATGACAACATGGACAACTGCCCTTTGCGCAGCTATGCAAACAAAGACAGAAACATTGATTGCAATGCAGATGAAGACTGCAGTTCAAAATGTTCCTGCTGATTATGATGACAATCTGGATGTTCCTTCTGATGATGTTCCGGATGACGACGACGACGACGACGACGACGATGACGACGATGATGATGACAGTTTTGCTGCAGGATGTTGCAGATGTTTCGCAGCGGGCCTTAAGGAAAATAATTTTTGGGGCGGAAGTTTTGGAGATTTCATTCGAGAAGATGGACCGCATGGAAACCCTGATATCCATGACACAAGCTATGGCGCTATCGTTGGGTATGATCGCTATGAGGAATGTGGAATTTTTGAGATCACTGCAGCCTACGTTCACAATAAAATTCATGAAACCGGCTCAGCCGGCCATGGCAAATCAGATGGGGGAACACTCGGCCTCTATGGAACGGGATATATCGAAAAATGGTATTTGGAAGCGGGAGTTTTAGGCGGCTATAACCATTTCAAAATGAAGCGAAATATTGCAATCGGAGGAATCACCCCTTTTTCTGCAACACCTAAAAGCAAATACAATGTTTGGGAAGTAGTTCCTCATGTAGGCGGCGGCTATGATGCGATCTTTTGCTGGGGAATTATCGAGCCTTTTGTAGGAGTGGATTGGGCAGTTGCTTTTCAAGATGATTATTCAGAAACAGGCGGCGGCCTTTTTGATATGATAGTACATGACAATAGGCCATCTCTTCTTCGGAGCCAGGTTGGGATAAACTTTTATGAGACTTTCGATGATGAGGAAATCCTTTGTATCTTCCAGCAGTCTGCAAGTTACATAAATAAAAAGCCGTTCCATACGCGCATGAAGACAGCGCTTGTGATCGCCACTCCCCCACCTGACTCTGCACCAAGTGCAATCACTCTTCTCACCTACGACAAAGTCTTGAATCTTGGAGCCGTGAGCGCAGAAATCTTTTTCAAACACAAACCATCCGGGTTTTTCCTCTCGGCAACTTATGAGGGAGAGTTTGGCAAAAACTACATGGCCAATAACGTTCAGGGAATGTTAGGGGTGTTTTTCTAAAATCTTTGCTAAAAAGGTTTTGAGGTAAGCTTCTTTGAGGTCTCTTCCTTCCAAATAAAAAGAGCTCCCTGCAAAGTGAAGAAAGTGCTTATCGAGATGAAATTCAACGTAACATGGCCAAGGAAGATATTTGATCAGCCAAGCCTCATCAGGCAAATACCCCATTTCTTCTAAGCAAGATTGAGTATGATGGATGATTTCCGTGCTTGCATCATGGATATACCGTTTCGCTCTTACATTGGGATGGTTTTTTAAATAATGGTATGTATGCGCGCCGGAATCATAGATCGTATTGTTGATCACATCGAGATGGCATTGAAACTCTTCTAGATCCGGAAGACTTTGGGGATTAAAGGCAATGAAGACAACCCATAAATATGCAACGCGATCTACCCAAATATCTCTATGAATTGCAGCGATATCGCAGTCGCTCAGCATTTCTTTGATACTGATTGGACGGATTGGAAAAAGATCGCCATCCACAATAGCAACCACATCATCATGAGAATAACCATAATGGTCTAAAGCATATTGAATCACATGGCAATGGCGTACGCTATAATTTTCAGCAATAGAGGCAATATCTTTCCCCAACAAAACATGGCTTTTGATCTGGGGATTGTCCAGCTGCTTTTTCAAATATGTATTTAATGGATCATGCAAATGCCACTCAGGCTCAAAACGGATGCATTGGATCCCATAGGTTTCACATGTCTTCCGAATGGCTTCTTCTCTTTCGGGGGTATTGGCATCATTAAAGACAATAATTTCAAAATCATCTTCTAAAAACTTTGTAAATGCTTTGTATTGGAGTTCAATAAACTCAGGCTTATTATAATGAAACGTAAGAAGTCGCACCTTAGCGGAAAGATCGAAGATCAACAGCAGGACGAGGCAGATTTTCATCATGGCCTAAAATTTTATCTTTCATTGTCCTATTTCTGCAATAAATAACTGATGATTTGAAGGAACATGATGAAAGGGGATCTGCATGATACGCAAGATAAGGATAAGAAGAAATATTTCTATTTTATCATGCAAATCATGCATATCCTTTTCCATCATGGTTTCCTTGGTGCATACAAGAGCCCCTGAGGTCAGAAGAGATCAACGATCAAACGATGGAACGATACGAACGATGATTTTTTTTGTGATTTCCCGGATGGGTTCGATCCATCTGCCGATTGAACGTTGACGAAAGAGCCTCACAGTGGGATACCAAGGAGAATCGGTCCGATGTAACATCCATCTCCATTCTGCAGAAAAAGGGAGGAGAATCCATGTGGGGATCCCAAGCGATCCTGACAAATGGGCAATCGAAGTATCGACAGTAATTACAAGTTCACATTCTTTAAGTGCGTGGAGCGTGTCGATCCAGCTATTTAGGGGACGATAGCAAACTCCAAACTGAGCTAAGAGGCTTAATTCTTCCGGATTCGGATCTTTTTGCAGCGTTATGAACTCAAAATCTTGAAGAGATATTATGGGCTCGAAAAGATTGATTTGGATCGATCTCTTCCAATTGTGCGGAGTCGTTGAACAGCCTCTGAAACAAATTCCAATCCGATTTTTCTTTGGCCTATGAGAAAAAGGAATTTGTACGGGAGGTGGAATGTTATTGAAATCGGTTTGAAAAATAGCGGGAAGACTCATCACATCAACATGCAAATCGTGCTCCGGCGTTTCCCTCTCTTGAGAGGTAAGCGTTAAACTGGGAAATAAACAATGCAAGCTCTCTTGCATTTCTACAACGACTTCACAATTTTTGATTTGTGGAACATAGCGCAAAAATTGAATCGCATCGCCAAAGCCATGACTGCATCTTACAAGAAGTCTTTTGCCATTTATGGTTTCCCCTTGCCATCTAGGAGAAGAGACAGGTTTTTTGTAAGGCCCGGGAAGAGGAGCTAAGATTCGATATTCATTTTCTTGAAAACCCCTTTTCAGATCACCCATCAAAAGACGAGTGGCTCCTAAAAATCTCCGAAATTCGAAACTCTTCGGAAAAAGTTCGATTGCCCGTTGGAGAAATTGAAAAACTTGCCTCTCTTTTGCTGCGTCAAATAAGGAAACTGCCAATCGGTAAGCATTGCTTGGATTTGGGTCTATTGTAAAAAGAGTTTGGCTAATGAAAATTGCCTCATCAAAAGCTCCTAATCTTGTTAAAATATAGACTTTGTTATGAAGCGCTCTCAAAAGGGAAGGCTCTTTTTCTAATACCAGATTTGTTGCATGCAAAGCCTCAACCAAGCGCCCCAATATTGCTAATGCCCCACCACGATCGATCATGGCATCAAGGTGATTGGGATCTACTCTTAAGGCTTTTTGAAAACACTTAAGGCCCCCCATCAGATCGTTTTGATTAGCAAGCCTGACCCCTTCCTCATAATATTGATTTGCTTTTGACATGCGGTTTTAATTAATATATAATTATTATTAGATTGGTAAATGGTAATTTAATATTCAACAAACATTTTCTGGAAGACATCGAGGAGTTCTTCTCTACTCAGATAGGTGATCTGGTCCTCGGCCCCAATGACCGATTCCAGCAGCCCCTTTTTAGCCTCAATGAGGTTATGGATATGCTCTTCGATGGTGTTTTTGGTCACGAATTTAAATACCTGAACTCCACGGCTTTGCCCCAAGCGATGGACCCGATCGGTCGCCTGGTTTTCCTTAGCCGGGTTCCACCATCTATCATAATGGATGACAATGGAGGCCACGGTAAGGTCAATCCCAACTCCTGCCGCGAGAAGTGACGCTATAAAGATGGAGCATTCGGGATCTTCGCGAAATTTCCGAATCTGCTCGCTCCGATCGCGAGTCGTCCCTTTGATCGAGGCATAGCCGATCCCCTTCTTTTTGCAATAAGACTCCATGATTGCAAGCATGTCCAGATACTGGGAAAAAATAACCACTTTTTGTCCGCTGCCTATGGCCTCTGAGAGAAGCTCTATAAAAAGATCCCATTTTCCCGACTGATAATCTTGATACGATTTAACCTCTTTCAAATAAAGAGCCGGGTGATCGCAAATTTGCTTAAGGTTCATCAGCGCTGCAAAAACATGCATGTAAGGGATCGGTTTTGTCGTATCTTGAAGCTCCCTATACACAGTGTCGCGCATCATGGAAGCTACTTCCTTATAAAGCTCTTGCTGTTGATACGACAAATCGCAGTAGGCAATCTCTTCAATTTTTTCGGGCAAATCGGTGAGCACTTCGCTCTTTTTTCTTCGCAAAATAAATGGCTTTACAAGCTTGGATAAAAGGAGTTTTTTTTCGGGACTTCCCTCTTTTTCAATCGGATTAGTAAAGACTTCGCGAAAGATGTGATCCGGCGGAAGGTAAGAGGGGAGCGCAATATCCATCAAAGACTTTAGCTCGCGCAGCCGATTTTCAATGGGAGTGCCGCTCAAACCAAGCCTCATTCTTGCATTGATTTCCCGAAGCGCTTTATGCGTTTGCGAGGCAAAATTTTTAGCAATTTGAATCTCATCAAATACCGCCACTTCAAAGTTAATCGCTTTTAAATTTTCTTTTCCGGTGCGCAAGATGCCGTACGATGTTAAGAGAAGATGATAATCGGTTTCAAAATGCTCCAAATTTCTCGCAATGCCGTAATAGGTGAGCACTTTGCAATCGGGCAAAAACTTCTTCAATAATTCTTGCCAGTGGTAAATAACAGATGTCGGACATACGACCAGATATTTATTTTTCTTCTCTTCATCCTCATTTCCAACTGCTGCAAGAAGGGCCATTGCCTGGTGGGTTTTCCCAAGACCCATGTCATCGCAAAGAAGCCCCGAAAGGCCATGGCAATACAAAAACCAAAGCCACTGCAGTCCCTGCTCTTGATACGGCCTAAGGGTTGCCTTTAGTTTGGAAATATCCAAAAGCCTATGCGTCTCCATTTTGCTTAGCTCGTCCAGTAATTTCCTCGTCTCTATTTGCTCCTCGCCATTGCCTTTTGGAGCTTCGAGATCTTCAAAAATACTTAAGCGTATCCATTCCAAAGTAGTGAGCCGAATCATCCCCTGTTTTCGATCGAGTCTTTTTTTATTGAGAGAGCGAATCCAATGGAATCTTGCCTCTTTTAATGTGAGAAGTCCTGCCGGCGAAAAGAAATGTCTTTTATTTTGTTCAAAAGCGTCCCAAATTGCGATTGGACCCACGGCACCGTTTTCTGATTCATAGAGGAGATCAACCAGCCAATCAGATCCCCGTTTTTGGATTTTTCGAATCTTCAACTTAAGATCGATCGGTTTTTTTAGCCTTGGATCGATGACGACAAGAAAGGGTTTTATCGCTTCTAGATCATAACTTAAAAAAGGACCCTCTTCATGAGCTTTGATCGTCACTTTTTCTCTATATTTTTCAGGAAGACGCGAACTTGGAGCAATTTCTGAAAATCCTTTCCCTTTTTCATAGACATAATCCCCAAAAAATCGGATCGATTTAGGATCGATTCCGGCCGCATATTCTCTTTGAGGCGCCACCACAATTTGCCCCTCATCATTTAATAGAAGCGCGAGGCCCGTTCTTAAAATAGGGGAGTCTTTACTCAAAAAGCCCTGCACTTGCTCCAATTCATCTCGATGAGAATGGATAAAAGAGGCAATTTCATTCGCTTGTACTTTCAGCCAGGGATGTATTGGAAGACCCGATCTACTCTCTTGTTTTCTATAAAACCCTTGGCCCGGCAAATAAACCCATTCATCAAAATGGATTGCCTCTTCTAAGCCTTCCGGGTAATTCAGCTCTGCCTCAAAGCTTAGTTCCCCATCATCTGACAAATGATAGATCAAATGGGATTCCAAACTCCCCAAATGGGTGTGAAAGCCTGCAAAATTTTGCAGCCATAATCTATGGCGATTAATGAACTCGGAGACTTCGGACTTCGGTACGATTTTTTCAACGCCCGGAAAAAGCCAATCTTGAATTTGATAAAATCCCTTATTTTCCAAATAGACCCAAGGGGTAAAAACGGCAGAATTTTGCAGCCTCATATCCCCCACTTCAAAAAGATAGAGCTCGATATGAAAATTGCCTTGGCTATCAAAATGGAGCTGATAACGTCCCTTGAGAGGCTCTAAATGAATCGGAAGAAATTGGGAAAGCTCGTGAGATCCTTTCGTTAAGGCCTCTGAAATCTTTTCTTCGGGAATTTTCTCACTCTCAAAAAGTGGAGAGCCCCTTTTTCTAAAAAATCCCTTTTTTTCTACAAAAATCCAATCTCCAACCTCCTCTCCTTCAAAATCGCTAACCGCCCCAGTCTTTGCTGTATGGGAGATCAATAAACACTTTTGTTTTGGATCGTAGGTGACTTTTTCAATACCGGATTCTTGCTCAAATACTTTTAAAGGAGATTTGACCGTACCCAGTGCCGGAATCAGCCAGGGCCAGCTCACTTCCGAGATATAAAACCAAACCCCAAGCTCGTCAAATTTGATTGTAACTGCTGTAGGAATCTTCTTTCCTTCATACTCAATCTTGTAGCTCTCCCCTGAGTCTTGTAAGAACATCAGCCATTTGGCAAAATCGGACCAAAAAGAGAGCTCAAAAAGGAGCGCGTGGCTAGGATGGCCTGAGCGAAAAAGAGCGATCTCTTCTGCAGACCAATTGGAAAATTTCAAGGAAGTCTCTTCGGTCTCTTTTTCTTTGGGACCAATAATTGCTTCAAGCCTTTTTTTTGCCTGGGCTGTTTTGGCATTAATCCAAAAAAGGACCTTTTTCATTTTCGATTCTGTGTGATAGTGCCCGGGCTTATCTTTGATTAAGCAATCGGACTCGTAGCCATGCCGCTTGCTTACCATTTGAAAAAGCCTGTTCCACAAGGACTTGCGATATCTTACATGGAGCGGCTCATCAAAATCGTTAAAAATCCTCAAATAAGCCGCCGCCAAATGGACGCACTCCGGATTTTCACACGAACAAAAAGAATCAAAGACCTCGCCATTGTCCTTGATTTGCAAAAAGGGGAAGAATTTTTTCTTTTTCTCTTGAACCTCAACCTGATAGGTTCCACGGGAAAACACGGGCTCTTTCACCGCATCCGCCTTAACAAGCGCTTTAGCGGCTTTAAGATTGTCTATCACGAATTTCGGTTGGTTTTCCATGAGGGCCTTCCCTCATGTTACCACAAACGGAAATTCTCATCAAAAACCTAACAGGATTAGCACGATAAAACAAAAAAACATGATTAGAATGATTTGCCTGATCAGCTTGATAGAGAAAGAATCAAATTCTGTAATTTTTATCATGCATATCAGGCACATCCCTCACATCATGGTTTTAATGAATTATTAGATTTTGTAAGCTCGGCGCATGCGGAAATTCTTTATACGAAAATCGATGGCAGTTCACTTCGATGAAATGGAAGAGGCTGAGCATAAAGGATTAAAGCGGCATCTTACGGCGGGCAATTTAACTGCAATTGGAATCGGAGCAATCATCGGCGCCGGGATTTTCGTCATTACGGGACAAGCTGCTGCTAATTACGCCGGTCCTGCGATTCTGATTTCTTTTTTGATTGCAGGCGTTATTTGCGCCATCACTGCCTTGTGCTATGCAGAGCTTGCATCGCTCATTTCCTTTCCCGGAGGAGCCTATTCCTATTCGTATGTTGCTTTGGGTGAGCTGCCTGCGTGGATTGTAGGATGGGCGATGACTGCCCAGTGGCTTTTTTTAGCCTCTACTGTAGGGGTGGGCTGGTCGGGATATTTTGTGAGTTTTTTAAAGGATTTTGGATGGGTTATTCCTCAATCTTTAACTACGGCGCCTTTGACATATACCCCGGGAGGTGGCTGGGCTTTGAGCGGAGCAATTGTGAATATTCCGGCGATGTGTATCGTTTTGGCGCTTGGCATCCTTGTTTCTGTCGGCATTCGCGCTGCAACTCTATTCAATTATGTGATGGTAGTGATCAAGCTTGTAACCATTGTTCTTTTCATTGGAATCGGTCTATTTAACCTTCATGTGGAAAATTGGACTCCCTTTATTCCTGAAAATACCGGTGTTTTTGGGCATTTTGGCTGGAGCGGAGTCTTTCGGGCTGCAGGTTTGATCTTCTTTGCCTATATCGGATTTGATGCAGTATCAACCCTTTCTCGCGATTCCATTAACCCTCAAAAAAGCATTCCAAAAGGAATCATTGCCTCTCTTTTAGTTTGTGCGGTTGCTTATGTTGTTGTTGCATTGATCTTAACCGGAATTGTGAATTATAAACTTTTGAGCGTCCCTGATCCAATGGCGCTTGCGATCGATTCGATGGGACCTAAGTATTTTTGGATTGGCCTGCCCATCAAAATTGCAATTTTAGCAGGCCTTGCTTCAGTGATATTGGTTGATATCTTGACCCAAACGAGGATCTTTTTTGCAATGGGACAAGATGGCCTTCTTTCTAAAAAATTCGGCTCAGTTTCCGCTAAATCACAAAGTCCTCTTTTTGCCTCAATCATCACCTCTTTCATTATGATTGTGATCACAGGCTTTTTGCCAATTACCATCCTGGGTGAATTTTGCTCCATGACAACCCTTCTCATCTTCACAATTGTCTCTTTTGCCACTCTCATTCTTCGCTACACCCACCCGGAAGTAAAAAGGCACTTTAAAGTCCCCTTTGCCCCCTATCTCCCAATCCTTGGGATTCTTGCTTGCCTTGGACAAATGATCTTCTTTTCTCTAACAACCTGGCTTGAGATCTTAGGTTGGATGGTTTTCGGCCTCCTCATCTATTTTTCCTTCGGCATCAAACACTCCCGCCTTCGCCATCACCTCGCCAAAACACATAAGAAAAAAGAGAGGGGAAGTATTTACTAATGTAAAGCGGCTTTACATTTGGCCGGAGAATATCTTCTCAGCAGGACCCATTAGGAAGAAATTTCCCTGCTTTTCCCAAATTTCCAGGCATCCCCCTTTGAAAGATAACGAGATCTTTTGCACTCCTAGAAGTTTGGTTAGAGTGTAGCCAACAGCTACCGCCCCCGTTCCACAAGAAAGAGTTTCACCAACACCCCTTTCAAAGGTCCGGACGTTGATCTCCTCATTGACTTCAACAAAATTGTGGTTGAAATTAGTAACAGTTGGTTGCACATTCTCAAGATCACTCACAAATTCGACAATGTGGGGAACTCCG
>CAZXLK010000027.1:9914-15650 GCA_964641775.1 uncultured bacterium | reverse complement strand
AAAGGGCGGTCACCCGCATTTTACATAAGACAAAAGTGGTTTATCATGTGGGGACTACCTACACTACCAATATGCGGTTTTGGGAATTTAATGAATAATTTAAAAACAGGTCAAAAGTGACGAGAGCTCAAGGGATTGAAATGGAATGTGCGACACTTTTTGCTGCAAGTTATAAAAGAAAATTTACTCTTGGATCTCTCCTTTTAGTCTCAGATTTGCCGTTAGCTGAGGGGGGCATAAAAACCAAACAAAGTTCCAAATCGGTCTTTGATCGCTTCATGCCCGACCACATTGAAAAAGGGGTAGAAATCCTAAAGGTTGCCCGCGAAATGCAGGCAAGCCACGTAAAAGGAGCCTACCACCGCAATATCGATCCTTATAATTTAGGATAGATTTTGTTTTGCTCCATGATGGCTTTACTTAAAATGATCAGCTCTAGCCCGAAATAATTCCCATTATTCTCATAATCTTGATAGGTCCATGAAGAAATACCTGAAAATTGGTTGGCCATATCGGCGGCAAATGCATTTTGCACGGTAGTTATGATGGCATCCGTTACATTGGCAGGTAGAGCATTATTTGCCTGAAGAGCCTTTAAGGCAAGGAGCACCGGTCCCGATGCCTGTCCTTGAGCCATCCCATTGAGATCCATGGAAATATAGCCGGGCCCAAAGGAGTGATTCAACTGAACCCTGTTATTTGCAAAAAGATATTGGACAGTCGATTTCAGCGCATTTACGGCAGATTTGAAAAGACTCGATGTTTTATCTACCCCTGACCATGAAATGTATTGGCCAAAGCGCATTAAAAATCTAAGCCCCTCAGCTGTCATATATGTTGATTCATATTGATCGCCAATGGTTTGATAGGTGGCAATCTGGGCATCGATCCTTTTCATCTCATTTGCTGATGCTTGGTTATAGACAGAGGCGACAGATGTTCCATCCGCAAGGACTAGATTCCAAGACGCCGCATAATTTGCCCCCTTTTGCAAAAGAGTTGGATCGTAATAATCGGGGTGAGGGCTTTGATCTCCCCAATTGTCGAGAGTGACTCCATAATCTCCTGATTTCATTATTAAATTGCATTGGGCAAAATTCATCACGGCAAGGCTTGTTAAATTTTTTAATGTTGTTGTATTGATGCTTGTTGGATCTTGAATTACAAGTCCGGGGTTTATATCCACATAATCGAGAAGCGAATGCAAGATATCTGCATCGGCATCTGTTGCAGATACTTCATCGCCTTCTGTCTTAAAGTCCGCAGTTGTCTGATTGACATGCCAGCCCATCATTCCGAATTTGTAGGTTCCAAATCCAAGTGTCGGCCATCTCTGATCATAGACGCTATGGGCTTGCATCCATGCAAGAGAGGCAAAGCAGTAGTGGTAATAGCTATTCCAAAGAGCTGAAGCAAAGGTAGGATCGTTATTTGCAACGGCATTGCGAACGGAATAGCCCCAGGCTTCCGATGCACTAAAGCCATCTCTCATTCCGCCGTAGGGAATCGTTAGATTATTGATGATTGTGTAAGTGACTCCTTTTGTTTTTAGGAGCGAATAGACATTTCCTTCAACCGGAGTTGGGGTGATCAGATTGGACAAATTGTTTATGTTGACTTGAGCAGCACTTAACTGTTGGACAAAGAGTTGGCTTTTACTTGCCATTTTACTGTTATCAAAAGCAAGAGAAGAGGCAGTGCTTGCTTTTAAAGACGCCGCAACAATCGTAGATAGCGTGCTGAGCTGCTGGGCAAGAGGGGTCATTTCAGATTGAATTGTTGTAAAGGCGGCTTGTTCTTGGCTTGTTGGGCTCGTAACTTTTGCATAAAGTTTTTGCAAATCTTGCCAATTCTTTTGAAGTGTTTGCAATTGATTGGCATCATTTTGATAGGCCTGACAAATTTGTTCGATGTTCTTGGCCATTGAAGAGCCTGATCCTGCCGGCAGGGGAATATTGGCAATGGATGTATGGCCATTAGGATAGCCTTGGGCAAAATAATTGATCGCCATTTGCAGCTGATTTGCATAATTATTGAAATTGATATAGGCATTTTGGCTATTGGAAGGCCATCCCAAAAGAGTTAAGCCCTGATTGATCTTAATCGTATATGTTTGTCTTAAACTATTGAGCTCTGTACCTAGCACCATTCCCGTAACATTAGGATTCGCATTCAAATAGGCAACAAAGTCCCGGAACATTCCAAAGCAGATAGTATCTATTAACCCTTGAACAGGATCTGTAACTGTAGTCATAATTATTATCCTTATTTAAGTGGAAATGTAATTATTTCCAATTATTAAAAATATAATACCATACAAATTAAATAACAAATATAAAACCCGTGCCCGATACCGAGACCGAGACCGTGCCCGCTCTTTACCGAAATTGACAAAATTAAATTATGCATCTAATGTTCTGTTTTAATTTAATGCTTATGTTAAATACGAAATTAAACGTAGATTATTTGCATCAAATGGGGGCAGATTTAGCAAATAAAGGTAATTATGTTGAGGCGATCCGATATTTTGAAGAGGTCATTCGGTTGGATGGGCAAAGAGCCGGAGCTTTTGCAGACTTGGCGTCTATCTACTTCTCAATAGGGGAAAATGAAAAGGCCTTGAGTGCAATTGTTAAGGCTTATCATCTTGACCCAATTTCAGAGCATGTTCTGCACAACAAAGTATCGATTCTGACTCGCATTGGAAGGCATCATGAAGCCATTTCAATTGCAAAAAAAATGTTTCAGAAAGATCCCGATCATCCGGATCATCTGATTCGCTATGCAACTGCCCTTTTTAATGCATCTTATAATTTAAAGGCTCTACATCTTGTAGAAAAGGGCACATCTCTTCATCCGCAACGCTCAGATCTTCGCCGTTTTTTGGGAATTTTGTATCTTCTTTTTGGCAAGTTAAAAGAGGGATATGAGCTGTTTTGTCCCCACGGAGAGAGAAAATGTATCTATGGAAAAAAGGTTCTCATTCAGTTCTTGGAAGGTTACGGGGATGCATTTCAGCTTCTTCGCTATATCCCTCTTTTGAAGAAAAGGAGCCGGCCCATTTTAGAGCTTCCTCTTGCAATGCATGATCTTGTGCGCCATTTAGAAGTGGAGGTGATTGCCAAAGGACAAAAGATAGAACATGACTTCTCCTTGAATGCATCGAGCCTCCCCCTTTTTTTTGAAACTGAAATCGCAACCATTCCTTCCCCTTTATCTTTTCCATTTATCAAAAAAACTCCCATAGCTAACAGGATTGCATTTGCGTGGAGAGGTCATCCAAACTCCGATTATAATTGGAAAAGATCGATGGATATTTTAGATTTCGCCCCATTTTTTGCAATCCCGGGGATTGAATTCATTTGTCTACAGCCTAATCCCACTCCGACAGAAACAGAAATTTTAGAAAAATTCCAAATACAAATTCCCGCTCTTTCAAGCTGGATGGATACCCTCCATATCTTAAAAACTTGTTCTCTTGTTCTCTCTGTCGATACGGCAATTGTCCACTTAGCAGGCTCACTCAATATCCCGACCTGGGTTTTGATGCATCGTGCTCCTGATTGGAGATGGATGTTAGAAAGGTCCGACTCTCCTTGGTACATGAGCATCCGCCTCTTTCGGCAAAAGTTTCTCGATCAATGGAATGAGCCCATCGAAGAGATGAGACAAGCCCTTATTTTTCACAAACAAAATTGCTCTTGAGCGCTTCTAAGACATGAGACTCTAAAGACTCCGGCGTTTGGATTTTTTTGGGAAGAAGGATCGTTTTCTTATCGATGAGTTTTCCTTTTTGCTGTTCGGCAAAGAAGGTGACGTGATTGAATTTAAGAAGGGTAAAGTGATTGGCTGCAGCAAACGCGCGGATGCGGGAGAGGTGATAGAGCCAAAGAACTGTAAGGGGAGCAGGGCCGAAGCGATCTTGCATTTCGGCAAGGAGCTCATCGATTTCGGCAAAACTTTCAGCCTCTCCTAAACGGTGATAAAGCTCCATCCGAAGAGAAAATTCATTGATATATGTTTCAGGCAGTCTTGCATCGAAAGGAAATTCCATTTTCACTTCATTGAAAGTGATCGGCCGCTCTTTTTTCAATGCGTCAATTGCCCTTTTTAATAACTTGCAATAAAGATGAAAGCCAATGAGAGAGACTTGCCCCGATTGCTGTACTCCTAAAATATCTCCGGCTCCTCGGATTTCTAAATCGCGCATCGCAATTTTCATCCCGCCGCCATATCCTCCCGCCTCAATGATCGAGTGAAGTCTTTTCCGCGATAACTCGGAGAGTCTTGCATGTTTTGGAATGAGAAAATAGGCATAAGCTGCCCGATTCCATCTTCCTACTCTTCCTCGGAGCTGATACAGATCGGCAAGCCCATAGGTGTCGGCTCGATCAATCAAAATCGTATTGGCATTTGGAATGTCAATTCCATTTTCAATGATGGTCGTGGCAAATAGAAGATCGATTTCGCCCATTTTGAAGCGGTGGAAAATAGTATCGATCTCATCTGCATCCATTTGTCCATGGACAACACCTACTCTTGCAGCAGGGACAAGCCTTTGGATATCGTTTGCTTTTTCGTAAATCGTCTCGACGCGGTTATGGATAAAAAAGGCCTGACCGCCCCTTGCAAGTTCCCGCACAATGGCATTTTGGATCAGCTCCGGTTCGTTTTCGGCAATGATCGATTTGATCGGAAGCCGATCTTGCGGCGGCGTGTTGATGACCGACATATCGCGGGCATGGACCAAAGACATATAAAGCGTTCTAGGAATGGGTGTCGCAGAAAACGTGAGGCAATCGATCCCGATTTTCATTTTTTTCAAATGCTCTTTTGCCCGCACGCCAAAGCGCTGCTCTTCATCGATGATGACAAGCCCCAGATCTTTCCATTTCACATCTTGAGATAAGAGCCTATGGGTCCCAATCAAAATGTCGATTTCCCCATTTGCAGTTTTATGAAGAGTCTCTTTCACCTCTTTTGCCGTCCGAAAGCGGGAAGCTACGCCGATTTTTACAGGAAAATTGGCCATCCTTTCCGAAAAAGTATCAAAATGCTGCATTGCTAAAACAGTAGTGGGTACAAGGACAATGGCCTGTTTTGCCCCATCGACAACTGTTTTAAAAGCAGAGCGCATCGCAACTTCTGTCTTGCCATAGCCAACGTCTCCGCAAACAAGCCGATCCATCGACTTCGACGTCATCATATCTTCTTTAATCGCTTGGATGGCAAGGAGCTGATCTTCGGTTTCCGTGTAGGGAAATTCAGTCTCAAATTGCCGCATCATGTCGCTATCCGGTGGATATTTAAAACCGCCCGCCACAACTCTTTTTGCATAAAGCTGCAAAAGATCATTGGCATAGCCGACAATTTGGGCCTGCGCTTTTCCAACTAAAGCGCCCCACCGTTTACTTCCGAGCTGGCTTAAATGGGGAGGCTCTTCTTTCGCGCCAATGTAGCGGGAGACCAAATAGGCCTGAGAAAGGGGAACGAAGAGCTTGCTTTGATCGGCATATTCCAGCGCTAAAAATTCGTTTTCCTTTCCTAAATGATCGATTTGTTTTTCAGTCCCTAAATAGCGCCCAATTCCGCTATGATAATGAACAACAAGATCTCCGGGAGTTAGCTGGTGAAACTCCGATGCCGGAGTATGGTAAGTGCTTCTCCATTTTTGGCGGCGAACAAATTCCCTTTTCGTGATGTCGGAGTTTGCAATGATAGCGTAGGGGATATCGA
>CAZXLK010000027.1:0-9904 GCA_964641775.1 uncultured bacterium | reverse complement strand
CGACAATGGAAAAGCCCGAAGTTAATACTCCTTTTTCAAATTTTGCATTTTCAGGGAGTTTGGGGATCTGATCAGGAGTTAAATTCAAAAACAAAGCGTTCGATGGAATTTCTTCTATGTCAATCTTTTGAAATGGGTGAAAAAAACGGGAAGCTGCAAATGGCTCTTGAAATGCTTCAAATGTAATCGGGGAAAAATATTTGGTTCTTTTTTCGATCCTTCCTACCTCAGAGAGCTCTTCAATATTTTGCGCTGTGCAATAGATATGCTGATTTTTTTTCTTAAAAAATTCATCGATGGAATAGAGAAATAAGGAATGAGCTGCCGGCATTTTTTTTAAAGAAACAAAAGCATCTTCAATCGCAAGAAGATCGTCCCAGAAAAAAATCGGATCTTGACCCAAATATTCAGCAATTGAGCAAAGTCTTTTTGCATTTTTTAAAAGGGGAAGCTCCAGTGCAGGGGATAGAAAGACTGCGTCTTTTTTCCCAATCGTTTTTTGCCCGATTGGATCAAAGATTCGGATCTCTTCAATTGTATCTGCAAAAAATTCAATCCGGTAAGGATCGGTGGAACTGACCGGAAAAAGATCTAAAATGCCGCCTCTGATTGCAAATTCTCCCTTGTCTGAGACAACAGCTGCTCTTTTGTAACCAAGAGCAGTTAATTTTTCTGCAAGGCTGTCAAAAGAAATTTCCGTCCCTTTTTTCCATATCGTAAGAAGTGGGCCAAGATCTGTTTTCGGTAGTACTTTTTGCAAAAGAGCCTGCAAAGGACAAATCACAATCGAGAGGCTTTTTCTATGAATGAGAGAATAGAGTGCTTCAAAGCGTTTTCCTAAAATATCAGGGCTTGGGGCAATTTCTTCTCCGGGCAGCGTTTCCCATGAAGGAAATTCCAAAACTCCTTCAGGCATAAAATAGCTAAGATCGGTAAAGAGCCTATCTTCTCTAGTTCCCCCCGTAATGATGAGTATCGATTTGCCCGTAGTTTTTGCAATTAAAGAGGCGAGATAGGCTTTGGGAGACTCCCATAGCCCTTCGACAAGAAAGGAGCCCTCTTTTTTTAGAGCCTCTTGAAATGCCTCTAGACTTGGACTCATGAGATTGTTTTTAATAGATCGCGTACCTTATCAAAGGCAAGCGGCAGTCCTTTTGGATCTTTTCCACCTGCTTGCGCAAGAGTTTGCCTTCCTCCTCCGCCTCCGGAAATAAGAGGAGCTGCTTCTTTAATCAGCTGCACGGCGTGGATATTTTTTTTCACAAGATCATCGCTCACTCCAATTACCAGCTGGCATCTTTCCCCCACGATGTTTCCCAGTGCAACAACACCTGATTTGAAATCTTGCATCAGCTCACCCGCAAAGGCTCCCAGATCATCAATCGAGACTTCTTGAGCAATGAGAGGAATTTTTCCTGCTTTTTCTTGAGATTTCAGACACTTTTCCACAAGCTCTTTCATCTGCCCTTTGCGATGGACTTTGATTTCAGCTTCCAATTGTTTTTTTTCTTCCAAAAGAAGGTTCAGTTTATCGCCTAAAGATGTGATGGGGACCTTCAAAATGTTTGCCAAATCTTGGAGCTTTTCTTCTTCCATTCTTACAAATTCTTCTGCATATTTTCCAGACGCAGCCTCAATTCTTCGAACCCCTGCTGCAATGCTGCTTTCTTTGAGAATCCGAAAATAGCCAATGGTTCCAAGGCTCTTGGTGTGAGTACCTCCGCACAATTCTTTGGAAAAGGCAGTATCGATAACCCTCACCTTTGTTCCATATTTTTCTCCAAAAAATTGCTTGATGTCATCCCGCCTTTGAGCTTCATCGTAGGAGAGCTCATAGGCCTCTACAGGAATATCTGTCCGAATTTTTTCATTTACTACATCTTCAATTTCCCGAATTTCATTTTGTGATACCGGTTTATGATGGCTAAAATCAAAACGGAGCCGTTTTTCTTCGACTAAAGAGCCTGCCTGCTTGATGTGGGGCCCTAGGACTTTTTGAAGCGCCCAGTGTAAAAGATGCGTTGCTGTGTGATTGTTTTGGATCATTGTCCTTCGGTTTGCATCGACAATTGCATGGACAGAGTCATTTTTTTTCAAAAGGCCTGATTGCATTTTCCCTAAATGGGCAATAACGCCGGGAAAAGGGGAAATTGTATCGAATACCAGAAATTGATTCGCTCCTTTGCCAATTTTTCCGCTATCGCCAACTTGCCCTCCCATTTCTGCATAAAAGGGAGTTTGATCCAAAATAAGAAGCCCTTCTTTGCTATCTGGGATTTCATCTGTAAACTTCCCATCTACCACAATGCCGATGAGCTTTGCGTCAGAGGAGGTCTTTTCATATCCAACAAATTCTGTTTTCTTATGAACCTTTGTAAAATCATCAAAAAAATTCGATTCAAATTCTTGGGATGCTGTTTTATGCGCTTTTCTAGATTTTTCCTTGGCCCCGTCTTCCAGCATCTGAAATTTGGCAAGATCGACACTTAAAGCAGCATCTTTTGCAATGAGTTGGATTTCCTCAAGAGGAAATCCATAAGTATCTTTGAGCTTAAAGGCGTCCTCTCCGGAAATGGTCTTTTTTGTATTGTGAATCACATTTTGTAAGAGATTTCCTCCTCGCACCAAGGTTCGAATGAAGGCCTCCTCTTCCAATGTTAAAATTTCTGCGATCCGGGTCTCCGTTGCTTTTAGCTCAAGAAAATCTTCTCCCATCAAATGGACAAGCCTTGGCAATACATCTGCCAAAAACGGCTTTTGCAGCCCAATGATCCGCCCATAACGGACAGCTCTTCTTAAAATTTTTCTTAAAACGTAGCCGCGGTCGGTATTGCTTGGCTGCACGCCATCAGCAATGGCAAAGGAAAGCCCTCTGATATGATCGGCAATGACTCGAAATGCAGGCGCCAAATCCCCATTTTCGGGATCATATTTTTTACCGCTGACATTTTCTACCTCAGCAATGAGTCCTCGCAAAATGTCTGTTTCAAAAACCGAATCTACCCCAAGCTTTAAAGATGCAATTCTTTCTAAACCTGCTCCCGTATCGACCGACTTTTTAGGAAGAGGCTCCATTTTGCCTCCCTCAGCTCTTTCAAACTGCATGAAGACCAGATTCCAAAATTCAAGATACTTCTCGCCGCTTGCATCCTCTTTGGGAGAGTTTGCTGAGCCATACTTTGGCCCTCGATCATATAAAAGCTCAGAACATGGCCCGCAAGGCCCCACTTCTCCCATGCTCCAAAAATTTTCTTTTTCGCCGAACCTCACGATCCTCTTGTCAGGCAAATGGATCTTCCAAAGCTCAAAAGCCTCATCGTCGTCTTTGTAGACAGAGGCCCAGATTTTTTCCGGGTCCAACCCAAAGATATGCGTTGCAACATCCCAAGCGAAACCAATGGCCTCTTTTTTAAAGTAATCTCCAAAGGAAAAGTTCCCGAGCATCTCAAAGAACGTCAAATGCCTACTCGTATGCCCGACATTTTCCAGATCATTATGCTTGCCGCCCACCCGGATGCACTTTTGCGTCGTTACTGCCCGCACATAATCCCGCTTCGATTTCCCCAAAAAAACATCTTTAAACTGATTCATCCCCGCATTGACAAACAACAGCGTTGGATCATCATGAGGAACCACAGGCGACGATGGCAGAACCCTATGCCCTTGAGTCTTAAAATAGCTTAAAAAAGATCTTCTGATTTCCTGGGACAACATTACACAAATAGTTTATCTCATTGGGGGGCTCCCAAGCAAGAACTTCTTAAGGGTGCTTGATAACGTGTTCGCTGAAATTTTTCACCACAGAGACACTGAGATTTATGAGGCAGCACAGAGATTAGATTTTTTCTTTTTGCGAGAGAGAGCAAAAAGAAAAGATACTCACCGCAAGAGGCGGGGGGAGAGGTCGAAAGTCCGCTGAGGGGTCCTTAGCCAGGCCCCGGTAGGGGCGGAGCATCCTTCTTTTTTGCTCTCTTTCGCAAAAAAGAAGATTATCTTCTCTCTCTCTGTGCTGCCTCTTTATTCTCTTGTCTCTGTGGTAAAAAAAATCAGCGAACATGGAACGTACAGAATCTAATTGCAGGGATAACCCTTTGTGTTCCAAAATGGTTCAAAAGGAAAATTTATGGACGAAGATCTCAAAAAACAACTTGCCAAGATTGCCGGAACCATTAGAGGGCTATCGATGGATGCGGTGCAGAAGGCAAATTCCGGACACCCGGGAATGCCGATGGGTTGTGCTGAATTTGGCGCCTATCTTTACGGCGTGCAGTTGCGCCACAATCCGAAAAATTCCAAGTGGATTGCTAGAGATAGAGTTGTTTTATCTGCGGGCCACGGCTCCATGTGGCTTTATTCCTCTTTGTATCTGTCGGGATTCAATCTTCCAATGGATGAGATTAAGAGATTTCGGCAGCTCCATTCCAAAACACCCGGCCATCCGGAATATGGGCATACTGATGGAGTAGAGGCGACAACGGGGCCTTTGGGGCAGGGAGTTGGGAATGCGGTAGGAATGGCGCTGGGGATGAAACTTTTGGCGAATCGGTTTAACAAGGACGATTATCCTCTTTTTACCAATAAAATATTTTGTGTAGCAGGCGATGGCTGCATGATGGAAGGGGTCTCTTCTGAAGTCTCTTCATTGGCCGGCCATCTGAAGTTGGATAATTTGGTTCTTATTTATGACCACAACTTGGTCTGTCTGGATGGCCCAACATCGGAATGTCTGACGGAAAATACGAAAGCAAGATATGTGTCTTATGGATGGCAAGTCTTTGAGCTGGATGGATATGACTTCGATACCATGGAAAAAACATTCAATGAAATTCGATCGAGACAAGATAAGCCGGTTTTGATCCTTTTGAACACCGTCATCGGCAAAGGCTCTCCTCATAAAGCAGGAACTTCAAAAGTGCATGGCAACCCTTTAGGAGCCGAAGAAGTTCTGGAGACGAAAAAAAGGCTCGATTGGCCTTTGGAAGAATTTTATGTCCCTCAAGCTGTTTTGGATTATTTTCATCAAAAACAAGCAAAACAAGGGGCCTTGGAAACCGAGTGGAATGAGCTCTTTCGGCGCTTTTCCAAAACCTATCCGGATCTTGCTGATGAATTTCAAAAGATGCAAAGCCGCTATTTACCCCCCGATCTAGAAGAAATTCTAAACAAAATCGAAATCAAATCCCCCATTGCAGGAAGGGCTGCCTCGCAGACCATTTTGCAAACGCTTGGCAAGATTCTTCCTCAACTCATTGGAGGCTCTGCCGACTTATCCTGCTCTGATTTAACTTGGATGAAAGATTTTCATATCGTAGCATCCGATCATTTTGAAGGGAGAAATATCAAATTTGGGGTTCGTGAATTTGGGATGGGGACTATCTGTAATGGGCTATCTTTAGTAGGAATGTTTCAGCCCTATTGCGGAACCTTTCTCACATTTTCCGATTACATGCGCAATTCGATCCGATTGGCTGCTTTAAGTCCCTATCACGTCATCTATCAATTTACCCACGATTCGATCTTTTTAGGAGAAGATGGCCCAACGCATCAACCAATTGAGCATTTATCAGCCCTTCGGGCGATGCCCCATTTGCATGTGATTCGCCCGGCCGATTCTCATGAAGTCAAAATGGCTTGGATTGCAGCGCTTCGTTACAATGGTCCATCTGCCCTCATTTTATCGCGCCAATCGCTACCGGAACTTGCAGAGACAAATGTTTCTTACGATCAAGGCATGGGCAAAGGCGCCTACATTGTGAAAAAAGAGAAGGGAAAGGCCGACTTTACCCTTTTTGCAACAGGATCGGAGCTTTCTCTTGCCTTAGAAGTGGCCGGGAGGCTTGAGCAAATGGACAAAAATGTCCGCGTTATTTCAATGCCAATTTGGGCCCTTTTCGACAGCCAAGACAAGACATACAAAACTTCAGTTATTGGGGGCGATTTGGGAGTGAGAGTCTCTATTGAAGCAGCAGCTGATTTAGGTTGGCATAAATACATTGGCATGGATGGAATTGCGATCTGCATGGAAGGCTTTGGCCATAGCGCACCGGCAGCCGATCTTGCGCAAGACTTTGGCTTCACCGTCGATGCTATCGTCGAAAGGATCTTAGCGTAAGGAAGAATTAACCACAGAGATAGATACCACAGAGAAAAAAAGAAAAAAATCTCCTCACCGTCGATGCTATCGTCGAAAGGATCTTAGCGTAAGGAAGAATTAACCACTGAGAAGAAGAAAAACCACAGAGACAAGAGAATAAAAGAGGCAGCACAGAGAAGAAAATCTTCTTTTTTGCGAGAGAGAGCAAAAAAGAAGGATGCTCCGCCCCTACCGGGGCCTGGCAAAGGACCCCTCAGCGTACTTTCGACCTCTCCCCCCGCCTCTTGCGGTGAGATCTTTTCTTTTTGCACTCTCTCGCAAAAAGAAAAAATAAAATCTCTGTGCTGCCTCATAAATCTCAGTGTCTCTGTGGTAAAAAAAAATAAATATGAGCTCGTTACTAGTTGATGCTTTGAGGAACGAAAATAAGGGACGGCCGCCCGTATGGCTCATGCGCCAGGCAGGAAGATACATGCCCGCTTATCAAGAGCTTCGAAAAAAATACTCTCTTAAAACTTTGTTTTTTACTCCCGAACTTGCCTCCGACATCACCCTCATGCCTGTGGAAATGTTGGGGGTCGACGCTGCTATTTTATTTTCCGATATCTCTGTGGTTGCATTAAGCCTTGGCCTCAAGCTCGATTTTTCTGAAGGACCTAGAGTAGATCCGATGGTTACTCCGGGGCATGCATTAACTTCGGATTTGGGAGCACTTGATCCTATTATCGAAACAATTCAAATGACCATCCCAAGATTAAAAGTCCCTCTCATTGGCTTTTGCGGAGCTCCATTTACTGTTGCCAGTTATCTAGCTAACGAAGTTTGGGAGTCTTTACTTGAAAAGATTTGCGATGTGACGATCGGCTATATTAAGCGGCAAGTTGATGCGGGAATCACTGCTCTTCAGATTTTTGATTCGTGGGCAAATGTTTTGTCCAAAGAAGATTTTTTGAGATATTGTCTCCCTTTTTACCGCAAAATGATTGCTGAGACAAAAGTGCCCGTGATTTTATTTTTAAGAGGGATAGCTTCTCATTTAGACGAGCTAAAAGATCTTCCTTGCGCCCTCAGTTTAGATTGGCAAATGCCCCTTTCTACAGCGCGTCAAAAGACACCCCAAGTTTTGCAAGGCAATCTCGATCCCGATCTTCTCTTTTCTCCAATGCCTGTCATTAAAGAAAAAGCCCAAGAGCTCATCGATAGCATGCAAGGCGATCCGGGCTTTATTGCAGGCCTCGGTCACGGAGTAAAGCCCGGCACCCCATTTGATGCTGTAAAAACACTTGTACAAACTCTACAAGGAGGATAGATTGCAGATTGATCCAAAGTGGCTTGCCAAATTCGATAGACCCATTCCCCGTTACACAAGTTATCCAACGGCTCCCCAATTTTATCCTGTCACCCAAGATCTTTTTATTGAAAAATTACAAGATTTCGACACGAGTGATAAACCTCTTTCTCTTTACATTCATATTCCTTTTTGTAGGTCGATGTGTCTTTTTTGCGCCTGCTCCGTTGTGTTAAATAGGCAGCCGGAAAGACAGGAGAAGTATTTCCAACATCTTTTGCAAGAAATCGAAATGACTGCAAAAATTTTTGCAAAAAGAAGAGTCGTAACACAACTGCATCTAGGAGGTGGGACTCCCACATCTTTAACTCTAGATCAATTTGATCGCCTCCTCGATTCCTTGCATCGGACATTTATTTTTGCATCCGATGCTGAAATTTCGATTGAAATCGATCCAAGAACCGTTTTTGCTGATCAAGGAGAAAAGCTCTCACACTTACGGAAGATTGGCTTTAATAGAGTAAGTTTTGGAGTCCAAGATTTGGATGCAGATGTGCAAGAAGCTGTCAAAAGACGGCAATCGGAAGAAATGACAATTGAGACATTTAGAAGGGCCCGAGAGCTTGAGTTTCAGGGAATCAATATCGATCTGATTTATGGACTTCCTCTACAGACTCCGGAATCTTTTTCTCAAACGGCAGAAAAAATCCTTCAGTTAAAACCGGATCGGATTGCCTTTTATTCTTATGCAAAAGTTCCTTGGTTAAAGCCCCATCAAAAAGCAATCTCGGAAAAGGATCTTCCAACTACACAGGATAAATTTAGAATTTATGTGGAGACAAGAGAATCTTTGATAAAAGGAGGGTATCTTGCAATCGGGATGGACCATTTCTCTTTAAATGATGATCCTTTAGCTAAAGCATATCGGGACAAAACACTGACTCGCAATTTCCAGGGTTATTCCATCAAACTGGCAGAGGATATGCTTGGTTTTGGAATCACATCGATTGGCTTTATCCAAAACACCTATTTCCAAAATTGCAAAACCTTGTCTGAATATGAGACAAAAAAACTCCCTGTCTCAAAAGGATATGTTTTAAGTACAGAAGATATTCAAAGAAGATCTTTAATCCAAAAACTCATGTGCCATTTCGAGCTGGATAAAAATGAATTTGCCAATCTCAATATTGCGTTGGAACCTCTAGAAAAAGAGGGGCTAATTGTTCAAACGGAAGACAAAATTATAGCCACTTCCAGCGGCCAGCTTCTCATTCGTATTGTGGCCTCTGCTTTTGATGCATATTTAAATAAAGGTCACTATTCAAAAGCGATATGAGAATCATAATTATTGGGGGAGGGATATCGGGGGTCAGCGCTGCATGGTATGCAAGAAAAAAATATCCGGATGCAAAAATTACCCTTTTTGAAAAAACGAATCGGTTAGGAGGGGTAATTGAAAGCATTAACCATTCAGGTATTTTTTTTGAAAAGGGCCCTAGGACATTTGCAGTAGCAAGATCGCCGAATCTCCTTTCTTTCATTCATGAAGTTGGCCTTTCGGATCAGCTCATTTTTTCAAAACCTTTAAAAAGATATCTTTGCATCAATAGAAAGCTGAAAACGATCTCTTCTTTTTTACCGAAGATCGCATTTCCTCTTCTTCGAGAAATCTTTTGCAAAAGAGGGAGCGGTGAGGACGAATCGATCTATGATTTTTCCATGAGAAGATTTGGCCCTATGATTACAAATACTTTGATCGATGCAATCGCCATTGGCATTTATGGGGCAAATATTCGAGAGTTATCCATCAACGCCTGTTTTCCTTTTATGTCCAATTGGGAAAAAAAATGGGGATCTGTTGTCTTGGGCGCCCTTTTTCACAGGCGCAAAAATAAAGGGGGCCTTTTCACTTTAAGAAATGGTATGGAGAGCCTCATCCAAGAAGCTGCCAAAAAAGCAGGAGTAGAGATTTTTCTCAATACTCCCATCGAATCCTTGGACCAATCAGCGGATTTGATCATCTCTGCCATCGATGGCGCTGCAATTGGCAATCTTTCAGGGCAATGGAAAGATTTTGAAGAGACAAAACTTGAGATAACCCATTTTGCATACAAAGAAGACGTTTTGCCGCAAAAAGGGTTTGGATATCTTGTCCCAAGTTCCGAAAAGAGCTCTCTTTTAGGAGTTGTTTTTGATTCTTGTATTTTCCCTCAGCAAGGAACTCTTAGCCGTCTTACTGCAATTTCTCAAAAACCAAATCCGGACTTGGACGTCAAAGGGGAGCCCATTTTTCAAATGAGCCATTCGGCCACAATTCCACACTTTCCCGTGGGATATGCAAAAAGACTTGGGGCTTTCCAATCGGAGATGAAAAAAAAGCATCCCAATTTGATTCTCTTAGGAAATTATATTCAAGGGCCGTCTGTGGACAGCTGTATTGAACTATCTCAGAAGAGGGTGATGGGGGTCTTTTAGCCTGTCGCCAAAAGAATAGCCCAAATCTTTTAGGAAATGTTCTGCCG
>CAZXLK010000026.1:0-15721 GCA_964641775.1 uncultured bacterium | reverse complement strand
CTAGAAGTAGATTTTGAGTCTACCGCGTCTACCAATTTCGCCACATCGGCATAAAAAATAAGGTTCTATAATAAAGGATAGAGACTTTTATTACTATCCTCGGGGGTAGCCGAGGTTGGCTTTGCGCCATTCGTAGAGGACTCGTTCGTTGCGGTCGCGGTCGTGGCGGACTTGGATGGTAAGGTAGGGGTAGGGATGGCGGTTGTCGGCGTCTCGACCTTCGTGTTTTTGCTGGACCTTGATAAAAATTTCTTTGTTCATCCAGGGCTGGATGGCGAGGTTGGCTATGTTGTAATGGCGAAATTCGTAGTCCTTATCTTTTTGATACTTATCGTTTTCTTGATAGTATTGCATGATGAGCCCGGCTATTTCGAGGGGGCGATCCTCCATGCCTTGGACATAAAAATCGACCTCGGCGCCGATTTGATGCTTGGAAGTCCGGTTTTCTTTAGAAGGATCTGAATAAGTGTTGTGTGAGGGACATCGGTGGCCGCAGGTGATGATGACCCGTTTGCCTGTCTTTTTTTGGATGAAGTTTAAAAGCTCGAGAAGAATGGGATAGACCCCTTCTTTATTGCCGAGAATGGGAAGGCCGTGGCGGCTGCTTCCTTCACAATCGGTGAGAGGGTTTTGGGGCTCTAGGGATTTCAGAGGTGGATGGCTGGGATTGCCCTTGCAGCGAAAATATTCTTTGGTGATCCGAGGAAGGTGTGCTTCTGCTTCCCAAGGATAAAGAGCTCGGGGGGTATGTTGCGGAGTTGCAAGAAGATAGAAAGTGTCAGTGTCGTTTCTGTAGATGGCCTCGGCTTTGCAATTGAGCCGGCGGATTTTTTCTTTTTCCGACTCTTCAAGGCGTGAGCAAGCAAGGGGGAGGAAGATTATTCCAAAATAGACTATAGACCGAATAAGAAGGGAGAAAGTTCTTGCCATGTCTGGCTCTTTGGATAATACGTTACAAAAGAAAGCACAGAATGTCAATTTCTTATCGCCTTTTTTGAAGATAATTCCTGAGGCCTATCTCTTTGTCGATCTCTCTGGAAGTTTGAGACTTATCAATGAAAAAGCCTATCAATACTACTCTTTACCGAAAGATAGGGCCTTGGGACAAAGCTTTTGGGAATTTTTTCCGGATGACTATTTTGGGTTTTCGATGCGCGAGTCGCTTCAGATGGGAATATCCCATCGTTTGATTTATAAGAGCCACAGGTTCTTAGAATTAGAAATAACGACATCTTTCATTTTTGAAGAGATCGGAGGGCTTGCCATTGTTGCAAAAGAGATTGGGCAGTGGAGACGGATGCAAGAGCTTCTTGCAAGAGGTGAAAAGATGCAAAAACTGGGAGAAATGGTAGCCCAAGTGGCGCACGAAATCCGAAATCCACTGGGCGCTGTTCGAGGATTTGCAACTATTTTGGAGAACGATCTTCAAAAATTTCCTGAGCTGCAAGAAATGGCAGCTTTCATTATAGAAGGGACGAGGCGATTGGAAGAGCTTGTGGGAAATCTACTTCATTATGCAAGGCCAATTACAGTAAAGCTTCAAACAAAGGAAATGGGGAAAATTTTAAAAGAGATTGCCAAATTTGTAAAAATGGATCCTGCTTTTCCTGAGTCAGTAAGAATTGAGCTTCATATTCCAAATCACTCCATTTTAGCTCCTCTCGATGGAGAAATGCTCAAATCGGCCCTTCTCAATCTCATTTTCAATGCAGTGCATGCAATGCCGGATGGCGGGATTTTAACCATTTCTCTTTTTGAACAAGTTGGGGGTTTGCAAATTGCAATTGGAGATACGGGAATTGGGATGGATGAAGAGATTAGGCAGCACCTATTCTCCCCCAATTTTACGACGAAAAAACAGGGAAATGGCCTTGGTCTAATAGAGGCTGAAAAAATTATAAAAGCCCATCTTGGCACAATCGATGTCCGCTCGCAAAAAGGCATTGGCACGACATTTACCATCACGATCCCCTTAAAGAGGTAATATGATAGAAAAAATCTTAGTTGCAGATGACGATCCTCTCATGCTCCGCTTCATTTGCGAAGTGTTAAAGCGAAAAGGGCTAGATGTAAAGCCAGCAAACGATGGGGATGAGGCAATTCATGCATTGCAAGAGGCGGCATTTGATCTCGTTCTTACCGATGTAAAAATGCCGATTAAAACCGGAATTGATGTGATGCAATATGCATTGGGCTTAGAACATGCGCCCATTGTCATTTTGATGACTGCTCATGGAAGTATTGAGGCAGCAGTCGACTCTATCCGCCATGGAGCATTTAATTATCTTTTAAAGCCCTTTTCTGTGGAGGCTCTAGAGGCTGCGATCAAAATGGCAAGTGATCATGCAGATCTGTTAAGTGAAAACCGTTTTTTAAAGGATGAAAAAAATAGCAAAGTGATTGCAGAGAGCGCTGCTATGAAACAAATCGTTCGAGATTTGGAAAAAATCGCAAGATCCAACGCTAGCGTTTTTATCACTGGAGAATCGGGAACAGGAAAAGAGGTAATTGCAGGGGAAATTCATAGATTGTCCCATCGATCCCGAGGATCATTTATCAAAGTCAACTGCGCAGCAATTCCGGAAACACTGATTGAATCGGAGTTTTTTGGTCACGAAAAAGGGGCGTTTACAGGGGCATTTGCAAAAAAAACGGGAAGATTTGAGCTTGCAGACGGAGGAACGCTCCTCCTTGATGAAGTAACAGAAATTCCGGTGGCTTTACAGCCGAAACTCTTAAGGGCCATTCAAGAGCAGGAATTTGAAAGAGTAGGTGGAACAAGGGCAATCAAAGTCAATGTCCGCTTCATTGCGGCATCTAATCGAAATATCGAAGATGCAATTGTTTCAAAAGTACTTCGGGAGGATCTGTATTATAGACTCAATGTGATGCCAATTCACATTCCTCCTCTTCGAGAGCGCCCTGAGGATATCATGCCGATTGCAGCTCATTTTCTAGAAGTTACTTGCCAAGAAAATCATAAGCCCATGAAACGGTTTACAGAAAGAGCCATCCAAAAACTTTTGAAATATCCTTGGCCGGGAAATGTTCGAGAACTTGGAAATATTATTGAACGAACTGTCGTTCTTGATTTTGATCCTGCCATCGATGCAGAACATCTTTATCTAGATCCAACAAAAAAATCTCCGGAAAAGGCAAGTGTTGGCATTACTCTTCATGAATTAGAAAAAAGACTCATTTTGGATACGTTAGAATCTTACGGCAATAATCGGACAAAGACTGCTGAGATTCTTGGAATCAGCATCCGCACTCTTCGCAATAAACTTCAGGAATATGAAGCTGCTGCTGATTGATATTTACGGGCTAGGGTTAAAAAATGTTTCCATTTGTCTTTTTTGGGCAAAAGTTGATCAATGTCGTAAAAAAGATAAGGATAGGCAAATTCTTCTTGCAGCTCCAGTTCCGCGAGTGCAGTAGAGCCATTTTTGACTCCGGAACAAATTTCTAAATGAGAGATGATCCTCTTTAAACTGGGTAGTAGCTCTTTCATTTTTTTATTGATGATCTCTTCCGTATTTTTAGGCATGGGTGAAGAGCTAATTGCCTCATGAATTTTTTTTCGAAGATTTGGGATGTCTGAAAAAGGTTTGAGCGCTTCTTGCAAAGGGACATAAGGGATTTTTTCAAAACCAATTCCGCCGGAAGTTGTGTTGAGAAAACAGGTTTTGGGACAACTTGCGGCAAAGTCGGAAATTGCAAGCGATTCCATTTGAAAGCGAACTGCAGTTGCAATGGGAGCGCCATTTCTGTCTTGGGTATTGATGATCCGATCAACGGTACTGATCGATAATTCTTTTGCCTCTTGATCGAGAACGCCGGGAGCGTAGCGCTTATTGTCTGTATAGGCCAAATCAACTCCGCTTAGAAGGATGGGACTGCAGCCCAGATGTTTTGCAAATGCCAGGCACATGCAGGTCACAGAAATCGCATCCATGGAGAGCTCTTGCCCTATCAATGGATCCAAAAGGCCAAGCTCTTCTTCCATCCAAATTTCTAAAATCCCCCCGGTTCCTGATCGCATATACCCAAAGGGGCCATTTGCCCCAACAAAGACCTTGGGATAAAGGCGGGTGGAATAAAGAAAAGGAACAACAGAGGATAAGCTATTTTTCAAGCGGTGATATTCTTCCGGGTTGGGATCAATTGCCATTGCAAAATGGGGTTTGATGCCGCTTGCGGTAAGCGCTTTAATGGTAGATCCCCCTGCAATGAGAAGTGCTTTATTTTCCAATGTTTTTAAAATGGGAATTGCATCTTGGAGCGACGGGCCGGCGCCGCAAACAATCGCCGGAACATTCTCAAATTTTCCCAACAAAGCATTTGCGTAAAAAGAGGTGGGAAGATGTTTTAGATTTTGTATAAAATTTTCAAAGAGATGATATCCATGAAGCCGGTCTAAAAAAGATGCATGGGCAAAAGCTCCCTTTTGCAAAATTTTTTGTTTTAAATCTAAAGGAGCAATTGCCTCAACGGTGACGACAGGATTTTTTTCCAAGTAAGCATCAAGCTGAGTTAGGATTAAAATGTCTACTTGGGTGTTCTGTAAAATGGGCTTTGCACTTTTCAAATGAAGAAAAGATGAAATGGCGCTTAAATCCTCCTCGAGAAAAATGAGGCGATGGCTTGGATCTTTGTTTAGCCAATCTTGATACTCCTCATACCCTTCCCCCATCCCAAGTTCATAAATGTAAAGCTGCTTTACATTTGGTAGAGGGATTTTGGGCAGATTTTTTGGGGTTAGGGTTTTTCCAAGAGGGGGAATTTGTAGGCCAAGTTCCGGAAACCTCTCCATGAAAATGGAATAGTTTTCTTCAAAACACATGCAAATGCTCCTCAATCACTTTTTGGAAAAATAGCTTTTGGTTGATCTCAATTTTTTCCGGATGAGGATCAGACTTTAACGCTCTTAAAAAGAGAGGACTCCATAGATTCCATAAAGGAAGAAGAAGTTTTTCATAAGCCCACTCGCCTTGAACAGATAGACTTTTTTTCCAAGCATCCCAGTCTATTTTGGGAGCATTAGGAAGAGCTTGAATCATTTGATTTACATCGATTTTCCTAACTGCAAGATCGAGATTTTGAAGCTCAATCGGTTTTGCAAATGGGACTCCTCCTTCTGTCGCATTCAAAAACTCTATGTTTGGATGACGATCCGCCCACTCTTCCATCCAATTTTTTGCCATGATCCAATCTGCAGGTGTTTTGCAAGTCTCAAGTTTTTTTTGGTTCGCATACTTTTTGCCCTCTTTATAGCAAAAGTCCATCCCGACAAACACAATGGGACTACATCCCATAAGGGTTGCAACTGCCGTTAAAAAAGTTCCGACAGTCCAGCCGCTATCAAATCGCTCTCGTTGCAAGAATTCGTAATGGCTATCGGGAAAAAGGATTTTTTCCCCGGTAAATAGTGTAAAATTTTTCGGATGCATCCGGTGTTGGAAAAAAAGAGGGGCTGTGGGATGAGGATTGTCTTTTAAAAATTCTTTATCAATCGCACCTGCAAAATGGGGCCTTGCCGGGATGACTTTTAGTGCCGTTCCTCCTGCAAAAATCAAAGACCTGTTTTGTAAATTTTTTAAAAGATGGCCATTGATCTCAAGTGATGGCCCTGCGCCCACAATAATTGCAGGGACATTTGCAAAAGCACCTTTTAGCTGCATCCCATCTTTTACATTTAAATGGCGAGTGGCATAGGCATTTTTTGCAATCTGGCATCCAAAATCGGCCGCATCGGAAAGAAGAAGATGAGCTGCCCTATGAGCCTCTTCTAACATCTTTCGAAAGGGCCCCTCTCCCACAATTTTCATTTCAAGAAGAACTGCATCCCATGCAATTTGGGTGGCAAGAGGGAGCATTTGAAGAGGAGAGTCTACAAAATAAGTTTTTGCCTTCTTTTGTGGCTCAACATCAATAAAAACATGCCTTGCTTTGGCATCATCAAAAACGTTGACGACTTGCATTCAAAAGATCCTGGTATTTGGGAAGAAAGTTTACCGACTTGATCTTGTCCATTTCTTTCCAAAACATTTGGATTCGATTTGGAGCTTGCATTGCAAAAAAAGGGGCCTTAAACCAAAAATTATAGCCTAAAAGCTGCATTTCTTCTTGTTTATTCCAGTCATGGGCTTTGCATTCTACTAACAAAAGAGGCGTTAGCTCTTTTTGGACATTTGCAAAGGCAAGCACATCGAATCTGCGGTTTAAAGATTGGATCTCTTTTTCCACTGCAATGAGTCCTTTAGGAAACCTAAGCTGCAGCATATTTTGGATGAGCTGCTGACGAACCTTTTCTTCAGGAGTAGCCTCAACCAATTTACATCGAATAGGATCGAAAATCTTTTCTATTGGATTTGCACCAAGCCGTAATTGCGATCTTCCCGCCGATAGATCACTTTGAGTTTTTGGTCCTCTTCGGAGCGGTAGATGATAAATGGATCATCGGTAATTTCCATTTTCATGACCGCTTCTCCTTCTGTCAGGGTTTTTAAAGGCATGGTTTCCTTTGCAACAACCTGATGGAGCTGATAGCGCTCGGCATCTTCTATGGCATTTTCCGCGACAATATCATCATTGATTACTTGAATATCATCGCCAATGGGCTTGATGACATTCACATGGATATCGACAGTTGCCGTATCTTTTGCACGATGGGACTGAAGCTTTGTTTTATATCTACGAACTAATTTAACAGTCCTATCAGCTGCTTTATCGATGGCAGAATAAATATTATCTGTGCTAGCCCCCACCTTGATGTGGAAATGGATGAAATTCATCAAAATCGAACAAGTATGTTCGAGTTTTTGTGTATCTAAGGTAACGGTGATATCAATGATCTGAACGGCAATTCTCTCTATTCGGGCAAGTTTTTCCCAAACATAATTGCGAATCGCTTCCGTAACCTGGAAATGTTTCCCGACTACGTAGATTGTATACCCTTCATTTGCAAACTTATCTGTTTTTCCCATGCGAGCTATCTTACCATTCGGAGGGGATTTCTTCAAAGCTTTCGAAATGTTTTACTTCCCCTTCCGTTGCAATTTCTAAAAGCGGGTGATGCAAAGGGCAAATCAAAACAGCCGTAGCCGGCGTCCCTTTTAGCGCCTCAAGCCCTTTTACACTATCTTCAAATCCAATGATCCGATCCCCCTCTTTTCCATAGAGCTGAATTGCCCTTAAATAACATTCAGGGCTAGGTTTCGGCTTTTCATAATCTTCGCGCGTAACCCAATGAGGGATGGTATTGAGAATGGGAAATTGGGAACGGATGAGTTTGGTCTGCTCTATTGTCGAATTCGTGACAACGCAGCTTCTAGAGCCCCCCTTTTCCAATTCCTTGAGTAGACCCTCCACTCCGGGCATTAGCTTGAGCTTCCCCTCGCCAATCAATTGCAAATACTCCTCCGTCTTTTCAGCATAAAGAAGATTCCAGTTTGGCTCTAAATCAGGAAATTTTGCATAGATTCCATCTCGAATCGCACTGGAGTTGAGGTGAGCAAGCCCGATAAACTCGGCAAAAGACCATTCCAATTTATAGCCCCTTCGATCCAGCGTATTGACGTAAGCCATATAATGAAGAGCTTCCGTATCTACTAGAAGTCCATCAAAATCAAAGAGAAAGAGCTGAAATAGTCTGATCCAATTCATTTTTAAGAGGAATTAATTATAGTGAAGACATGGATAGAAAGCAAATCAGGGTCAATTACCTGTACTTTGGGATTTTCCTCTTCATTCTCCTCTTGACATCGGGGAGCAGCATTTTCATTAAAGATGCCCTTGCAGGCTCGAGAGTCTTTTTCTTTCTCTATGCAGCAGGACAAGCGATTTTTGAAACACTGGTCTTTCTTTTTCTCGCATGGTCCCTAAATCACTATGTGTCCAATCGCATCTCATTGACATTCATTGGCGCCACGTTTCTTCTTTTGATCTTCCATTTTTTCGATTTTTTGTTAGAGCGGGTCATCGACATGTCTGTTTGGGAAACCATCGGCTTTGTCCTCGATGAGTCCTGGACAAGCTTTATTTTTCTCTTGGATGCATCGGGCCTTCCCATTTGGGTATGGGCGTTATCTTTTTCACTTTTGGTCCTCCTCCCTCTTCTTGGAATTGTTCTTTACAAATGGACCGACCGCATTGCAGCAAAAAAACCGCTCCATCTTCGAAGAGAATGGATATTTCAGCTCTTTGTATGCATCCCTTTTGCCCTTTTATTTTGGGAATTTAGCGCATCTCCCATTCTTCATCCTGACTCATACACCTCTTTTCTCAAATCGATTCCTTGGAAATGGACATTTTTAGAACCCTCATCGATCCAATACCCAATTCCGGCATCCCTCATTGCCCCCCAATCAGAAGCCCAGATGCATAAAGCAATCTCAAAAGATTCTACGAAACTAGTCAGCCGGCCGAATATTTATCTCTTTGTTATTGAATCTTTCCGAGAAGATTGCATCGACCCTATGACTGCGCCAAATTTGCATGGCTTCAAACAAAATGGGGTCCATTTTGATCTTGCCCTTTCCAATGCAAATGGCTCTCATCCATCCTGGTTTTCTATCTTCCATTCCCAATTTTCTCTATTTTGGAAAACCACCCAAAATCAAGGATGGAAAATGGGAAGCCCCCCTTTGAATCTTTTGAAAAAATGGGGCTATCAGATCCGAGTCTATTCTTCAGCCCAGCTGAAATACTATGGGATGGACGAGCTTTTATTTGGCAAGGATTTGCATTTGACTGAACATTATCAAATGTTTTCCCATACCCCTCCCATGACAGCAGCGATGAGCGATGCCCAAACCATTGAAAAATTCCTGCAGGATTCAAATAAAAATGAAGGGCAGCTTGTGGTCTTTTTTTGGGACTCTACCCATTTCAACTATGCATGGCCTAAAAATTTCCCTGCAAAATTTACCCCCTTTTCCAAGGAAACCGAATATTTTTCGATGTTTCAATCTGCTGCAAAAATTGAGAAAATCAAAAACCGCTACCGAAATGCGGTCCATTATATCGATACTCTTTTTGGCAAATGTATGGAGCATTTTGGACCCAATGACATTGTGATTGTAACAGGGGATCACGGGGAGGAATTTTTTGAACATGGACATCTTTTTCACGGCTCTCATTTGACCCAAGAGCAAATGCACATTCCGCTCTATATGAAATTAGGAAATCGGGTCGTAGAAAATCCTCCTAAGATCGCATCGCAGATGGATATTTTTCCGACTATTCTTCATCATTTAAGCGGCAAAGAAATCCCTTTTTTGGCAGGAAGCTCGATCTTTGGCAATGACCATCCCCCATATGCCGTCATTTCCAGATTCAATGCAGGAAGATCCCCTTTTGAATTTTGCATTCACAATGGAGAACATAAGCTCATTGCCCAATTTGAGAATAAAAAAGAGATGTTTCTTTCAAAACAATTAAAAATCCGCTCGCTATGGAATCGGAAGGATCAGGGTCTTTTTTCAACGAATGATCAATTAGATCTTTGGATTCAGGCAGAATTTGGCCAGGCAATAGAAAAACTCTTCAGCCATTATCCGTACTGAGTTTATTTAAAAGTTCGCCAATTTGCTCAGCCCCTACTTTTTTTTCTTGAATTTTCCCATTCTGATCTAAAAGTAGAACCGTTGGCATGGAGCGGATCTCATATTTTTGACTGAGGTCAGAGGAAACATCAACATTGACTTTCAAAAAGATCACTTTGCCTGCAAGTTTCAAAGCGCTCGATTCCAATAAAGGAGCAACCTGCTTACAAGGACCGCACCAAGTAGCATAAAAATCGATAAGAACCGGACCGGTTGCCTCTTGTAGTGTCTTTTGGAGCTGATCCAAGGTTTGGATTTCAATCACTTGCCCTTTTGCAATTACTGCGCTTTTTGCAATCGAATCTGGTTTTTTCTCTTCTTTTTTTTGAGCTAAAAGCTTTGTGTGTTTATCCATTAGAAATTCTTGCGCTTGAAGGGCCGCTTTTGCCCCATCTCCTGCTGCAGAGACCGCCTGTTTATAAATCGGATCTACAATATCTCCAATCGCATAGACGCCAGGCATACTGGTTTCTTGGTCTTTTTGCAACAAAATGTAGCCCTTGGCATCGAGCTTCAGGATGTTTTTAAAGATTTTGGAATTGGGCTGCGATCCAATGGCAAGAAAAACGCCATCCATCGGATAATCGGTAATCTCTTTCCCGGTTTTTACTGCTACTTTTGTAACTCCCAGCTCATTGCCCTTGATTTCATCAATTTGGGAGTGAAAGTGAATGATCACATTGGTCTTTTCTTTAAGGGCTTGAATTCGATTGGTTTCATTAGCTCTGAGAAAGTCTTTCCGAACATAAAGATGAACCTCTTTGGCAATATTGGAAAGATAGAGCGCTTCCAAAACTGCTGCATCACCACCGCCAACTACGGCAACTTGTTTGTTTTTGTACAATGCGCCGTCGCAAATGACACAATTGCTAACCCCTTGTCCCCAATACCTCTGTTCTCCCGGAATGCCCAAAAAATTAGGCTCTGTTCCCATGCCAATAATGCAAGAGAGGGCCGAAATTTTTTCGGTCTTGAGGGAGGAATCTAAATAGCGGATGGTGATCTCCAAAGGCCTTTTGGTAAAGTTCACATCGATTACTTCGGCCTCTAGAATGCGGGCTCCATTGGCCGCTGCTTGAGAGCGGATTTTGTCTGTTAATGCACGCCCTTCAATTTCCATCTCCCCGGGCCAGTTCTGAACACTATGGGATTGGGTCAAAAGCCCGCCGGCTTTCGAACCTTCTATAACAATAGGAGAAAGTCCTGCTCTTGCAAGATAAAGGGCAGAAGTTAAAGAACCAACACCCCCACCTAGTATTACTACCGGCTCAGCTTCTACGGGCTTTTCCGATGCCGAAAGTAAAGAAAAACCTGCAATTACAGATAAAATAAATTGTTTAATCATAGGTTAAGTATACCACAAAATGTTAAAAAGGTAAAGGCAGTGTAAAATAAAAACTTTAGCTTGATTAAAAGAGATTTTTTGTTAGATAAACCTTAGGCATGAAATCATTACTTGATCGTTTTCGACGCTGGTTTTCAGAGAAACATGAGATTAACTACTTGTATTTCAGTATCTTCTTTGTCATTCTGGCAACCTTTAGCCTTTCCCACTTCATTTTCTTGGAACACCCGATGTCGGGAGTGCGCCTCTTTTTTGTCCTCTACGCGGTTTTTCAGGCATTTTTAGAAGTAGCAGCTTTTATTTTAATCGCTTACGTTTTAAAAAGATGGGCTCCTCGATGGGCATTATTTTTATTTGCAGGGTTATCGTTTTTCCTTCTCCTCATCCATTTTACCGAATTCACCATGCTAAGGACCATGGATGCCTCGGCTACCTATTTTTTTAAATTCCTCTTTGGAAGGGGGTTTGATCATCTTGTGACGGCATTTTTGGCCCTGAATATGAATGTGGGTATGATTCTCATCTTAGTGTTTGGCCCTCTTTGCATCCCTTTTGTTGGCCTTTTGCTTTATTGGGGAACGAATCGGATTGCAAAACTCAATCCTTGGAGCCTCTCCCCCAATCAGATCATCCTTGCCATCATTGTTGCAGGAAGCTCGCTCCTTCTCCTTGAAGTGGCAGTCCACCCCTATCTGGATCGATGGATCTATAATAAACACCATAAAAACTTGCCTTTAGGAGGAACTTTTTTAAAGCCCGATCCTCAGTGCATCTCTTTGCCCATGCCATTAAAGGAGCCGCGCGATGAAAAGGAGACGAAAAAAAGGATCCCCAATTTATCGGTTCAAGAGCTGCCCAACATTTATTTTTTTGTAATTGAAACACTCAGACGGGATTTCATCAATGAGGAAACAGCGCCGATTCTCACTCAATTTGGAAAGGAAAATCTCGATTTTCCAAGCTCTTTTGCCAATGCCAATTGGACCCCCCTTTCTTGGTTTGCGATTTTCCATTCTGATTTCCCCTTTCATTGGGCAGCAATGCGAGATGCTTGGGTAGGAGGAAGTATCCCCCTTCAAATCTTAAAACAGATCGGATATAAAATTTGGGTCTATTCTTCTGCTGATCTTCGCTACTTCCATATGGATAGAGCCATTTTTGGAGAAAAAAGAAATTTAGCAGATCGGATCGAAGAGCATTTTTTCAATCGCAATCTTGAGCCTTGCGATCGAGACGCCGCCTGCATCACTTCTTTTGAAAGAGATGTGAAAAAACACGGTGAGAGGGGCAATCTATATCTTTTTTTCTTCGATGGGACCCATTCCGAATATAGTTTTCCCAAAGATTTTCCATTAAAATTTCAGCCGATTGCAAAACAGATTGATTATCTCACCTTAACGCAAAAAGAGATCGAGCCGGTAAAAAACCGTTACCGCAACTCGATTGCCTTCATGGATTCTTTAATGGGTAGATTTTTTGAGTGTTTAAAAAGAGAAAATCTTTATGAGTCATCTGTGATCGTAGCAACAGGAGATCATGGAGAAGAATTTTATGAAGAGGGGGCCTTTTTCCATGGAACCCATCTCAACCCTTACCAAACACAAGTTCCGATTTTTTTAAGATTGCCCGGGAAAAAAGATACGGTAGAAAATGCTACCCACATTGATCTTTTTCCAACCCTTCTTCACCACATTACGGGAGTCTCAGAATTTGATGACCTTTTTGATGGCAAATCGCTTTTTGCAAAAGATAGGTGGCCTTACCGAGTGGCCGTTTTGCAAAACGGGCCTGATACTCCTATTGAATTTTCCATTGAAAGAGGAGAGGACAAGATCCAATTTCGTTTCCTTCATCCATTCAATATTTACAATCAGCTCGATCTCGAAGTGATCGCACTCAAAACAAAAGAGAAGGGAACGATTGATGCAATCATGGAACATTCCTTCCCTGGGGCACTCGCTCCTTTAATCCGTAAAAAAGAATAACCACCGAGCACACCGAGGGCACCGAGAAAAAAGAAAGAAATATTTTCTTTTTGCCCTGCAAAAAGAAAATCTCTGTGTCCTCGGTGTGCTCGGTGGTTAATTTTCTATTTTATTTAGCGAGCCAGAGGAGATCTTTGGCAAAGAGGGATGTAATGGACTTTGGCATGGAGCTATGGACGCTGAGGAAGGGGGCGATTTTGCCTTGGATGGGAATGATTTCGATTTCTTGAAAATGGGAAGCGAGAAGCTTGTCTAATTTAGCATAGGAGAAGAGGCGGACATGGGTAGGATCTGTATCAAATTCTTCGCCGAATAGAAATTTCCAGCGGTTACGCATCCGAAATGCGTTTGGTACAGAGCCAATGAATTGGCCCCCCTTTTTTAAGGATTTGGAAATATTTTCTAATAAAGGCTCAACGAAAAAAACATGCTCCAAGATTTCACAAGCTACAATCGAATCAAAAGTGTTGGGAGGAAAGGGCCATTCCGCATTGAGATCAACCCAATGGGTCTCAATGGAAAGAGTTTCTTTAATGCTTTCCAAGGCCTTTGTGTCAATATCAACACCTGTGACCTCATTGCCTTCAACAAAAAATTTTGTGAGCATCCCATCTCGACAGCCAAGATCAAGAACTTTTTTTTCCGTCCCTATCCAGTTTTTTAAAAATGGGCCTCTTTCACCATCGCAAAAAAGATAGCCATAACGGTTTTTTTCTTGGTGGTGCTGAGAATAAAATTGAGCGAGCTGCTCTTTCACAATTAATGCCTGACTTTGCTGTGGCGTATTCCGTAGCTGAAATAAATCAACAACCCTAAGACCATCCAGAAAAAGATCTGAACCCAGGTAATGAATGGCAGCATGCACATTTGCCCCACACAGGCAAGGAGCCCGAGAAGTGGGATCAATGGAACAAAGGGCACTTTAAAGGGGCGATGGAATTCAGGATGCGTTTTTCTCAGGACCAAGACGCCGAGGCAAACGATCGCAAAAATCAGAAGGGTTGTGATCGAAACAAGGGGGCCTAAGATATCCACTGAAAATAGGCCGGCAATGCATGCCACAATCAGCATAGTGATGAGTGAAGAAAACATTGGGGTTTTTGTTTTGCGGTGGATCGCACCAAAAGGACCTGGAAGAAGTTTATCATTGCTCATTGCCATGAACATGCGGCTTTGGCCAAGCATTTGGACTAAAACAACGCTGGGGAGTCCAATAACGATCGCAATTTTGATGATGAATTTAGCCCAGTTCAGCTCGGACCCTATCCCTTGCAAAGCAACAGACATTGGGTCGGGAACATTGAGTAGAGTATAATGGACAACACCCACCAAGACCAAGGCAATGATGATATAGGCAGCCGTGCAGATGAAAAGAGAGCCCAAAATTCCTCGAGGGACATCTTTTTGCGGATTGACCGCATCTTGCGATAAAGTGGAAACCGTGTCAAAGCCGATGTAGGCAAAAAAGATGATCCCTGCGCCTCTTAAAATACCGCTCAAGCCGAAATCTCCAAAATTTCCCGTATTCTCAGGGATGAAGGGGATCCAGTTTTCAGATTGAATATAGGGAATTCCGATAATCACAAAAAGAATCAAAGTGCTGAGCTTCACTACAACCATTGCATTATTGAAATGGGCAGCGGCGCGGATACCAATCGAGATCATAATTCCTAAAAAAAGGACAATCAATACGGCCGGAAGATTAAAGATGGAACCCGTCAATTGCCACCCTGTTTCGGCACTCAAGGAAAATGGTGCATTGAGAAATGTGTCTGAAAACGTAATGCCGAAACTTCTGAACAGGCTTACAATATAGCCGGACCAACCAACTGCAACAGTAGAGGCGGAGATCATGTATTGTGCACAGACAGCCCAACCGACAATCCAGGCCGGGAGCTCCCCTAAAGCAACATAGGCGTAGGCGTATGAACCGCCGGCAGTTGGGATGAGCGATGCAAGTTCAGCATAGCATAGGCCGGCAAGAGTGCAAATAAAAGCAGCGATAATAAAGGAGATGACGACCGCAGGTCCTGCATAAAGAGCAGCCCCTTGGCCCGAGATGACAAAAATCCCGCCGCCGATGATTGCGCCAATCCCGATCATAACCAGATGGATAGCTTTGAGGTGCCTTTTCAATTCATGCTGGCCCTCTTCGATCTCCACAAAAGAAGATCGCATAGGCTTTCTTCGAAATAAACTTTTCATGATTTGCCTTTTTTGAAAAAGGATCGCTCATATGCTGAGTTTTATTCAACCGTTTTTTTCTGATTTTTTCTCGAACGATATTTAATTATATTGTTGATAATTATTTCATGAATCGATATTAATACTTCGAAAGGAGTTTAATTTTATGGCAAATGATAATAATACGTTACCGGTTCCTTCCGATCTATCTTTTGAATCTTTGAAGAAAAAAAACCAGCATGGGGCTGAATATTGGAGCGCCCGCGAGCTCCAACTTTGCCTTGGATATCAACAATGGCGCCGTTTTGAAAATGCCCTTAAAAAGGCAATGGATTCCTGTAGAGAATCGGGCAACGATACTCAAAACCATTTTGCCAAAGCTGGCAAAATGGTCGGGATCGGAAGCCAGACAGATCGGCAACTGGATGATTTTCATTTATCTAGGTTCGCCTGCTATCTGATCGCTCAAAATGGAGACCCAAGAAAACCTGAAATTGCCCATGCTCAAAAATATTTTGCTATCCAAACCAGGCGGCAGGAGATCTCCGATCGAGTGGCTGCCGATTTGGAGCGGCTGGAAACAAGGGCGCAAGCCTCCATTG
>CAZXLK010000025.1:0-15753 GCA_964641775.1 uncultured bacterium | reverse complement strand
GAAACGCAATATGTCATAGGGGGTCATTATGGTTTTCTTTGACAAATTTTTTCCAGCAATAAAAAGAAAACTCAATTGACTTCTGATAAGAAAATCTTGTATTTATAAATAAATATGCGTTTTTTGCTGTTTTTCATTGCTACTTTGGGTTTTGGGGCTGACGATATCCGGGGATTTTGGAAGACTGTGAACTCTCAAGGAAATCCTGAATGCGTTTTTGCAATCTATGAATATGATGGGGCTATCTATGGCAGGATCATTGGGATATTCGATGAGGATGGGAAGATGCAAGATACCATCTACACTCCAACAAGAAGAGCCAAAGGCTGTATAGACAATCCCTATTTTTGCGGCTTGGATATCGTCTGGGGTTTATATGACTGCGGCGAGAGATTTAAAGGGAAAATTGTCGATCCTGAAAAAGGAAATGTCTACAGTTGTGAGCTTTGGATTGAAAATGGGAATCTGATTGTCCGGGGAAAACTCTTCATGTTTGGAAAAAATTATACCTGGTATCCGGTAAAAGAGAGCGATTTTCCCAAAGATTTCAAAAAGCCCGATCTCACGGAGCTAACCCCCTCATTTCCTCCGATGTAAGTACCCTTCAGTTTCTCCCCAAAGAAAAGAAAGAGGAAATGTCTCAACGCATTCAAAATAACTATTTTCCGGCATTGGTGTGCTGACAGTTATGACTTTTGCCCCCTTTGGCAATAGGGCCATTTTTTCTGTTAGTTTCTTAAGCTCTTCTTCTTGCATACAAGTGCTATCGAGATAGACGCAAGTAGCTTTTGAAAAATCGGCATCCATGAGATCTTTTTTTTCAAAGCTGGCTTTGATGTTTAAAATTCTACCAATCGCCTTGGCAAAAAAGACAAAAGAGGGGACCTTTTCCACTCCAACTGCAAAACAGCCCACAAATTGCGAAATCCAGAAAACGCCCTTTCCCCTACCCGATCCAAGCTCGAGCCAAATGTCATCGGGGCCAAGATCGCAAACCGCTGCCATTTTTTGAAACATCACGGGCGGAGTTTCTCCATACACAAACCCATTTTTACGGCAGGCTCTGAAGGGGTTGATAAAAAGAGCTATGCAGCCAAAGAGAAAATCTGCAAGGGCAAAACGGAGACTTTTTCTATAATATCTTCGAATTGTTTCCTGTTGGATTTGCAATGCTTTTTTTTTGATTCTAAAAAAATCACCAATTGACATACGTTTTCGGCTCTACTGCCAAAAATGTATCATAAGGGAGTTTTTTTTCGCTCATGGCAAGATAGAGATCATAGGGAGGTCGATCCATCGGTTCATCAGAAAGGCAAAAGGTTTTCCAATGCATCCCAATGCTTAATTTTGATTTCACTTCGGTGTGAATTTGTACGGCCTCTTTTGGACTGCAATGGACAGGCTGCATGAATTTTCTAGGGACGTAGGTCCCAATTGGGATCATGCTTAAATCCATGTGGGGCCAACACTCTCCAATCATTTTGAAATTCACCGGGTTATATCCGGTATCACCGGTAAAATAAAACCTTTTGCCGTCTCGTTCAAACACATAGCCATTCCAAAAAGTTTTATTTTGGTCCCAAATGCTCCGCCCTGAAAAATGTTGCGCCGGAACAGCGGTGATGCAATCCCAAGTTTCCCACCAATTGAGCTCATGCACTCTGGAAATGCCCCGCGCATGAAACCATTTGGATAAACCCAAAGGGATCACCCATTCAATTTCGGGATGAAATGCATGGAGATGTTTTACCGTTTTCGCATCGAGATGGTCATAGTGGTTATGGCTAATGAGTACATAATCAATTTTTGGCAAATCGCAAAGATCTATAGCGGGATCATGCCGTCTTTTGAATGATTTCAAACGGATGGGGGCGCAGTGGGAGTCCCATACGGGGTCAGTAAGAATTAATTTACCATCCACAGCAATCAAAAAAGTTGAATGCCCAATCCATAAAACAAAGGGAAGATTGGGATCAAAAAAATCAGGCGATGCCGGATAGGAAAAATCTGCAGGGAGAGGAGGTAGATGATCGGGATCATCATAAAGTCCCGTTTTCCAGAGGAGATAGTTCCAAATGGATCTCTTGGAGTCGAAGAGATAGGGGTTGGAAAATCGTTTAACCATATAGACCGGAAAATAAAGAATTTATTTTTAGTGTAAAGAGGGATTTTTAAAGGGCTATTTGTTATACTGACATTCAACCTCTTAAATTATTATGAATAACCCGACAACCCTCACCCGCTTCCCCGAGGGGAGCATCCGCGAGCTTTGGACCATCTCATTTCCCTTGATGGTCTCGACTTTTGCTATGCTTCTCATGATCTTTACCGATCGGATTTTTCTCGCCCATTATTCGATTGAGGCGATGAATGCCTCGGTAACGGCAGGAACGCTTGCATGGGCATTTAGCTCCGGAATTGGAATGGTTACAGCCATGTCGGAAGTATTTGTCGCGCAATATAATGGGGCAAAACTCTACAACAAAATAGGCTCTCCTGTTTGGCAGATGGCCTGGGTCTCTCTTTTTTCTTTGATTTTATGCATTCCCATTGCAATTTGGGGAGGCCCTTTAATTTTTAATGGGGATAGATATGCAGAAGTTGAGATCGTTTATTTCCGATGGCTCATGCTTTTTGCCCCAAGCTATGCCCTAATGACGGCTTTTGTCGGATTTTTTATTGGAAGAGGCAAAACCAGGCTGATGATATGGCTTGCGATCATTGCCAATGCACTCAATATTGTTCTCGATCGGATTCTGATTTTTGGCATCGATGGGATCATTCCGGAGATGGGGATCCAAGGGGCCGCCATTGCAACATGCTTTGGTTATTTTTTTGAAGCAGCGATTCTAGTTTATCTTTTTTTAAAGAAAAAAAATAGAGGGATCTATGGGACGGGCAATTGGCGCATTGATTTGACAGAGATGGTCAAATGCTTGAAGATCGGTGTTCCGCAAGGAATTTATTGCTTTCTTGAAGTCTTTGGATGGGCTGTTTTTTATTGGCTCATGACAGCTCTCAGCCCTACCCACATTACGATTTCCAGCATTTGTCAAAGCTTTACGATTCTTCTCTCCTTTTTTTGCGAGGGGCTCTGCCGCGGCTCTGCTGCCCTTGCCGGCAATTTTATCGGCTCCAAAAGGCATTTTTTGGTGAGCAAAGTTTTAAGATCAGGAGTAGTTCTTCTCGTCCTCTTTATGCTCTTTACTTCAGTATTTTTAGTTTTTGATCCGGTCGATACTGCAGGACTTCTCTTCTTCACCGATTTTGAAAACGGAGAATTTAGCTCTCAGCTTAGCCCTACAATTGCAGATTCCCTCAAGATCTGCATGGTCCTTGCTTTTGCCTATATTTTCTTCGATGGCCTTCGCTGGGTCCTAAGCGGACTTCTCATCGCGGCAGGAGACACTCTATTTCTTTTAATCACAGGATCGATCTCCGTTTGGATCTTCCTTCTGCTCCCCGTCTATTTGATCGTTGTCCAAAACAGCCTCTCCGTCGAATACGCCTGGGGCTTGACCGTCCTCTACTCCCTCCTCTTTTACCTGTTCTATTTATTTAGGTTTAAAAAAGGGGCCTGGAAAAAGCTCGAGTTGATTTCTTCAAATAAAGAGATAGATAAAGTCATTGATCAACCGTGAACGCTCTCGCGAATTTTAACGCAAAGGCGCAAAGACGCAAAGAACGCAAAGGATGATCATATCCCCAGGAAAGGGCCCCTACTTTTTGCTTCCCACCCCAAAAACGATGCGTTTTCGGGGGCCCCGGTGCGCAAAAAGGCATTCGGTAAAAAATTTTCTTTCAACCTTCGGTTGACGAAAATTTTCCACCTCATGTCCTTGGAACAAGTTCCAAGTCGGGGCCCTCTCTAGCCACACCCTTGAGGGCTATCAAAGGCTAGGCCTCCACTGAGCTTTAGCTCAGAGGCCCGAGGGAAATTTTTTTTCGAGCCGAAGGCTTGAAGAAAAAATTTTTCGAAGGGCCAAGCTTTTTTGCACCAGCAAAAAAGTGGAAGCCAAATTCCCAGGGTACATGGGCATCCTTTGCGTTCTTTGCGTCTTTGCGCCTTTGCGTTGAAATGGATCGATAACGATTATAGTGTTAGTGGGACTGAATCAGTGAGTTCTTTATCACCGAAGAATTGGATGGGGCCGGGATACTGATAATCATCTTCCATTTCCCAAGCTTGTCTCATTTTGGCAAATTGTTGATACGGAGGGCTTTTGAGATCGACAAGGGCTTTTTGGATGACAGGTTTTTCTTTGCCTTGTCTTTTTTCTAAATGAATCAATTGGACGATGGGGACCATTTTGCATTTCCAATGCTTTGGGTCTTGTTTTAGATTTTGAATTGCAGAGATGGCCCCTGTCACTCCGTCTCGGACAGCTACGCTTGCAAGAAGGCCAAGAGAATAGGCGTAGTTGGCATCAAAATTGGAAGGAAAGCAAGACCTTCCCTCATAGCCCAAAAAATGATCCTGCGCAGAGAATTTTACAGGACATTCTTTTTTCACAAGGTTCATCAAAAAAACTTGGGTGTCGATTTTTGATAATTGGATATTGCCATGAGGATCTCGCTCCAAATCCATTTGTTTTTGGATGGCCTCATCGAATTTGATCTCTCCGGGGATAAATTCGATCAGCCCTTCCGGAATCAGGATGACGCCATAATCTTTCCCCTTTTCATGTCTTTTGGCAATCAGAGTTGAAATTTCACTTACGATGTCACTCAAAGGCTTTCTCTCTTCGCCAATGAGGGCAAGATTGGGATGAGTTGCAAGGGCGCATTCAAGTGTAATGTGAGACGCTGATCTTCCCATGAGTTTGATAAAATGATAGTACTTTTTGGCAGAAAGGGCATCTCTAGCGATATTGCCAATGATTTCTGAGTAGGTTTTGCAGGCAGAATCAAAACCAAAGGAGAGTTCAATGTCTTGGCTTCTTAAATCGCCATCAATGGTTTTTGGAACGCCAATCACCCGAGTTTGGCATCCCTGCTGCAAAAAATATTCGGCAAGGAGGGCGGCATTTGTATTGGAATCATCGCCTCCGATGATGATGAGCCCATCGAGATCTTTGCAGCTTGCCATTGCTTTTGCCATCTGCTCCTCGGTTTCAATCTTGGCCCTTCCTGTTCCGATTAAATCAAAACCGCCTTGATTGAAATGGGAGGCAATATCTTTTTCTTTAAGCTCTTTTCTTTGATTTTCAATAATACCCGAAGGCCCACCCAAAAATCCAAAGAGGGTTGATTGTGGGTCAAATGTTTTAAGACCATGAAAAATGCCGGCCAAAACATTGTGGCCGCCTGATGCTTGTCCTCCGGAAAAAATCACACCTACTTTTAAGGGTCCTCTTTTCGCCTCCCCTTTTTCCAAAAGATATGGACTGCTGCCCCTTGTATTGGGAAAGAACTTTTGCAAAACATCAGATCCATTTTTCCCTGCGGCAGTAGGCTTTAGCTGCACCTGATTCAGATCCTTTAAGAGATCGGCAACTGCAGGCTGATATTCAAGACGCTTTTTTTGCAAAAACGACATAGGAGTATTTTCACAGACCGGCGCTTTTTGGCCAAAGAGTTTGTGAAAAAATTGGGACCAAAGCGATTTTGATGAAATTTTTCTGCAATTTTTCCGATGCAAGCCGAGGCCAACTCGAATAGAGTTGGTCGAAGGCTAAAGCGGAAAAAGGGCCAAAAATTTCGCAAAGGCGCGCCGGTAACGATTTTTTCACAGACTCAAAAGCTTCTTTTAATCTAACAGATTTGATAAAATGTCGGACTTATGGATGTAGCTTGTGTCATTCCTGCCCGTTTCAATAGCAGTCGGTTTCCCGGGAAACTTATGGCTCTGGCTAATGGAAAAACAATTTTGCAACGCACTGTTGAAAATGCGCAGCGCTGCAAAGTTCTTGGCAAGATTTTTGTGGCAACAGATGATGAGAGAATTAAAGATCATGTAGAGGAAATGGGGGTCGATGTTCTTTGGACATCCAGTAAGCCTCGCGATGGGACTGAAAGGCTCATTGAAGCAACCCTTAGTTATGATTCTTTGAATAAGAATGAATTTTTGGTTCTTTTACAAGGAGATCATCCCTGCACAAATCCAACAACGATTGAAAAGATTGTAGATGCGCTAAAAAAAGACCCAAAAGCAGTGATGTCAACAGCTGCAGCTCCCATTGGGAAAAAAGAGGATTATTTATCACCGCATGTAGTGAAGTGCGTATTTGATGCGAAGGGAAATGCCCTTTATTTTAGTAGATCGCCCATTCCTTATGGTATACCGCTCGAGATTGAAAAATCGGTTCTGCCTGCGCCTTGCCCCAATGACGATGCGTCATCGGGGACCCCGGCTGCGTCGGACAGCCACGAAATTTGTGACCCGCCTGCATCGCTAAACTTTTTAAGTTTAGCTGCTTCGGCGCCGGCTATGCCTGGCACAAATTTCGGGCGCCTCCTTGGCACCTCCCGATTTTTAAATCCCTCTCGGTATAATGAGAATGCTGCTTTTGTCCATATCGGAATTTATTGCTATCGGAAGAGTTTTTTAACAAAGCTTAGTAAACTAAAGCCCACAACCTATCAAATTGCGGAAGACTTAGAGCAGCTAAAAATTTTACAAATGGGATACCGGATCAAAGTTGCTGTTATTGAAGCGCCATCGCCTAGCGTTGACACCCCATCAGATATTGCAAAATTAGAAGAATACTTATGTCAACAACAAAATACATTTTCGTAACAGGCGGAGTCGTCTCTTCTTTAGGGAAGGGGCTCACCGCTGCTGCTATTGGCCTTCTTCTTGAATCAAGAGGGATCAAAATCGCCATGCTCAAGCTCGATCCCTATCTCAATGTAGATCCCGGGACAATGAATCCGTTCCAGCATGGAGAGGTCTATGTAACCGATGACGGGGCAGAAACCGATCTTGATTTGGGCCACTATTATCGATTTACCAAATCCCCCCTATCGAAGGCCTCGAATGCCACATCGGGACAAATCTATGAAACGGTGATCAAAAAAGAGAGAAAAGGGGATTATTTAGGAAAGACAGTACAGGTAGTTCCCCATGTAACGGATGAAATTAAAACAAGGATTTTGACCTGCGCCGGCCAAGAAGAAAACATTGAAGTCGTCATTGTTGAAATTGGCGGCACCGTTGGAGATATTGAATCTCTTCCCTTCTTGGAAGCGATCCGGCAATTTCGATATGAAAGGCCAAATGATTGCATCAACATCCATCTCACCTATGTCCCCTATTTAAAAGCTGCAGGAGAAGTCAAAACTAAGCCAACGCAACACTCTGTCCAAGCGCTTCGGGAAATTGGAATCATGCCCGATATCATTTTATGCCGGTGCGAAGAGCCGCTTAGCCAAGAGATCAAATCAAAAATATCTCTTTTTTGCAGTGTGCCAAAAGATGCGGTCATTGATGAAAAAGATGTAGCTCATAGCATTTATGAAGTGCCTATTGAAATGCACGCCCAAGGCCTTGATCAGATGATCTGCAAAATGCTCCATTTAAAGGCATCCAGCTCAGAGCTTTCGCAATGGGAAAAATTGCTCAGTTCCATCCAAAATCCGAAAAAAAAGATCGTGGTTGGAGTCGTTGGTAAATACATGGATCATCAAGATGCCTATAAATCGGTATTTGAAGCGCTGCATCACGCGGCAATTCATGCAGGAGTTGATCTGGAAATCCGTAGATTTGAATCGGATCAAATGGAAGATGAATCTTTTCATGGCTGCGATGGCTATTTAGTCCCGGGAGGATTTGGAGAGCGGGGCTGGGAAGGGAAAGTCAAGGCTGCCAAATATTGCCGTGAAAAAAAGATCCCTTATTTTGGGCTGTGCCTTGGGATGCAAGTGATGATTGTCGAATTTGCCCGAAATGTTTTGGGACTGGAAAATGCCCATTCCACAGAGGTCGATCCAAACACCCCCCATCCGGTCATTTCCATGCTCACCGAACAAAGAGGGATTGCTGCAAAAGGGGGTACGATGCGGCTAGGAGCCTATCCCTGCGAGCTGAAAGAAGGGACACTGAGTTTTAAGGCCTATGGAAAAAGGCTCATCTCAGAAAGGCATCGCCACCGCTATGAGTTTAATAATAATTATAAAAAGCAGTTTGAAGACAAAGGGATGGTTTTTTCCGGAAGACTCGAAGATGAAGCCCTTAGCGAAATTTCAGAAATTCCGGATCATCCATGGATGCTTGGCGTCCAGTTTCATCCTGAATTCAAATCAAGACCTCTTGAGCCTCATCCCCTTTTCCGAGAATTTATAGCAGCCCTTGTATGATATATATTCCGATACCGAGACCGTGCCCGAGACCGATACCGAATAAATTCGCAAAGATTGAAAACGGGCACGGTCTCGGTCACGGTAGCGGTCACGGGTAAGGATATGAGAATTGCGGCAATTGACTTTGGGTTTAAAAGGATTGGGATTGCTCTTTCCGATGAAAATAAGAAAATTGCTCTCCCTTTTAAGATGGTAGAAGGGGGAAAATTTGCAGTGGCCAATGTAATGAATGCTTTGAAAGGCAAAGAGATCGAAAAGATTTTGGTTGGTCTTCCCCTTTTGATGAGCGGGGAAAAGGGAGAGATGGCAATTGTTGTGGAAAAGTTTGCAAAAGAGCTCTCAGAATTAACAAAGATTGCTGTTGAGCTTGTAGATGAAAGACTTTCGAGCAAAATGGCAGATCAGGAAATGAGGGGTCTTGCCATGTCTAGAAAGCAAAGATCGGAGAAGCTCGACGTGACGGCGGCTTGCCTTCTTTTGCAAAGTTACCTTGATAAAAACGCTTTTAAAAAGTAACTGAATAATATGGATAATCCATTGGAAGAGCAAGGGCGCATGTCGCGAAATATCGATCCTTGCGTCATTGTCATCTTAGGGGCAACAGGCGATTTGACGGGAAGAAAGCTTGCTCCTGCTCTTTACAACTTAGGGAAAGAGGGGATGCTCCCTCCCAATTTTGCCTTGGTAGGGTTTGCCCGGAAGGAAAAGAGCCATGAGGATTTTCGACAAGAATTAAAAGAAGATATTTCCAATTTCTCTAGAACAAAGCCAATTGATGATAAATTTTGGGGAAATTTTCAAAACCAAATTTTTTATCATACTTCCGATTTTGATAATGATGCAGGTTACGAATCATTGGCTACATTTTTACAAAGTTTGGACTCTCGCTATGCAACAAGGGGAAATCGGGTCTTTTATTTATCTGTCCAGCCCAAATTTTTTCCTGTCATCATCAATAAACTCCAGCAGTTTGGTCTCATCTACGATGTTCATAAAGTAACGGACAAATGGTCTAGGGTCATTATTGAAAAACCATTTGGGCGAGATACCGAATCAGCTGCAAATTTACAAAATGAGATTTCCAAATGCCTCGATGAATCGCAAGTTTTTCGGATCGATCATTATCTTGGCAAAGAAACGGTGCAAAATCTTCTTGTTTTTCGCTTTGCAAATTCTATTTTTGAGTCTCTTTGGAATTACCGACATGTCGATCATGTCCAAATTACGGTGGCAGAAGATATTGGCATAGGTAGCAGGGGCCATTTTTTTGAAGAAGAAGGGTTAATTAGAGACATCGTCCAAAATCATATGATGCAGCTTCTTACTTTAGTTTGCATGGAGCCGCCGGTCTCTTTAAATGCCAATGCCATCCGCGATGAAAAAGTTAAAGTTTTGGAATCAATCCGCCCTTTTACTCAAGATGATTTTAATCAAATCGTCCGGGGACAATATGATGCAGGCTTTATCAATGGGCAAGATGCTGTCAGCTATCGAAGTGAAAAAGATGTCTCTTCCACATCGAATATCGAAACCTATGTAGCGATTCGGTTTTTCATCGATAATTGGCGCTGGGCAGGAGTTCCCTTTTATTTAAGAGCAGGTAAAAGGCTGCCCAAACGGGTGACCGAAATTGCGATTATTTTTAAAGATGCTCCCGGAGTTTTGTTTTTACAATACAACCAAAAATCAGATAAAAATGTACTCAGCGTAAGAATTCAGCCGGATGAAGGGATTGCAATGAAAATGAATTGCAAAGTCCCGGGTCCCAGCTCTCCGATCCAACCTGTGAAAATGGATTTTCGCTACAGCTCCTATTTTGGAGAGGCGCCGGCAGAAGCTTATGAGCGGCTTATTTGGGACTGCATCTTAGGAGATAGCACTCTTTTTGCAAGGAAAGATGAAGTGGAGCAGTCTTGGAAAATTTTTACTCCCCTATTGAAATATTGGGCTGAGCATCCGCCGGAAAAATTCCCCAACTATCAAGCAGGAAGCTGGGGACCAAAAGCTGCAGATGAAATGATTGCAAAAGATGGCAGAGATTGGAGAATGCCTTGACAATTCAACAAATCGTTGAGCCATCGCAAATTGAACCTGAACTCATCCGAATCTGGGAAGAGCTTGCCGAAAAAAATAAAATCAGAGCCTCTTTATTTAATTTGATTGTTTTTACAAAAAATTCCCCCCGCACCGACTATTTCCGAAATATTGTTCAAAAAGTAGTGGAAAAATTTCCTTGCCGAACGATTTTTATCTCCCATGACCCTGAGGCTCCAAGTTATTTAAAAACAGCCATTTCAGTAGTAACAGCAACGCCGAAGGAAGACGCATCGATTGCCTGCGATCAAATTGATGTGGGAGTAGGAGGATGTGAGCTTTTGGAAAAAGTTTTTTTTCTCATCTTGCCTCATCTCATCCCCGATCTTCCGATCAATCTTCTTTGGGCAGAAGACCCAACAATTCCCCACCCCCTTTTTGAGCCGCTATCTAGTCTTAGCAACAGAATGATCTTTGATTCAGAATGTGCTGATAATCTTGGTAACTTTGCAAAAAAACTTTTGGAATTAAAAAAGAAAAAAGTCGATATTGCCGATTTAAATTGGGCAAGAACTGAAGGTTGGCGCGATCTGATTGCATCGAGTTTTGATGCAAGAAAAGAGCTATTAAAACAAATTGATCACATGCTTATCACTTACAATGAGGTGCCTACCGAATTTTTCTGCCATTTGAAAGTCCAGGCCCTTTATCTTTTTGCTTGGGGCTCTGCACGGCTCAACTGGAAAAAAGGGCCCCCTTCAATAGAAATTAAATCGGAAAAATGGGAAAAGCTAGGACCCGGAACCATAATCGGCGTTGAGATCCATACCAAAGACGAGCATCTTTTCCAGGCAAAAAGGATTTTTGATATGCACCATTATGTGCAAATTCAATTTACCTCTTCGGATCAATGCGATCTTCCTTACCGATATGTTTTGGGACAAACGGCAACAGGGCAATCCTTGGTCCGAGAAATTACAAGAAAAGGGACTAGTTTGCATTATTTGGAAATGCTCGAAGAACTCATTGGAACAAATGATGCTAACATCCAGTCTTGAGCCTTTTGATGATCGCCGCCTCATTGCAGTCATGCCAAATAAAGAGGAAGCGATCCAATTTGCGAGGGATCATTGGATTCATACTGCCAAAAGGTCAATTCAGCAAAGGGGCCGCTTTCTCGTAGCTCTTTCCGGAGGGGGCACTCCAAATGCGATTTATTCCCTTTTAGAAAAGGAAAAAGAGTTGGATTGGGATAAAGTCTTTATATTTTGGAGCGATGAAAGAGGAGTGCCTCCCAATCATCCCGATAGCAATTACCACATGGCCATGGAAAGCGGCTTGAAAAACTTACCCATTCCGGAAAATCAGATTTTTCGAATGAGAGCCGAAAGCAACCAAGAAAAACATGCCAAAGAATATGAAGAAATCATCAGAAAAACACTCGATAAGCATCTTTTTGATCTTGTAATGTTAGGTTTGGGAGAAGATGGCCATACGGCGTCGCTTTTCCCGGGGGCTAAAATGTTAGATGCAAAAAATCTGGTCGCTTCAGAATTTATCTCAGAGGAAAAGGGGTGGAGGATGAGCTTTACCTTTTCTTGCATCAATCAAAGTAGGCTGAGTGCGATCTATGGGATTGGGAAATCCAAATCGGAGATCGTTAAAAAGGTACTAGATGCTGCGATCATCTCTCCATTTCCCGCTAGCCGGATCGGAACTACAGCGGCTCCTGCCCTTTGGATTTTAGATAAAGATGCTGCCTCTTGTCTTTAAATTCTCTTAGCTTTAATCTGTATTTGCGTAAATCTGTGATCGACAGTAGACATATAATCTCCTCTCATCATAAAATTTGCGCGTGTTTTCATAGACGAGGAACAAATATGAATATGCAAGTTTTTTCAAATTTGCGACCAATAGAACAAAAACTGCAGCCAACTCAAGTTAGTTGGAATAAAGAGACAATTCTTGTAGGCGATACGATCTCTGCAAGAGTTGCCAATGCAACAACAACAGTTTTGCAAAATTTAGGAAAAGAGCTCTACAATTTTGGAGTCAAAGTTGCCAACGCCGGAATCTTTCTCTGGAATAAAACCGTAACCTGGCTAAATCCTGAGACCGAAGTGGCAGCCGGACTTGTAGCAAAACAAGAGGCTGAGGTTGAGGCGAACGAAGTTGAAGCAAAACCAAAAGATAAGGTTGAGCAGGACGCCGGATTTGCAGCTTCTATATTAGAAGACGAAAATGATCACGAGTTTGAAGAGATGGTTGAATTCGGGGTTAGAAGCGTCATGTGTCAAATTAAGGCCGCCTTTCCTTCATGTAAAAAAGTGGCTGGAATTGCCACTTTAGCTTTAGGAGCTGTAGTAGTAATAGGAGCTGGAGCTCAATTGTATGCTAGGCCAAAAGGCTCATACATTTATATGAATCCTTTTCATTTCTCATAACAATTCTTAAAAAAGGCTCCCAAAAGGGAGCCTTTTAATCTATACTATTAGCATGTTAGTTTTAGGATTAGAGACAACATGCGATGAGACTGCCGCATCCTTAGTGGAAGATGGTAGAAAAATATTATCTAATATCATTGCATCTTCTGCTGATATTCATGAGCGCTATGGTGGAGTTTTCCCTGAGCTTGCCTGTAGACGCCATATCGATGCCATTTTGCCGGTCATTGAAGAGGCAATTGAAGGGGTCGATATCGCCAGTATTGATGGGATTGCTGTGGCTAAAGGGCCGGGTCTTGTTGGCGCACTTCTAATAGGCATGCAGGCGGCCAAAGGACTAAGCCTTGCTTGGAAAAAGCCGCTCATTGGGATCAACCATGTGGAGGCCCACATGTATGGAGCTATGATGGGAGCTCCCCTTCCACTCCTTTTTCCGGCGCTGGGGGCCGTTTTGTCCGGAGGCCATACGTTCTTAGTTAAAATTTTAAATGTCGGAACTTATGAACTTTTGGGCACGACGGTCGATGATGCAATTGGGGAAGCCTTCGATAAGGTAGCAGCCCTTTTAGGTCTTGCTTATCCGGGAGGGCCTCGAGTAGAAAAGCTGGCCTTACAGGGCGATCCAAAAAGATTTTCTTTCACTGCCGGAAAAGTGAAGAAAAATCCCCTTAATTTTTCTTTTAGCGGACTCAAGACCGCAATCTATTATGCAGTCAAAGATCGAAACCTTGGGGCCCAAGAAAAGGCCGATCTTGCAGCAGCTTTTCAAGAAACTGCAATCATGGACGTCATGACAAAGGCAGAGCTTGCCATGAATACTTTTCAACCCAAAGCCATCTACCTTGGCGGCGGAGTTTGCCAAAACATGTATCTTCGTAGCATGATAGGGCAAAAATTTGCCCCAATGCCGATCTTCTTTCCCCCTCAAAATTTAAGCATGGATAATGCCGCAATGATTGCAGGCCTTGGGTTTCATAAATTGCAAGCGAATCCGGATGGAGATCCTTTGGATCTTGACGTCCAAACCCGCATTGCAAGTGTAATTTAAGATTTTCTTTGCAAAAAAATAGATTTACCTGATAGTCTTTACAAGAAATTTTCTTAAGGAGAAATGTTTCTTAAGGAAAATTTATCAACAACAAAAGAGGTGAAACATGTATTTACCAGTAGCTGGTCGATTACCCATTTATCATGTTAATTTTGAAAATGGGCGAACCCTTCTAGATGGACTCCCCTGCAAAGTAGCTAACGCAGCGATTGAGGCGTTCAAAAATCTTGGAGTATTATTTTATGATGCCGTGGCTTGTAGCTTGAACCAACTCGGGAAAGTATACAACCTCGTTGTAAACTGGCTCAATCCTCCCCAAGTTGAGCAAAACCAAGTCAATGAACTTCCTTAAAAGTAAGGTATAGTAAAAAGCTCTCGTAGGAGAGCTTTTTACTTGTAGATTAAGGGATTTTTCAGGTATTATTTTATACTAAAATAAGAGGTATGTATGGCCAAAAAGGGCGCCCGCGAAAATGTCCGGTTAAAAAGCACCGAATCCACATCTTGCTATTGGACGCGGAAAAATAAACGGAATACGACTGAGCGGATCGAATTGAAAAAGTACGATCCTCTGCTCCGCAAGCATGTGGTTTTCAAGGAAGCAAAATAATTGTTCTTTGAGCTTGAAGTTGCGCTTAAATATCTGATTCCTCGTAAAAAGGCGCTCTCAACAGCTCTCATTGCAGTCCTTTCAGTGTTCGTCATTTCTCTTGTGATCTGGCTTGTCCTGGTCTTTCTTTCTGTGACAGGTGGGATGGAGAAAAATTGGCTGAAAAAGCTCACCTCCATTTATGCCCCAATCCGAATCACCCCAACAAATAACTATTTCTCCTCCTATTATTACCTTGTAGATAGCGTGGCTAGCGAGTCCAACTTTTCTTTAAAAACGATTGGAGAAAAAAGGGAAAGCCCCCTCTCTGATCCCTATTCGCCCGAAGTTGATCTGGAAATTCCCACCCATTGGAAAGCTCCCGATCGAAAAGAGAAGAATCTTGTCGATCCTGTAAAGCTTGCATTTCAAGCGCTTAAAAAAATTCCTGCGATTCATTTTGACGATTATGAAGTAAGCGGCGCCCTATTAAAAGTAAATCTTGGCAATGGTTCAGCTTTATCTCAAATGACCTATCTGCTATCGATCGCAAATGAAAATCCCAATCTCAAAGCCTTGATTACCGATCCCATTTCCACCCCATCGCAAATGGGGATCTATCTTCCCAAAAGCTACAAAGAAAATGGGGTTAAAAGCGGCGATTTTGCCATTTTGAGTTTTTCAGCACCGACTGCAGCATCTTTTCAAGAGCAGCAAATCGAGACTCAAGTAGCAGGTTTTTACGATCCCGGCATTCTTGCCATGGGCAACAAATGCCTTCTTGTTCCAAATTCCATCACTCGGACCATTTCTGCCTCCATTCAGACGATTTCTCCCGATGGGGCGCCCACAAACGGGATCTTTGTTTGGACCAAGGATTTAAAAAACTCTCAAAAAGTAGCAGCGCAAATTGAAAAGGCTTTTGTTCAAGCAGGCATTTCTTCCTATTGGAAAGTCGACACCTATGAAGAATTTGAGTTTTCTAAAGATCTTCTCATCCAATTTCAAAGCGATCGGATCCTACTTCTTTTTATTGCCGTAATCATTTTGATTGTTGCCTGCACCAATATCATTTCTCTTCTTGTTCTTCTTGTGAATGATAAAAAAAGGGAAATCGCAATCTTGCAGGCAATGGGCGCACCATCAAAAAGCATTGCTGCCATTTTTGCCGTTTGCGGCCTCTTCCTTGGCACAGTTGGGTGCATCATGGGAAGTTTGGCTGCCTATTTTACCCTTCGTAATCTAGATACCCTTCTCTCCATTTTTAGTTTTTTCCAAGGCAAGGCTCTATTAAACCCCGCCTTTTTTGGAAATAGCTTGCCGGATCAGCTAAGCTC
>CAZXLK010000024.1:0-15827 GCA_964641775.1 uncultured bacterium | reverse complement strand
CAACGAGGCTGCCCTTACAAAATCCTCCAAAAAGCTGACACCTCTTCCGGGCGTTCCAACAATGGAGACAATCATCACTTGTCCCTCCTGGAGCGACTGATTTGCCTTTTCAATGTCTTGAGAGAGATATTCTTGAGATCTCGATGGCATCCCAAAGGAGTTGGTGATTGTGAGAAGGCTTTGTTCTTTTTGGGCGCTAATTGCAGCCTCATCGGCACCTAGTCTATTGACATAGACGACGTTGGGAAGGGGATGGCCCGGATATTCAAAGCTTCGAATCGTTTTATAGGTTGGCACATCGAAGCCTAGCTTTGCGGCAAGGGCAATCCATTTGGAATTCAAGAGCGGCCCTGCCGGAACTCCCAGTGGGGAATTGATTTGAAACCCTAAAAAATCAATTTTTTTAGGCCATGCTTTTGAAGGTGGAATCTCACCTGTAAAATAAGGTCCTTCATTGGCATTTTCTAAATAACTTTTTTCAATATCGTAGATCATATTTTTTCTAAATCATATAATTTACCTGCCAAGATGGTATAGCGGGGCCAGCCTTGCAAAACAGATCCTGCATAGGGAGACCATTTGGCTTTGGTTTTCAAACTTGCGTCGTCAACCATTTTTTTCTTATTTAAGTCGGCTAAAACAACGTCATCATTCAATGGAAGATTAAAAATTTCCTGAGGTCTTGTATGTGTAAGAGAAACAATCTCTCCCAAAGAGAGTTTTTGATCATGATGGGCATTTAAAAGGAGGGAAAAATAGAGTTCAATTGAAGGAAAACCCGAAGGAGCCGATCCATAAGGCCTATTTTTTTCTTCCAAAGTATGGGGAGCATGATCCGTGCCGATTGTATCAATTGTTTTATCGTGAATAGCTTCCCACAAAGCATCGGCATCGCTTTTCGCTCTGATAGGAGGATTGACCAAAGCTTTTGTTCCCAAATTTCCATAAGCTAAATCTGTTAGAAAAAGATGGTGTGGAGCTGCTTCAGCATAGACGGGAAGACCCTCTTTTTTTGCTTGCCGAATCAGATCCAGCTCACCCTTTGAGCTTACATGGACGATGTAGAGCCTTGTTTGATGCTTTTTTGCAAGCTCGATAGCCAAAGCAACCGATTTGGCAGCAACTTCGGGATTTCGGATTTTTGAATGGAGCGATGGATCTTTTCCTGCATGCTTTTTTTGATTAAGCTGGATCAAATGTTCATCTTCAGCATGGACTGCAACGAGAAGATCATTTTCTTTTGCAATCCGAAATGCCTCATCGATGGCATTACGATCCGCCATCAAAAGGCTTCCTGTCGATGAGCCCATGTAAATCTTCAATCCGACCACTTGGGTCTTCACTTTGGGAATTTCACTCAAGAGCTTACTATCTGCGCCAAAAAAAAGGCCATAGCGCAAAGGAATTTGGATCCTCCCTATTTGATTTTCAATCAGCTTTTTTTTCTCCTCGAGCCTATTTAAGCTCGAGCAAGGAGGATCGTTATTCGGCATATCGAATACCGTCGTAACCCCTCCAAAAATAGCCGCCTTAGCTCCCGTCTCCCAATCTTCTTTATGCTCGCCTCCCGGCACTCGAAAGTGGACATGAGGATCAATGAGCGCAGGAAACAGCATCAAATGCTCTGCATCAATCGAAATATTCACATCGCTTTTGATAAAATGATCGATCCGACGCCCATCTGTTGTTTGCACTTTCCGAATTTCAATCATGATGAAAATGATAGCTCAACCCGCCCTTCTTTGCACACGAAAAAACAGAGTGGAACCCAGTTCGATAAGTATGGGGGTGCTTAATACCAATTGTGTGAGTTTGATCAGCGCGGAGAAAAAAATAAGGGGAGTTAGAAAGTACGCGGAGATGAAAAATTGGCCGCTAAAGCGGCAGGAGTTAGAACGGCCAGGCCTGAGGTTAGGAGTTGTTTACGGATAATCAATTGACAGAAGAAGATTAAGATGTGGAACCCAGTTCGATAAGTATGGGGGTGCTTAATACCAATTGTGTGAGTTTGATCAGCGCGGAGAAAAAAATAAGGGGAGTTAGAAAGTACGCGGAGAAAAAATTTAGCCGCTAAAGCGGCAGGAGGTAGATCCGGACCCTGCCGGGAGTTAGAGGTTATAATCGGCATTTCTCCAGAACGAAGATAACCAATTCTGATGACTTCAATTCCTGCAGCCATGATCTTCTCTATCAAATTTCTATGTAAAAGCAATCTAACTTGTGATTACGTACCCTTCTGAACCTCTAACTCCCGGCAGGGTCCGGATTTAACTCCATGCTGCGAAGCAGCCAATTTTTCATCTCCGCGTACTTTCTAACTCTTTTTTATTTTTTTCTCCGCGCTGATAAAACTCACACAACTGGAATTCCGTGCCCCTACTCACACAAACCGGGGTCCACACCTTGGGCTGGCTTTTCCTGTGCATAACAACTCCTAACCTCAGGCCTGGCCGTTCTAACTCCAAGCCGCTTTAGCGGCTAAATTTTTTCTCCGCGTACTTTCTAACTCTTTTTTATTTTTTTCTCTGTGCTGATAAAACTCACACAATTGGTATTACGCACCCCTATTTATACGAACTGGGTTCCACATCTTACATGGGGCGGGGTTTTTCGCAATAACGGCAGAACAATTGGATCTTTAGATTTTCTTCTACTGTAAAGAGGGTTGGGATAGCGCCGCCATTTGTGATGCAGCGGGGGTTGGGGCATTCTAAGATTCCTGAGATCACTTCGGGCATTTGAACTTTGAATTTTTTTATGGTTTTATAATTTTGTATGACGTTGATGGTGGCAAGTGGAGAGAAGATTGCAATTTGGCTCGCTTGGGCTTGGTTTAAGAAGAAATTTTCTACCTTGATCAGGTCTTTCATACCAAGCATTCGGCTTTTAAGATTTAAGCCCACTGTGACTCTTTTTGCATCTGCGGTTAGCTTGAGAAGCTCGATGATTTTGAATGCGTTTCCTGCTTGAATGTGATCAATTACGCTCCCATCTTTGATTGCAGAAACAGATAAAGTTTTTATCATAATTTTCCCAGCATGAAGGCAAGCAAGACGGATCTGATCAAGGTTCCATGTTCTGCTTGGGCAAAATAATAGGCGTATGGAGTGGAATCAATTGCTGTTTCAATCTCATCTACGCGGGGCAGGGGATGCAAGATTCGGAAATTGGGTTTGACCTTTTCCAAATGATCCATTTTGAGCTTGCAGGGATTTTCAAAAAGATCAGAGGCAAAACGCTCTTTTTGGATCCGTGTCATGTAAAGGATATCGAGTTTTTCCATCACCTCGTGAAAACTTTCATGAAAAGAAAATTTAATCCCTTTTTTCCTGAGTTCGCTTTGGATCGAATCGCAAAGCTGCAAAGACTCCGGGGAAATGAAGTAGAGGCGGGGGCGATAAAATGCAAGAGCCTGGCAAAGGGAATGAACTGTTCGGCCGAATTTCAAATCGCCGGCAATAGCAATATGCAATGAATCTAAGCGGTTTTGACACTTTTCAATCGAATAAAGGTCGATCAAAGCCTGGGTGGGATGTTGATTGGCTCCATCTCCTGCATTGATCACAGGTGTTTTTGTCACCTCACTTGCCAGCCTTGCCGATCCTTCCATCTTATGGCGGATTGCGATGATATCGGCATAAGAGCCGATGACTCGGATGCAATCGGCAAGAGATTCTCCCTTCGTGGAGGAAGTTGAGGCAATCTCTGAGAATCCGATCACCGAGCCCCCAAGGCGAAGCATGGCTGTTTCAAAAGAAAGGCGGGTTCTTGTTGACGGCTCAAAAAAGCAAGAAGCTAAAATGGATCCCTTCAAAAGGTCGGGAGGAGGCTCAAACGTATGAGCCATTTTAAGAATCTCATCCAAATCTTCTTTTGCAAGATCGCCAATGGAAATCAAATCTGAAAAAGCTAAGGTTTCGGACACGGTAACATTTTTAGCGCAGCCTCGATTACTTCGCAAGAGCCGATCTGCAAAAGACAAAAAGGATTTTGGCACTTTTTTTTCAAACAAGGCATACAAGTGGGTTTTTTCGAAATGGCCAAAGCGTTTTTTGCCAAATGGGGTCCGCAAATCTTTGGATCGGTTGCAGCAAAAAGGCCAATTGCCGGTGTATTTAAGCTGCAGGCAAGATGAAAAGGCCCCGTATCATTGCAAATGAGAAGATCCATTCGATTGATCTCTGCTGCAAACTGTCTAAGCGGTAAATTCTGTAATACTTTTGCGCCGGGAATCATCGATGCTACTTTTTGCACGATTTCTTCTTCTCCTTTAGATCCGGTAATCACAATTTGCGCATTTTTAAAAGCTCTTCCAACTTCTGCAAAATTTTTCTCCGGCCATCTTTTGAAGCGATCTTTCGATCCCGGATGAAGAGCTATCCGAAGTCCTTCTTGTTTTTTCAAGATTTCTTCCGGCTGGAGGAATAATGAAAGATTTTCCGTATGGATCTTTCCCCCGATCTTTTCGACAAGTGCCAAGCGCCTTACAATCTCATGCTCAAAAGTTTTTGGCATGGGATCGGTTAAAAGGTCATCAAGACCTTTATTGATTCCCTCTGATCCGACGATTCTGGAAGCCCCAATACTTGCACAAAGGGGCAAAGTAAGCCTTTGCGATGCATGAAAAAGGAGTACCGTATCAAACTTTTCTTGGTAAAGCGTTTTTCTTAACTTAAAAAGCTTTTGTAAAAGATAAAGACGATCAATATTTGGATTGTATTTTAAAACTTCCATTCCAATAGGGGAGGTCAAACAGCCAATAAATGCATCGGGAAAAGAGAGGCGCAAAGATTCGATTGCAGGAGTTGCCCAAAGAGTATCGCCAAGCGCCGTTGTGCTAACGATTAAAAATCTCTTCTTTTGAGGATGAGAAGGCTTACGAGTGCACTTCAAAAAAGCATGAATACAAGCATTTTTCACATTTGTTTATACCTAAAAGAGCGTTTGCTGAAAGTGACACTGCAAGTAGGTTTTGATACTTCAAGGATCCCCTCCTTTACCATAGGTTTTAAATAGCGATAAAGAAGACGTCCTTTTGACAATTTCACTTCAACTGACAATTGGTGAGCAGTTTTCCAAGCGAAGCGGCATTTTTCTATAATTTTTATCATTGTTCTTTCAGACATTTTATTTTTGGGTGTTTGACTAGGGGGTACGGGTGGTGGGAATGGAAGAGTGGGACGAGAGCTGATTATACCATTGGCAATGCTCTCAGTTGAATAAATGCAATCATCGTAAAAGGTAGAGAAAACATTCCAATGTAAATCATCCGAATTGAATGTAGTTTTTTCTTGAATCATTGACATATTAGCTCCTACAAAATTCCTCCCAAGAGCGGATCGGTAGCTCTTGAGGATTGAGATCAACTAGGCATTGCAAAAAGATGGCGGCTAGTTGGGGGTTTGTGATGAGGGGGATATGGTGTTCAATCGCAAGGCGGCGGATTTGATAGCCTGATGGGTCGTTATTTTGAGGCTCGGGGAGATTGATGATGAGATCAATGGCCTGTTTTGCCATGAGCGTTGTTATATTCGGCTCATATTTTTCTCCGACTTTGTAGACAGAGACGGAGCCGATCCCTTTACTTGCCAAAAAGGCGTGGGTCCCTTCTGTTGCAAAAAGATCCCATCCTTTTGCATCCAAAGCTTTGAGGGCTCCAAGGAGTTTGCCTTTGTAGCTTTGACAGGCGGTTACCAAGAGCCTTTTCCCTTTGAGTTTTTGTTCTGTGGAGAGCCAAGAGGCAAAAAAAGCTTCTAAATACGAATCGCCAATGTGAGCAACTTCTCCCGTAGATGCCATCTCAACGGTAGCTACAGGATCTGCCCCTTTGAGTCTGTTATAGGAAAACTGAGGCGTTTTGACTCCTACATAATTTAAATCGAGAGTTTCATAAGATTTGGGCTTATGGATGTTCAAGATCGACTCTGCTGCAATTTGGATGAGGGGAGCTCTTGTGACTTTGGAAACAAAAGGAAAAGATCTAGAGGCTCGCAAATTGCACTCGATCACTTGGATCTGATTGTCTTTTGCTAAAAATTGGATGTTGAAAGGACCTGAAATTTTTAATGCTTTTACAATTAAAGCGCTAATTGATCTGACTCTTCGAATCGTTTCCAAATAAATGCGCTGCGGCGGCAAGACAATCGTTGCATCTCCCGAATGGACTCCTGCATTTTCAATGTGCTCAGAGATTGCAGAGACTGCAATTTCCCCATTTTGCGCAACGCCATCAATCTCCAATTCTTTGGCATTTTCTACAAATTTGGAAAGGACAACCGGATGATCTTTCGATACAACAGCTGCCACTTTCAAATAACGCTCCAGCTCCTCTTGGCTCCAAATCACATTCATCGCAGCGCCGGATAAAACATAAGAGGGGCGAATTAAGACGGGATAGCCAACTTCGTTAGCAAATTTTTCCGCCTTTTCCAAAGTTGTCGCCCTTTGCCATTCCGGCTGATCTACCGATATGCTTTTGAGAAGGCGGGAAAAAGATTCGCGGTTTTCTGCTTGGTCGATCATTTTAGCCGGAGTGCCAAGAACAGGATATTTAAAAACCGTTAGAGGATAGGCTAAATTATTTGCAATTTGCCCTCCTACAGATACGATAATTCCTTTTGGAGATTCAAAATCGGCAATATCTCGCACTCTTTCCAAAGTAAGCTCTTCAAAATAGAGCCTATCCGATTCATCAAAGTCGGTGGAGACAGTCTCCGGATTGGAATTGATGAGGATCACCTCTTTTTTCATTTTTTTTCGAAGATGGCGCGCCATATTGACTGCGCACCAATCAAATTCCACGGATGATCCAATGCAATAAGGACCTGATCCTAAAATGCAAATGGGATTTTTCTTCGAAGGGGAGATGTCATGCTCCTGAGCTTGATAGGTCATGTAGAGATAATTGGTCTCGGCATCAAATTCTCCGGCCAGAGTATCGATTTGTTTGACATAAGGGATAATTCCTTTTTGCAAGCGGAGTTTCCGTACTTTCTCCTCGCTAAGTTTTAATGCCTTTGCAATGGAAGCGTCGGAAAACCCAAGCTGTTTGGCTTTGCGAAGGTCCTTCATTTTACACCCGGCAAGTTCTTCGATTTGGTTTAAAAACCAAGGATCGATTTGGGATAGGTGATGCGCCTTCTCAACGGATCCCCCTTTTTTGAAAAAGGCGTACAAAGAAAAAATCCTTCGGTCGGTTGGAGCGAGAAGATTAACAACAGCAGGCTCAGGAGGATCTTCTATTCCTGTGGACCCAATATTGAGCATTCGGATCCCTTTTTGCAAAGCTTCGGGAAAAGATCTTCCGATGGCCATCACTTCGCCAACGCTCTTCATTTCGGTTCCAATCGATCTTTCGGCAGTTTTTAGCTTTTGCGTATCCCATCGGGGAATTTTTACGACGACATAATCGAGAGACGGCTCAAAAAACGCCGTCGTTTTCTTTGTGATGGCATTGGGAATCTCATCGAGCCGGTAGCCAAGACTTAATTTTGCTGCAACAAAAGCAAGGGGATAGCCTGTGGCTTTTGAGGCAAGAGCGCTTGAGCGAGATAGCCTTGCATTCATCTCAATGACTCTGTATTCGCCGTTTTTAGGATTCAAGGCAAATTGGACGTTGCATTCCCCTTGAATTTTAAAATGGCGGGCTACTTGGATGGCAATGCTCCTAAGAAGAAAATGTTCTGAGTTGGAAAGAGTTTGCGTAGGAGCAATAACGATACTCTCTCCTGTATGAACCCCCATCGGATCAAAATTTTCCATGCTGCAGATCGATAGGGCTTGATCATGGACGTCGCGCACGATTTCATACTCGAGCTCTTTCCATCCGTAAAGATATTCTTCGATGAGGATTTGGGGAGCGCCGCTAAGTGCGTAGGCTGCTTTTACTTTTAGCTCTTTCTCATTTTCAATTTTTCCCGAGCCAAGCCCGCCTAAAGAAAAGCCTGATCGGAGCATCACCGGATATCCGATTTCAGCAGCTGCTGATATTGCCGCTGCTATGGTTTTAACAGCGATTGCTTTTGGAACCAAGACCCCAATTTGAGAGAGCTCTTTTTTAAAATGATCCCGATCTTCTGTCAGCCGAATTGCAACAATAGAGGTGCCTAAAACTTTTACACCGTACCTCTTTAAAATTCCCAATGCATCCAATTCCAGCCCAAGATTCAATGCCGTTTGCCCGCCAAAGCCTAAAAGGATGCCGTCCGGTTTTTCTTTGGCTATGATCTTTTCCAAGCTCGTTACCTGCAGCGGCTGAAAATAAACCACATCTGCCATTTGGGCATCTGTTTGCACTGTTGCAATGTTGGGATTGACAAGAACCGTTTTGATCCCTTCTTCTTTGAAAGCTTTAATGGCTTGCGAGCCCGAATAATCAAACTCTCCCGCTTGCCCGATCCGAAGTCCCCCAGAACCTAGTATTAACGCCTTTTTCATAGCATCTCGTAAAATTTGTCAAAGAGATAGGCGGCATCTGTGGGGCCCGGACTTGCTTCCGGATGGAATTGGACTGCAAAAAAGGGGAGGGTTTTATGGGCAATCCCTTCGACAGATCGGTCATTGAGGCTGATGAAAGTCGCCTGCCAATCTTTGGGCAAGCTTTTTTCATCGATGGCATAGCCGTGATTTTGCGAGGTAAGAATTGCTTTATCTTCCATTAGGTCAAGACATGGGTGGTTTTGTCCTCGATGGCCAAATTTTAATTTATAGGTCTTGGCACCAATGGCCAAAGCAAGAAGCTGCGCTCCCAAACAAATGCCGAAGGTCGGTTTTTTCTTAAGAAGCGCTTTTTGCAAAATGGCAATCGTTGTAGATGCCATGGTTGGATCGCCCGGCCCATTGGAAAGAAAAAGGGCATCAAATGGCTCTTCTGAATAATCATAATCGTAAGGGACTCTTTCAATTTCAAGTGGAAATCTATTGAGATGCCTCATGATATTTTCTTTCATCCCGCAGTCAACTGCGATCACCTTTTTTATCCCTTTTTTTACGAGAGATTTTGTTTTGCAGCTAACTTTTGCTACAAGATTGGTTTGATTGGGATTGTAAAACCGCTTTACATTGGTCTCTGTGAGGGCGCCAAGGCTCACCCCTTTTTTTCGAAGAACTTTTGTGAGCGCTCTCGTATCGATATTTTGAATGAGGGGAATTTTTTCCTTTTCCAACCATTCCAATAACCCTCTTTCCCGATTCCAATGAATGGCATCTTCAGTTAAAGACCCAACAACAAGACCGCTGACTTGAATTTTATCCGATTCCCAAAACTTTGGATTGGGAACTCCGTAATTTCCAATGAGGGGATAGGTAAAAACCAAAATTTGCCCCGCATAAGAGGGATCGGTGAGCGATTCAACATATCCCGTCATCCCTGTTGTAAAAACCACTTCCCCAAAAAAATCGCCCTTTTGCCAGGCAGGCGACAGCCCGGGAAAAACTTCCCCTGATTTTAAGATCAGCTTGGTTGGGATCATAAGACTCTGAGGTTGCGAAAAAATGGGGACGTCCATCGATTTTGCTTAAATTTTTCTGCAATTTTTTCGATGCAAGCCGAGGCCAACTCAAAGAGAGTTGGTCGAAGGCTAAAGCGGAAAAAGGGCCAAAAATTTACCAAAAGCGAATGAGCAACCATTTTTTCTCAACCTCCTGGGAAATTTACACTAGTTGGCTCAAAAATTGCAACTTGGTTCTACTCACCACTCTTTCCTCATGATCCCAAAGGCAATAGCTGTGATAATTTTCGATGATTTTCTTCGCAGCTCGGGTCTTTCCCTGCAGGATTAGTTCACGGGCAATATCAAGAGCTACCAATGGCCTAAGCCTTATATCTATTAAAGGAATGAGAGACTTGGCAATACCACCCCTATCATTCAAAAAAAGCTCTATGGATTTTTTTCGAATCTGTACGTCATAAGAGCACCATTCTCTGAGATTTGGCTCCATGAGATTTCTGATAGGGAGCGCCTCTTCCATGCTTATGGAGCCAAGCTCTTCCAAGAAATCGACAAGAATAAAAGCTCTTGTGATCTGATTTGGCATTAGATTTGCAATTTCAACTGCCAGCTCCTTTTTTTGTTCAAGCTCAAGCTTTCGATAAATAGAGAGAATCGATGCTGCTTTTATCTTTTGATCTTTGATGGATGCAGCAATAGGAATAGCTTCTTGAATGGGCAATGCTCTTGCAAGAGCATCCAAAACAAGAGGATCATCGGATAAAAATTTTGCAACAAAACAAGCTTCTTCCATTCTTAATGTTGCGATTAAAAAATAAAAAAGTTTGGAAAGAATTTTTATTGCACACGAAGGTGATTTGAATCTAAGGATGGCGCTCACAAACTTGTGCATCATTCGTAAGTCAGAGTTTAGGTACAAATATTGGGTGATTTGGGGTATGGTCAGCGTTTGATCATTTGTATCTGCATATTCGAATAAATCGAGAACCTTTTCATGCTCACCATGGGAACATAGACAGCTTGCAAGAAAAAGAAAATCGGGAATCGAGAGAGAAATTTCTTGTTTGATTGCTTTAATTTCTTCTTGCAACTGCCTTAAATTTGCAGGTTTGAATTGATTAACCCCGGTCAAAATGGATTGGAAAACATCGAGATCCCGGTATAATCCAATCAGAACCTTCAAATCTTTTTGAAGTTTTGGGATCACAGGTTGTTTTGCCGCTTCAATTGCAAACAAGCTCCAAACTTTGCAAACAAGAGTGGCATTTTCTAATTCTTTTTGATTCGAATAGGTGAGGATTTCGATCTGAAGAGCGGAGCCAAGACCATCAATTTTCATGCGCTTTGATCCAATGTTTCTTCTTGAGGAAGAGAATGGCGGATGATGGCTTCTGGAAAATTTTCCGATTCTAACATAAAGTCCGACTCATGTTGGAGATAAAGTGGATTGAGAAGATCGGCCATGAGATTGTGATGTGCATATTGGTGGGCAAGTTGGCGGGGAGGATCAAAATGCATGATTTGGACCCCGGGTGTGGTGCGGAGTTTACTACTTAAAGATAAATTGGCAGCTCCTGAAAAATAATGATCTTGCTCTACTCCAACGATAACAATAGAAGGCCTCTCTTTGAACTTGTGGCAATATTGAAAAATATCATCCTCCACATTGGAGGCCCAATTTCCAAATTTTGCAAAGAGATAAAAGAGCCTACCCAATCCCCAGAAATATTTTTTGCTCGCTTCCCAACTCGAAGCAAATCCCCTGTCAAAGCAAATATTTTTTGGAAGGAAGGGATCCTCTGTTTGTTTGAAGACATTGGATAAAAATGCAATGCCAAGGGAATGGGCGAGGATTTGATCGATTTCTCCAAATTCTTCTTTTAAAGCCTTGAGAGTTTGCATCAAGATATGGCCTGCTTCGTCAATGGAAGTGGGCTTGTAATTGAGATTGTTTTCGCTAATTACAATGAATCTACCGGCAGGAATTTCCTTGGCCTTTACATAGGCCTCCATGAAGGGATAAATCCCTCGGATGTTATTTTGAATGGTGGAATAGATGCCGGGAATATGGACAAAATTATAGGTGGGTTTTTCTTTTGTTTCCATGATGCGGCAGGTAATTTCAACTTCAGCGCCATTTTTAAGTTGAATGGTAAATACGCGGTCTTGCGGAGGAGCAAAAACATCGCGGATCATTCCATGCGTTTTGCAGCTGGGATCTAACGGCATGGCAGGATTCCAAAAATCGCTTGTATATTTTTCCTCAATTTGAATTTGATCTTGTACCCATTGCTGTTTGATGAGCAAAGGACATTTCAAAGGAAAGACAAAGGGATCGCGTATTGCAGTGCCAATGGCGGCACGCAAAATATGGAAAATTCTTAAGATGCCATCGCTTGCATAGCCAAAAATTTGATCCCAAATAGAGAGAGCCTTTTCAGCCGAGACCTCCAAGGGCTCTTCATCTTCCAACATTTCAAAAGAAAGCTCTCCAAGAGATGCAACTGCTTCAATGGGCATAGCCGGCTATCTTACCAAGCAATTTAAAATTTGATCAAGAATTCTTGGATCGTATATGGAGGAATCTATGGATTTATCCGGCAAAACTGCGATTGTCACGGGAGGAAATAGCGGGATCGGGGCTGCAATTGTTCTGGAGCTTGCCAAGCAAAAGGCAAATATCGTCATTGATTATCGCGCTCATCCCGAAGCTACCGACTCTTTGGAAAAACAGGTTGCATCTTTTGGCGCTAAGGCAATTGGAGTTGATGCTGATGTGAGTAAGATTGCAGATCTGCAAATGTTGGTAGATGCTGCCGTGAAAGCCTTTGGCAAATTGGATATTTTAGTCAATAATGCGGGCATTGAAACCAGGGCCTCCATTCTCGATGAGACAGAAGAAGGGTATTCAAAAGTTTTAGACGTCAATCTCAAAAGCGCTTTTTTCGCCACTCAACTCTCCGCCAAACAGATGATTAAACAGGGCAAAGGAGGAAGGATCATTAATATCACTTCCGTGCATGAAGTTTGGCCTATGCCTGGCAACATTGCCTATTGTGTTTCCAAAGGAGGCATGAGAATGCTCACCGAAACTGCCGGGTTGGAATTGGCAAAGTATGGAATTTTAGTTGTAGGAGTTGGTCCCGGTGCCGTTGCCACTCCCATCAATCAGCAAACAATGAAAGATCCCGCCTTGATGAAAAAGTTAACGCAAGCAATTCCTTTGGGCCGGATGGCAAAGCCGGAAGAGATCGCCTCTGTTGTGGCTTTTTTAGCAAGTGATGGTGCATCCTATATCACAGCCACCACGATCTTTGCCGATGGGGGTATTATGCACCAAAGCCCCGGTCTTTAGATCCAGATTTCAGGAACGATGGAAAAATAATGATGCAGATGAAAGGATTCATCTTCAATTAGTTGTTGAAAATGGTTTTTCATCGGATGATCTATTTTTGAAAGAGTGCCGTAGACTTGATACAAAATAAAGATTTTAAAAGGACTCTCCGTTTTTTTGATCATTTCTATCGCCATCTCTTGATTGTTCTCCTTGGCATAGGAGATGCTGCGATCTCGGAGGTAAGCCGCTTGGGTGCAAAAATTTTTGAGATGATTGGCTATCATGGAGGTCACTTCAGATGCAGGTTTCATTAATCTTTCTTCATAGAGCTTTTTTGCAATGTCTTGAAGGACAATTCCACTGAGATGGGGATCTTGAATGGATTTTCCTTGCTGAATGGCTTTTGGAATATGCCCTTTTTCTAAATAGACATAGGCTTTTTCTGCTATATGGAACATCTCTTTTTGCTGAATTGCTGTTGTAAGATCTTTTAGGGCATTATTTTTGAAATGCTCATTACAGAGAAAATGGGTCAATTTTTTTGCGTACTCGAAATCTTGGATAGAGAGTGCAGATGCGAAAACTGTGGGAAGAATTTCTTCTATTTTGTTCTTTTCAAGATAAAATAAACACTCGATGATCAGATCAGTTTTATGGTTTTGATACAAATGGGCAAAAGAAACGGAAAGTTCTTGTTGAAGATTTTTTCTTTTTAAAGAGAGATTATAAAGCTGGACGGCCTCTTTCCAATTTTCTTGTTTGATATTTTTAAGGATTTTTCGATCAATCCTGCTTGTTGCTAATGGAGCCAAAAGCTTTGCCCATTTTACAAACCTTTTATTTTGAGAAAGAGAGATGAGAAGATCTAACAATCTGGGTCGATTCATAGGGGCAATGTATGCTAAAAGGAGAAGGATATTTTGATTTTCTTTTTCCAGTTCATTATTGAGTCCTATGCTTGTCTTTTGCGGAAGTTTTGCGATTTTTTCTTTGATTCTCCTCAAATCATCTTGATCCGGAAAGTGTTGAATGATCACGTCTAAATACTTTAAAAAAGTACTTTGTTCGTATGCATTCAACTTATGATATGTTGCATGATTGATTAGGGAAAATGTTTGAAGCTCTTCATCTTCGAAATCTTCAAAAATCCTCTCTTGTAGCTTCCGCTCTCCTAGCCCGGTAAAAGGAGTAACAGATGTTATGGACATCCCTTGACTTTAAAGAAAATATGTTATTTTTGTAAATTTTTTATTAGGAAATGCGTTGGGAGGAAGGTAGAGTCTTGGGCAATCTTTGAGAGAACGGGAGCTAAATCAGAAACTACCGGACAGCGGTAGGCCTTAAGTCCTCTTTCTTGAATGAGGGGAAGATATTGCTTTTCAATTTCAAAGAGAGTCTCAATGTGATCGGATGTAAAAGTAAAAGGGATGATCACAATATTTTTTTTGCTTTTTTCTTGCTTACATACCTCTTCTGTTGAGGGAGTGAGCCAGACACCTCTACCAAATTTGGATTGATAGGAGAGCTTTGCATGGGGAAATGGTTTGGAAATTGCAAGAAATGAGTCGATGCACTCTTTTTCATATGGATCTCCCTCTTCAACAAATTTTTTAGGAAGACCATGGGCAGAAAAAAGGAGCAAGGTTTCTCTTAAGTTTAGATTTTTTTCACTTAAGAATTTTTGAATGTGTTTTTGCCAGTGAGAAATAAAGGCAGAATGCCTTGCATAAGTTGGAGCCCAAGCGAGTTTTTGTAAGGTGCTTTTTGATAAAAGCTTTTGTAGAATACCGGCAATGCTTCCTGTTGTGGCAAAAGAGAATTGGGGGAAGAGGGGAATGACTCGGATCTCTTTTTCTTGTGCATTTTCTAAATGTAAAGCGCGCTTTACATGAGTTTGAGGAAGATAGCGGTGGAAGGTAAAAACCTTAGCTCCCAGTTCTTTTTGCAAAGCTGACGCCAGGTTTTCGGTATCTTGGTAAATCGGAGAGCCGCCGCCGATGCTTTCATAGTCTTTTGCAATCTTCTTTGCCCTCTTTTTAGCAACCCATGCAAAAAACCGATCATGGATCCATTCTGGCAATGTTCTTTCAATGACATCCCTATCAGCAAAAAGCTCTTTTAAAAAGGGCTCAATTTCCTCTAAATTTCTCGGGCCCCCAAAATTGACGACTAGATAAGCTACCATATTGTCTTCAAAAGAGACGATCCTATAGAATGCGGCAGATGTTTAGAAACTTTTTCTTCATAACTATAGTTTCGCTCCTTTTTTTTGGCTGTTCCTCCGGTAGAAATGAGTATACAATCGGAGTGGATCCTAACTGGTATCCTCTTAACTTTGGCGCGCAGAATTCTTATGTCAATGGCTTTACCGATGAAGTTCTCTTAGACATTTCAACCGGGTCCTCTATTGATTTTCTTAAAATTGAGGCTAACTGGGACTCCTTACTAGACGGCCTAAAAAATGGAACCTATGATGGGGTTCTCACCTCCTTACCTCCTTATGAATTCAATCAAGCCCTCTATGATTTTTCCCAAAACTTCCTCAACATTGGCCCTGTTCTCATTGTGCCGGAAGATTCTCCCCATACTACTCTTAAAACAATGGCCAATGAGCTCATTGGCATTATCACCGGCGATCCTGCGGTTCTTCTTTTGCAAAAACAAGGAGATCTCATTGTCCGCAATTACCCAACAATTCCCGATCTACTCGAGGCCGTAGCAAATGCAGACATTGAGGGCGCTCTTCTCAATCTCGTTCCCGCAGGGAACTATGTCGCCGATCTCTATTCCAAAAAGCTAAAAATCGTAGGCCAGCCTCTTGACAACACAGGCCTTCACCTCGTTGTCCTAAAAGGAAAACAGTCCCATCTCCTTTACCAATTCAATAGCGCCCTCTCCACCCTCGAACAGAAAAAGCGGCTCAGCGCCCGCCTCAAAAAGTGGCAGCTCGGCGAATAAACCAAAGAAGAAGAAAAAATTTACCACAGAGATAGACACCACAGAGAAGAAGAAGAAAAAACCACCGAGCACACCGAGAGCAC
>CAZXLK010000023.1:0-16529 GCA_964641775.1 uncultured bacterium | reverse complement strand
GCTCGATGCTCATGCGCCTCAACCTCGATAAGGTCACCCACCCGATCCACTGCTATTATCCTGCCGGCGGAAAAAAATATTTCGATCGGCTCCGCTACTCATGCGTATACCGAGAAAATATCCATGTTGTGGAACATCCGGTAAAACATGTTGGAGTTGTCGATGATGATGGAAAATTTTGCATCGAAGCCGCTTTTTTGGATCATGGCGTGGAAAACGTAGGCTGGCGCATCACCGAGAAAGATCGGATCAAATTCCACAAAGAGGAATTAAAGAAATTGGGGATTGATGGACCCAATGTCAAAAAGTTGGAGCTGGAAGGATCTTTGGAAATTGGGGGAAGAAAAGTCACTCTTGATGAAGTGAGCCATATTCGAAAAGGAGATATCTTTTCCTACATTGTCGATACAAGGCCCTGCCCCGCAGCTTCCGCTCTTGCCAAAAACGCCAAGATGCTTCTTTGCGAAAGCACCTACCTCGACGAAGAAAAAGAGCTTGCCCACGAATATCACCACATGACCGCTAAGCAAGCAGCCGAAATTGCAAGAGATGCCAATGCGCAAATTCTCATCTTAACTCACTTTTCTGCCCGCTATCCCGATCCAACCATTTTGGAAAAAGAGGCGAGGAAAACGTTCCCCAATTCCTTCGCTGCCGACGACTTGAAAAGGTTCGAGTTCCCAAGATAAGAATTTTACCACAGAGATAGACACCACAGAGAAGAAGAAGAAGAAAAACACAGAGACACTGAGGTTAAGAGGCAGCTTTAGAGAGATTTAATTTTTTCTTTTTGCGAGAGAGAGCAAAAAGAAAAGATCTCACGCGAAACGCGGGGGATCATAAACTTTCATTCTGAACCAATGAAAGAAAAAGATTAATCAATTATAATGGGGATAATAAGATGCCCAAAAAACGAAGAAGATCCCCATTTTCTACTATTAAGAGAAGAGCATTACCTGTTTTAAAAAAGCATGATGTGAAACGAGCTGCCATTTTTGGATCATTTGCAACAGGAACCGCTACCGCCAAAAGTGATGTCGATTTTTTAATCGAATACAAAGGCAAAGATAAATCACTTCTTGATTTAGTAGATTTAAAACTAGATTTGGAAGAGACTTTAGATCGCGATGTCGATGTAATCACCTACAGATCAATCAATAGGAGGCTTCGTGAACGCATTCTTGCAGAACAGGTTGTGATCTTGTGAAGAAAGATCCTAAAATATTTATTGGCCACATTTTAGAATCTATTGAGCTGATTGAAAAATATTCGAAGAACAAAACACAGGCTCAATTTGAAAAAGATATTTCGAAGCAAGATGCAATTATTCGACGCTTTGAGATTATTGGAGAAGCAGTTAAAAATCTGCCTGTTTCCCTTAAATCGAATCATCCGGATGTTCCTTGGAGAAAGATAGCTGGAATGAGGGATGTCTTAATCCATGAATATTTTGATGTGGACTTAGTTCTTACTTGGAAAGTAGTTAAGCATGATCTTCCTCTAATAAAGAAGAGGCTTACCAAGATTCTTTCAGACCTATGATTTCTTAAAATTCCAATCTTCTTTTTTGCGAAAGAGAGCAAAAAAGAAAGAAAGATCCCCCAATGGGGGGATCGCGCGCCCAACCTGCCTCTAGGCAGTTCCGCTCGATTTCTTCGAAATCGGCGGGACAAGCGAGAGGGATGCCCTCTCGCGCTCTCCCCCCACGCCTATTTTCTTTTTTGCAGAAAAAGAAAATAGGCGGAACATCCCGAAGGGATGCTCTCCCGATTTTCCCCAAAAATGATGCATTTTCGGGGACCCCTTAACGGGAAAAAAATGAAAAGGTTCGAGTTCCCAAGATAAGAATTTAACCACCGAGCACACCGAGAGCACCGAGAAAGAAAATTAAATCTTATTTTTTGCCCCGCAAAAAATCTCAGTGTCCTCGGTGTGCTCGGTGGTTATTTCTTATTTCTAATAGCTGCGGCAGCGATGGCGAAGGCGCAAGCGACATTGAGCGAGTTTTTCACGCCAAAAAGAGGAATCTGGACGATCTCATCTGCTAGGGCGAGCGCCTCGTCGGAAATTCCATATTCCTCATTTCCTAAAATTAATGTAAAAGTAGAGGGAAATGGATAATCGGAAACATTTATGGCATCTTCGCCTGTTTCCAGGGCAATGATAGGACGGGGAAGACTCGCAAGAGAAATGCCTTTTTGCACCGGAACAATGAGAGCTGCTCCCATCGCAGTTTTTTGCACCTTTTCATTATCAATGAAAGGAGTTTTGTCTGAAAAGTAAACGGTGCCAAGCCGAAGCGCTTCGAGAGTTCTCAAAATGCTCCCCACATTGTAAGCAGAACGAACATTGTCGAGATAAATGGCGACTTGCCCAAACGGCTCTTTTGGCTCGCGATCATGCCTCCGGATAAAGGGAAGAAGATTATGTTCTTTCAAAGAAAGCCTAGCCTCTTGAAGGTGCCAATGATATCGATCGGCAAGCTCTTTTCGATCAAAGCTGGAAAAAGAGCCAAGCTTCATCCAGGAAATCCAAGTATTGTACTCAGTAAAATCTCCCTCTGATGCGTAAATCTTTCTCAAGCTCTCCGCACATTTTTTGTGCTGCTGCACTAGTTCCAAAGATAAAAATTTCCGTTTGGTAAAGAGAGGTTGGCTCATCGCTTTTCTATTTCTAGGATTTATTTATTGCCATGGCCTTTTTTTTCTCGAGATATTCTTCGAGAGGGCCTTGGTGGAAATGGATGCCGCCTTCTTCGAAGGCGATGATCTTGGTAGCAAAGCCGTTGATGAGCTCTCTATCGTGAGTGGCGACGATGACGGCGCCTTTAAAATCTTCAAGGCCCCAGGCAAGGGCTGAGACTGCTTCGAGATCGAGATGGTTATTTGGCTCATCGAGGATGAGGAAATTGGGGGCAGTTAGGATGAGAGAGCCAAGGATCAGGCGGGCGGCTTCACCTCCGGAGAGATTTTTAACCGGTTTAAAGGCGTCATCTCCGCCAAAAAGCATTTTGCCAAGAGTGCCGCGAACATCTTGATCAAAGACGACTTGTTTTCGCGATTTTAGCCATTCAAAAGAGGACTCATCCGAATGTTTATTGAGGACCTCGCCATGATTTTGGGGAAAATAGCCGATATCAGCTGCATGGCCAAGCGAAATAGTGCCGGAATCGGGGGTAAGTTTGCCCGATATTAGTTTAAGAAGAGTTGTTTTGCCTCGGCCGTTATTTCCAATGACGGCAATCTTATCGCCACGATGGATTTCAAAAGAAAACTGCTCAATCACGGGATGTTCGTACGATTTAGAAATTTTATCTGCTTTGAGAACAACTTGGCCTGATTGTTTTTCCGGAGTGGTAAAGCGAATGTAGGGGCGCTGGATGTTCGATTTTTTAAGCTCCATGGGCTGCAAACGGTGGATTTCACGGACGCGCGACTGCACCTGGCTTGCCCGAGTTCCGGCTCCAAATTTGGCGACAAAATCTTTGAGCTGCGAGATCTTTTTTTCTTTCGCCTTATTTTCATCTTCTGCCCGCTGGCGAACTGCCGTTTTGGCAACGAGCATCATGTCATAGTTGCCCGGATAGGCGATGATGGTGTCGTAATCGATGTCTGCAATATAGGTGCAGATAGAATTGAGAAAATGTTTGTCATGGCTCACTACGACGAGAGCGCCGGAATAATTATGCAAAAATTCTTCGAGCCAAGAGATCGATTCCAAATCGAGGTGGTTTGTAGGTTCATCGAGAAGAAGGGCCTCAGGGTGGCCGAAAAGGGCTTGGGCAAGAAGGGTCCTAAATTGCCGATCCGTTGGGATTTCATGCATTTTTTTGCGGTGCATCTCTTCAGAAATGCCCATTCCAATCAGGAGGACTTCTGCTTCCGATTCTGCTGTGTACCCATCTTCTTCAGCAATGACCTCTTCTAGCTCGCCAAGGCGAAGGCCAATGGCATCGGTAATTTCTTCTTCGTAGAGCTTCTCTCTTTCTTGCAGAGCGTCCCAAAGGCGGCTATTGCCCATGATGACGGTATCAATGACAAGAAAATTTTTAAAATCTTCAATCCGCTGCTTTAAAAAACCCACTTTTTTGGGAAGAGTGACGATGCCTGATGTTTGCGACTCTAGCCCCATAATGATTTTTAAAAGGGTTGATTTGCCCGAGCCGTTTGGTCCCGTCAAGCCATAGCGGCACCCTTCATTGAAGGTAAAGCTTACATCTTCAAATAAAGTCCTCGTTCCTACTCTTTTTGAGATCTTGTCCAGCGTGATCATGGGTGATATAATAATAAAAAAGATGGATTTAAGAAAGGCTCAAGAAAAATTTTTCAAAGCTCTTCAGATCAAAGGGGCATCCAACCATACGCTTAGAGCCTACAGAAACGATCTGGAAGCCCTTTTTGCCTTTGCAAAAGAAGAGGCCATTTCCAAAAGGCTCATCCGAAGGTATCTAGCCCATCTTTATGAAAAAAAGAAATCGACCAAAACGGTGCAAAGAAGGCTTTCAAGTGTAAGAAGTTTTTTTAAATTTGCCTTGAGAGAAAAGATAATCGAAGAAAATCCCCTGGATGAAATCGAAAGCCCCAAAAAAGAAAAAAAGCTGCCGGTGTCGGTTAGCTATGCCCAGGTAGAGCATCTTTTTAGCCAGCCCGATTTATCGAATTATTTGGGCCTTCGCGATCGGGTGATCATGGAGCTTTTCTATAGCTCGGGCCTTCGGATCAGCGAGCTTGCAGGCTTGAATAAACGAGATCTCGACTTGAAAAATCAGATGATCAATGTCTTTGGCAAAGGAAAAAAGCAAAGGCAAACTCCCATCACAAAGACAGCAGCCGATTGGGTAAAGAAGTATTTGGAGAATCCTGAACGAGATGAAAAAGATGGGGTGGCAGTTTTTTTAAATAAATGGGGGACAAGGCTTACAACACGATCAATTGATAGAAATTTTGGGATTTATTTAAAACAAAGTGGTTTGTCAGAGAAGATCACTCCTCATACGATCAGGCACACGATTGCAACACACTGGCTGGAAAAAGGAATGGATTTGAAAACCATTCAAATGCTCCTTGGCCACAGCTCACTCTCAACAACCACGATTTATACCCACGTCTCAGCAAAGCTCAAGCGAGAAGTTTACGACAAAACCCATCCCAGAGCATGAAGAATTCAACGATTTAACGATGGAACGATAAGAACGATAAAAAAGAAATGCGCCAAGGGCGCAAAATGAAATCATCGTTCCTATCGTTCCATCGTTAAATCGTTCATTTGTTTTGATAACGAATCTTGGTTTTTTTTGAACAGGATGCGCAGGATCACAAGTCCACCCCAAAAATGATGCATTTTTGGGGGCCCCGGGTGGCATGATAAGCAGGATTATTTTTTTCTTAATCCTATCCTGCAAATCATGCCGGCACTTTAGTGCCGATCTTGCAAATCCTGTCCCTTTGCAAGCCAGAATTTGATCGTTGATCTGCTGTGACCTCAGGGGCTCTTGTATCCAAGTAGGAAACCATGATTGAAAAGGATATGCATGATTTGCATGATAAAAATAGAAATGTTTTTACTTAATCCTATCCTGCAAATCATGCCGGCACTTTAGTGCCGATCTTGCAAATCCTGTCCCTTTGTAAGCCAGAATTTGATCGTTGATCTGCTGTGACCTCAGGGGCTCTTGGAAAGACAAGGAAACATGATGGGGAGGATATGCATGATTTGCATGATAGAAATAGAAATATTTCTTATTATTCCTATCATGCGTATCAAGCATATCCTTTTTCATCATGGTTTTTTCTTTAAAATACTCTAGTGAGGGTTAGTATGGCTTCATTGGACCAATAGTGGGGGCCGAACTCGGCTTCAAAGTCAAGATCGAGAGTGGTGGAACGATTTTCGCCAACGGCAAAGAGAAAGTTGAGGCCGACTGCGCCGAGATGGAGAGTTTGATTGAGGGCAGTTAGAGTAAAGGAGCCGGGGGTTCCTACAAAAGCAGTATGGACTGTGCCAATGCCAAAAGGTTTTTCAAAGACGTAAGAGCCTTTTTCTTTGAGAGAGAAGATGGCAAAATCTAATTCCCATTCTTGGGAAAATTTAAGCCCTGTTTCGCTCCGGACCAAAGAAGATCTGATTGCAGGCTGGACCGCATTGAAGGGAAAAGCGCCATGTTCATGGTATCTTCTTTGCCAAGAGATCGGCCAATCAAGAGCGGTAAAAGGAGCGATAGTGAGGTGGCAGCGTTCTATACTATATCCAATTTCCAGGTGGGGTGTGATTTGCCAGGCGAAGACTTCAGCTTGTGCCGTAGCTTCAAATCCGGTAAAAGAGGTATTTCTTTTTTGGTCGGTTTTATTGAAGAGTCCCCAAACAGCAGGAGATATGTAGAAATTATCGATATTGCCATTTGCATAAATGCAAGCATAATAGTACTGGATATTTCCGTGACCTGCATTTTCATCCTCAAAAAAATGGGTATGAGCATAACCTGCGGCAAATCCCGCGAGGATTTTATCCGGTCCTCGATAATCATAACCGATGAGGCCTGACTCGGAAGTTAAACTAAATGCCGGATTTTGATGACTTTGCTGCTGATGAGCATATTGCCCAAAGCCCGATATCCAGAAGCCTCGATTCTCTTCACAGCATGTATCAACATAATCCGTATCAAATTCCTCAGTACAAAGTTCAAGAGTCTCATTTTCCTCGTCACGGCCTGTATCCACATGATCCGTATCACTTTCGTCAGTACAAAGTTCAGGAGTCTTGTTTTTCTCTTCATCCGTATCAAATTCGTTAGTACAAATTTCATGAGTTTTAAATTTAGCTCTAGTTCCCTTTGCCAACAGGGGGGCGTCTGTAAAGTTTTCAACTTCCACTTCCACTTCAACTGCCACAGCCTCTTTTGCAAAACGGTAATTATCGATATGAACAGTAAGAACTTTAGATAAAAAAAGAGCTGTTTGTTGAGAAATATAAGTTCCATAAACATTTCTTGCAGGGGAAATTCTATTTAATGCTTTTTTCAGATCTTTTTTATTTAAGACTGTAAGGAGCATCAAAGCCGAACCTGAGCCATTTTCATTGAGAAAGGTAGCAATCTTTTTTCGATTGCCGGTAAGGGTCCCATTTGTGGTTCCCGCTATGGATATTAAATAGGAAAGAAAAACCTGGTTAGCTGTCTGCCGTAAAGTAAAAGGAAATGCGGGATTATTGCTAGTAACTCCCGTAAATGAGCCGGCAATGGCACCTGCTTGTAGGATCAAATACTCATTTCTACTAGGGTAAGTGCCCGCATCTACGATTACATTTACTGTCCCGGCTAGAGTGGCTAAGCCCGATACATCGAGAAGAGAAGCGTGAGATGGATCGATCTCTACTTGAAAAATAGAGCCCGCATTAAAGGTAACAGAACTAACATGCAATGTCCCAATCGAAGAAGTTCCGGGAGCAATGGTAGCCCCGTTTTGGGCAATGACTGATTGTAGAGTTCCCGTTCCTCTTAAAGTAGCTCCCGATTGGATGGTCGTTGTTGCAGAAGCGATGGAGCCGGTGACTGTCAAAGTCCCCGCCTGCACTGTAGTGTCTCCAGAATAAGTATTGGTTCCGCCAAGAACAAGAGTTCCGGCGCCACTTTTTGTAATGGCCCCGGCTCCGGTAATTCCTTGGCCAATCGTAAATGTTTGCCCATTTGTTACATCAATTCCGCTAGAGGCACTCGTCGTTGAAACTGCACGGCTAGGCGAAAGAGTAAAGGAGCCTGTAGTTTGTAATGTTCCTCCAGACAATGTGAGGGCGCCAGACGCTGTCCCTAAATTGGCGTCGCTAGAAACACTTAAAATTCCCCCGGAAATCGTTGTGCCATTGTAGGAATTACTGCCACCAAAAATTAAAGTTCCACCGTTCGTTTTTGTAATGCCTCCAGCTCCACTAATTGATTGGCCAATAGTAAATGTTTGTCCACTTGCTACATCAATTGTGCTGGAAATGGGTACTGTTACAATGCGGCTTGGCGAAAGAGTAAAGGAACCTGTTACAGCAAGCGTCCCTCCCGACAATGTGAGAGCGCCCGTTGGTGTCCCTAAATTGGCGTCGCTGGAAACACTTAAAGTTCCCCCGGAAATCGTTGTGCCATTGTAGGAATTATTGCCACCAAAAACCAGAGTTCCTGCACCCGTTTTTGTAATAGCTCCGGCTCCACCAATTGCTTGGCCAATGGTAAATGTTTGTCCGCTTGAAACATCAATTCCGCTTGAACTGCTAGTGGTCGTGACTGTGCGGCTAGCCGAGAGGGTAAAAGAACTCGTTACGCCAAGTGTCCCTCCGGATATTGTGAGTGGTCCGCTTGAGCCTCCTAAATTGCCGTCACTGGAAACACTAAGTGTCCCAGCAAGGATCGTAGTCCCTCCGGTATAGGTATTGGCTCCGGATAAAGTTAAGGTAGCGCTCCCATCTTTGATCAGGCTGCCTCCCGTCCCACCTCCAATTCCTCCATCTTGTATGGTACCACTAAAAGTTTGGTTAGTTCCTTGAACTATTGTCAATGCCTTAGAGCCTAAACGAATAGTGCCGGCTCCCGATAGCGTGTTGATCGATGTGCCAGAAGAGCTGATCTGACTGATATCGAATATCCCTGCGGCAGCAATTGGGACACTAGCGGAAGAAGCAATCGATCCACTGAGACTTAGAGCAACTGTCCCCGCCGTGATTGTCGTAGTTCCTGTGTAAGGGTTCGGTCTTGATAATGTTAAAGTATCTCCGGATGAGTTATAGGTCACTGACCCGGGCCCCGTAATCTGCCCTGCAATAGAAGAGTTTCCCTTGCCAACTGTAAGAGCCTGCGAAGTAAATGTGAGGTTCGACCCAGCATTCGATAATACAAAAGTGTCACCGGCATTTACAGCATTAATTGTAGTCACAGAGATCGTAATATTATTTGCAATTGTGACTCTTGCTAAAGAGGTTGGTGCTGTTGTAATATGTACGGCGCCTAGGCCAGAAATCACATCTGCATCATTAAAATTGAGAAGCGATGCGTTTCCTCCTGCTCCTGGATTCGTGAATGAATAATTTAGTACTTTTCCCGTGTTAATAGTGGACGCTCCGATATTCAACGTTGTACTAAACCCTGATGGAATTGTTGCATTTTGGAGCTCGAAGGTGAAATTATCTAATATAAAAGTCCCTGCCGAGATAGTAAAACTATATGTTGGGAGAATAGTAAGACTTGCCCCAGTTTGAGCATTAATAAAGCTGCCAGCTGTAAAAGAGCTTCCTGCAGGAGTTGAGTTAAATAAAATGTGGAAGTTGCTTGAACCTGCGATAATAGAGATGTCATCATTATTAGCCGGTACACTCCCCCCGATCCAATTTGTGCCCGTATTCCAATCCGTGTTTGTTAATCCAATCCATTCTTTAAGGACCCCAAAGACATCATTTGCCATCAAGAAGAGTAGTAGGAAAAGCGCTCTTTTCATCAAAGCTCCGAAAAGCTCACGATAAATATTCTTTTGTGAATAGTAAATAAGAATTCATCGTTCTTATCGTTCCATCGTTTGATCGTTGATCTCTTGTGACCTCAGGGGCTCTTGTATACACCATGGAAACCATGATGGAAAAGGATGTGCTTGATTTGCATGATAAAATAGAAATATTTTTTTCTTAATCCTATCCTGCGCATCCTGCATATCTTGTCCTGCCGCTAATCGTGAACGTTTGCGCTTGCGCTTGCGTTTGCGTGTGCGTTCCCGATTCATTATTAAGAAGATCGAGGAAGATGATTTTTTTAAAATATTTTAGTGAAGGTTAGCATGCCATCACTGGACCAATAATGGGGGCCGAATTCCCCTTCAAAGTCGAGATCGATGATTAGGGAACAATCGTTGCCAACAGCAAAGAGAAAGTCGAGGCCGACTGCGCCGAGATGGAGGGTTTGATTGAGGGCAGTGACAGTAAAGGAGCCGGGAGTTCCTACAAAACCGGTATGGACAGTTCCTATGCCAAAAGGTTTTTCATAGATGTAAGAGCCTTTTTCTTTGAGAGAGAAGATCCCAAAATCTAATTCCCATTCTTGGGAGAATTTAAGCCCCGTTTCGCTCCGGACTAAAGAAGATCTGATTGCAGGCTGGATTGCATTGAAGGGAAAAGCGCCATGTTCTTCGTATCTTCTTTGCCATGAGATCGGCCAATCAAGGGCGGTAAAGGGAGCGATAGTGCTCCAGCAGCGCTCTATCATGCATCCAATTTCCAGGTGAGGATTGATTTGCCAGGCGAAGACTTCAGCTTTTGCTGTTTCAGGAAATCCGGGAAAAGAGACATTTCTTGTTTGGTCGGTTTTATTGAACAGTCCCCATAGTGCTGTAGAAGCGTAGAAATCAATGATCTCATCACATACATGAAAACAACCGAGAGTGCCATTTGCATAAATGCTCGCAAAATAATAGTTGATATTGCCGTTTCCTGCATTGTCATCTTCAAAAAAATGGGTATGGGCATAGCCGGCAGCAAAGCCTGCGAGGGTTTTCATTATTCCCCGATAATCAAAACCTATGAGGCCCGACTCGGAAATATAATTAAATGCCGGGTTTTCATTGCTCGCTTGCTGGTGGGCGTATTCTCCAAAGCCCGACATCCAGAAGCTGTAGTTATTGCATCTTGTTGGCGGGCAACAATTCTCTAAGTAACATGTATCGGGACATAATTTTTCATTAATTTCATCACAGGTCATTGCTATCAGATCTGTAGTAGTTGTAGCGGCTTCTATTCTCTCTTTTGCAAAACGGTAATTATCGATATGAACAGTAAGAACTTTAGATAAAGAAAGAGCTGTTTGTTGAGAAATATAAGTTCCATAAACATTTCTTGCAGGGGAGAGCCTGCTCAATGCCTTTTTCAGTTCGTTTTCACTTAAACCGGAAAGAAGCATCACCATCGAAGTTGAGCCATTTGTATTGATAAAGTTGGCAATCTTTTTCAGATTGCCGGTAAGGTTGCCATCTAAGCTTGGTGGTAAGGATGTTGCATAGGAGAGAAAAATATCATTGCCTACCTGACTTAAGGTAAAAGTAAATGAAGGATTACTGCTAGTGACAGCCGAAAACGAGCCGGTGATGCTGCCCGCCTCCAGGATTAAATATTGCTTACTCCTGGGATAAGAGCCTGAGTCTACAATTACACTTACCGTCCCATCTAGTGTGGCGGCCCCTGTTACATTGAGACGAGAAGCTGTAGTTGGATTGATCTCAATTTGAAAAGTAGAGCTCGGATTAAAGGTAACGGAGCTAACAGTCAGTGTCCCAATCGAAGTTCCGGGAGCAATGGTTGAGCCGTTTAAAGAAGTTACGGAGTCTAGGGTTCCTGTTCCTTTTAAAGTGGCTCCCGATTGGATGGTCATTTGAGAGTTTGCAATGGAGCCGGTGACTGTAAAGGTTCCGGCTGTTACTGTTGTGGGCCCCGAATAAGTGCTGGTTCCGGAAAAGATCATAGTGCCGGATCCTGCCTTCGTAAAACTTCCCCCAACGCCGATCATCGCTCCGCTATATGTCACTGATGGTGTGCTTGTCCCCGCAGTCAATGCTTTGGCTCCAAGATTTACACCTCCTGCGCCGGATAAATCCCCTATTGTTGTCGAAGATGTGATCGCGCTGATGTCAAATGTGCCGGCGACAGCAACAGCACCTGTACTTAAAAGCGATCCGCCGCCGGATAGCGCCAAAGTTCCTGCGCTAATTGTTGTGCCGCCCGAAAAGGTATTGGCTGCTGTTAAAGTTAAGGTCGCGGCGCCCGCTTTTGTAAAGCTCCCTCCTGTTCCACCTCCAATTCCCCCATCTTGAATAACGCCGCTAAATGTTTGGGAAGTTCCTTGAATTACAGTCAATGCTTTAGACCCAAGACTGATCGTCCCGGCTCCTGATATCGTATTGATCGATGTAGCGGAAGTAATCTGGCTGATATCGAGGGTCCCGGCGATTGCGACAGACGCGGAAGGAGCAATCGATCCGCTGCCGCTCAAGGCAATTGTCCCTGTCGTGATTGTCGTAGCGCCCGTGTAAGTATTGACTCCGGATAAAGTCAAAGTCGAGGCGCCCGTTTTTGTGAATTTGCCTCCTGCTCCACCTCCAATTCCCCCATCTTGTATAACGCCACTAAATGTTTGATTACTTCCTTGATTTACTGTCAGCGTCTTAGATCCAAGACTGATCGTCCCGGTTCCCGATACCGTTTTGATCGTTGCGGAGGTAGTGACCTGGCTGATATCGAATGTCCCGGCGATAGAGACAGCATTAGAAACAGTAATCCCTGAGTTCCCACTCAAAGCAAGTGTCCCTGCCGTGATTGTCGTACTGCCTGAGTATGTGTTTGTTATAGTTGATGCTAATGTTAAAGTTGCGGCGCCCGCTTTTATCAAGCTGCCTCCATTTCCTCCATCTTGTATGAGACCAGCATAAGTTTGATTGCTTTCTTGATTGACTGTCAATGTCTTAGATCCTAGTTGAACGGCGCCACCCCCTGATAACGTTTTGATCGATGTGGAGGAAGAAGTGATCTGGCTGATATCGAATGTCCCTGTCCCCCCGATTATGACAGCATTGGAAGAAGCAATTGCTCCGGAACCGCTCAAAGCAATTGTTCCATTTGGGATGGATGTATTTCCTGTGTAAGTATTTGCATTCAATAATGTTAAGGATTTATTGATCGCGTTAAAGGTTAGTGATCCGGCTCCTGAAATCACTCCTGCTATAGAAGAATCTGAGGCTGGGTTAATTGTGATATTGGACGAGGCGTTTGATAATACAAAAGAGTCATTGCTATTTACAGAATTAATAGAAGAGAAGGTAGCAGTAATTCCGTTTGCAATTGTGACGGTTGCCTGAGCGCCTGCTGCTGTTGCAATACTTGCAGAACCAGCGCCGCTAAATGCCCCATTGAAATTAAGAAGAGACGCGTTTACTGCCCCTCCCGGATTTGTAAATGAATAACTCAATGTGCTGCCAATACTGCTAGCTCCGACAGTCAGCGATGTATTAAACCCCGACCCGCTTGCTGCATTTTGGATCGTGAAAGTGAAGGGTGCATTGACTGTGAGACTTCCCGTGTTAAAACTATACGTTGGGAGAATGGTAAGGCTTCCTGCAGCTTTATTATTAACAAAGCCTGGATTAGCTACAAAACTATCACCGGATGCGGTGGAGTTAAATTGAGGCTGATTCGTTGAACCTACAGCAATGACAATATCGTCGACATTCGTAGTTGGAACGCCCCCTGTCCAATTTGTGCCGGTATTCCAGTCCGTGTTTGTCGTCCCATTCCAAGTTTTAGTGGCACCAACGAGAATATTTCCAACTGAGATGAGTAGTATTAGTGCTCTTTTCACAAAAGCTCCCCAAAGCTCACGATAAATATTCTTTTGTGAATAGTAAATAAGAAATTAACGAGACTTAAGAGATTACGATTTTTAATTCACTTCAAAATTTTGCGATCTTGGGGTGGATCAAGACGGGAGGAGGGCTAATGTAAATGCGGGGGCGGCGGGTATAGGATGTGACGATTGCATATTGCTCCATCCCTTCGCCGATCACAACAGTGCCACCCTCATTTTTGATTTGCAGACGCCCTTTTGTGCATGCAACGGATAATTTCCCCTTTTCAGAAGTTGCCTCCATTAAGGTGCCAAGAAGACCTAAGGTAGCCTCCGGAGTTTGGATGCTGTATTGATCGGGATTTGATGTGATTTTTCCACTCAATAGGCGCATCCCTCCATAAAAAAGTTGAGTGTGGCTACTCCCTTCTGCCGTAGGTGGCCCCCCTTGAAGGATATAATCGGTATTCGCGGTAAAGAGCTCTAATAAGGATCGATGATATTTATATTCTTTAATGAGATATTTCGAATTCGCGGCAAGCTCCAAAATACTCTCATCTAAAAATTGGAATTGAATCGCTGAATCCGAATCGACAAAAATGGTATCTCCAACATAGATAGAAGAGCCCAGCTCAAGCGCCTCTTTCATGTTAAAGTGGCTCAGCGATGAGGCCGTTCCCCGAATATTCGTTACAGTTGCGATCTTCTTGCTGAAAAGGGGAGATATTGCCAAAAGAAACACCAGTAAAATTTTCACTTCACCTCAAAAATTTGTACCCCATTCCAATCTGAACCGGAGGGTTTTTCTTTATCGCAACGCTCCAAATACATAGAATATAGATTTTTATTTTCTTGTGTATTCTTAAGATTTTCCCAAATCGCTTTGGCTTTTTCAAAATCGCCTATTGAGTACGCATCGAGAGCTTCCATGTGCCGCTCTACTTCATTTTTGAGTGCAGGGGTCACCTCTTCAATCGGACAAATCGGCTCAAAAATAGGGATTACTAATTTTTTCCCTTTCACTTGTACCCGATCGAGTCTTCTATAGAAAAAATGATCTCTCGTTGCGGCCTCTGTGCTTCCCGATACGATGATACCGACAGAATATCGTTTGGTGAGATCGCCCAGTCTCGAAGCCAAATTCACATCGTCGCCCACGGCAGAATAGGAGCGGTGGAATTTCGATCCCATGTCTCCCACATAGACAACGCCGGTTGCAATCCCAATGCCAATTTTGATACTAGGGGCACTCTCAGGCAGTTTCTCATTCAATTCTTTCAATTTTTTATTCATTGCAAATGCGGTCATGACTGCATGTAGAGACATTTGAGGATCCTCGAGAGGAGCTCCCCAAAATGCCATGACCGCATCTCCGATGTATTTATCGATTGTCCCTTTTGTATCAAAAATAAGCTGTGTCATCTCCGAAAGATAGTCATTGAGAAACGTCTTGATCTGAGTTGCGTTCATTTTTTCCGTAATCGATGTAAAATTGCGGATATCGGAAAAGAGGATCGCAAGTTCTTTACTCTCCCCATAAAGGCCGAACTCTTTTTTCTTTTTCATCATCAAATCGATATATTCATTAGAGACATACTGTCCAAATATATGCTTAATAGCCTGGCTTTGTTGGGATTTAATGAAATATCCGTAGATCGTATCGAAAAGAAGGAGCATAACAACAACAAAAATGGGGAAAAATGTGGAAATGAATATGTTTTGATGGACCCAAAGCCAATAACTTAAAGATAAAAGAGCTGCAATGCAGCACAAAGAAACGAGGAGCTTCCAAATAGGCCCTATGCGAGGGAGGAAAAATGCAAGCGGTAGTCCTAAAATCAAAATCAATGCGACAGAGATCCCTTTGCCCCAGGTGGGTTTAAAGGGGAGGTAGTTGTCAATAATTCCCTGTGCAATCGTCGCATGAATTTCAATTGCCGGATAGGAGGGGGAAGCTGCCACCGGAAAATATTCTCCGCTAGCAGTTGCTGTCGTCCCTACAAAAACCAATTTGTCTTTGATCTTATCCTGATTTGCGCTTTTGTTCAGCACATCGGTTGCCGAGATTTTAGGGAATGTGGATGCAGGGCCTCGAAAAGGGATCAAGATTCTTCCGTAGGGATCTACCGGAATGAGCCTTTGATCAAGCGCAAGATTTTCCAGGAAATACAAATTTTCATAAGGTTTAGAGATGAGCTGAAAATTTTGAACATTTAAAAACTGATAGGCTGCTATCAGAGAGAGTGAGCCATAAAGATTGGAACTATGTTGATAAATCAAAGGGGCAAATCGGATAATGCCGTCAGAATCAGGAGTTGCATTGATAAATCCGGCGAATTTTGCCGCCTTTTGCAATATTTCAATGTTTCCCAAATAGCCGGTCATGTGAGGAAGATATACATGGGACAAATTTTCAGAGATTTCCAGAAGCGGGCTCGGCAAAAAACCAACAGAATGGCTACCTTGGTTAAAAAACATTCCGAGTATAGAGGGCTGCTCTTCCAAACTTTTTGCGAAACTCGCATCATAGTCAAAATCCGTAAGTGTATTTTGCAACTCCGGCGGGATCGGATGATTTGTCCTTTTTAATTCTTGAATCACCTCTTCAGCTACATTTTTTTCCGATTGAGGAAACATAAAGTCAAGGGCTACCCATTTAGCGCCGAGTTCTTTTAGATTTGCAACGAGCTGACCCATTTTTTTGCGCGACCAGGGAAGCCGTCCTTCGATTTCAATGCTCCGATCATCGATGGCAACAATTGCAACCATTGGATTTTTTCCTAAAGGCTTAACTATACTCCGCACCTGCAAATCATATGCTTTATCTTCGATGATGTTCATCCAAGAGAAGAAAAAGCCGGAATTTGAAAAAAATAAAAAACAGGCGATTAGAACGACAAATACGATCCCGATAATCGTAGGGAGCAGTTTTTTTTCATGAATGGCGATCGATTCATCAGTTTCTCCCTTGAGTCTATCACTCCAATACTTCGCCCACCTTTGAAGTAGATCTCGTAGCTTCATAAGCCTCCTTCTATCCGATTGTTTTTTTTGCTTCCAGAGTTGATTTACCCCTAATACGAAAAATGTAAAGCCGCTTTACATAATGGGGATACTTCTTGAAAGAAAAAAATCATCGTTCGTATCGTTCCATCGTTTGATCGTTGATCTCTTCTGACCT
>CAZXLK010000022.1:0-16772 GCA_964641775.1 uncultured bacterium | reverse complement strand
TTGTTTTGACCGGATTTTTTAGGAGGCCAACCGATCATCCTCCGCATGCCACCTATGCTTAGTTTCCAAGTCGAAACCTTGACACCCCCACATAAATCATAAGAAGACCTTATGTCCTATGCGGGGACGTAAATTACATAGTTACCCAAATTCTAGCAGATAAGTCATTTATTGAAAAGTGCTGGCCTTTAAGGGATAAGGTATGTAAACTATTCATATGTTTCTGTTTGAAGACGAATCGGTTGCCGAAAGAGAAGAAAGAGTCCTAAAATTCTGGCAGGAGGGGAAGCTCTTTGAAAAATCGCTCGAAACCCGGAAAAATGGCCCCCGCTTTACCTTCTACGATGGCCCTCCCTTCGCGACAGGCCTGCCTCATTACGGCCATATTTTAGCCGGGACCATCAAAGACGTCATCCCTCGCTATAAGACCATGAAGGGCTATTTTGTCCCCCGCCGCTTTGGTTGGGACTGCCATGGCCTTCCCATCGAAAATGAGATTGAAAAAGCCAAAGTTCTCTCAGGTTCCGCCTCCATCGAAGAATTTGGAATCGCCCGCTTCAATGAAGAATGCCGCAGCATTGTTTTACGCTATACAAATGAATGGAAAAAAACGGTCAACCGAATGGGGCGCTGGGTCGATTTCGACAATCCCTATCGGACGATGGATCTTCCTTTCATGGAAAGCGTCTGGTGGGCATTTAAGGAGCTATACAATAAAGGCCTTGTGTATGAAGGCTTTAAGGTCATGCCTTTTTCCATGAAACTAGGAACCCCGTTATCGAATTTCGAGGCTAATCTCAATTACAAGGAAGTCGACGACCCCTCCATCACAGTCGCTTTTGAAAGCCTAGATGAGCCGGATACCTATTTTCTTGCCTGGACGACAACTCCCTGGACCTTGCCTTCCAATTTGGCCTTGATGGTAGGGGACGAACATGAGTATGTCAAAGTCCTCGATTCCAATTCGGACAAAAAATACATTCTAGCCGCGTCCCGCCTACCGGCCAATTTCAAAGAACAGCCAAAAATACTCGAGCGCTTTAAAGGGCTTACTTTGGAGGGAAAAAAATATAAGCCTCTTTTCCCATTTTTTGCCGATCGAAAAGATGCCTTTCGCATTATCTTAGAGGAGGCCGTATCGCTTGAAGACGGAACAGGGATCGTCCATGCAGCTCCTGCTTTTGGAGAGGTCGATTTTTTTGCCTGCCAAAGAGAGGGGATTGATCTTGTTTGCCCGGTTGATGCCAATGGAAAATTCACTCCGAATGTGCCTCCCTATGAAGGCCAGCTTGTTAAAGATGCCGATTCCCAAATCATCCGCGATTTGAAAAAACAGGGCTCTATTTTCCATCACGCAACGATTCGCCACCGCTATCCTTTTTGCTGGCGCTCCGATACCCCCCTGATCTATAAAGCCGTCCGCTCATGGTTTGTTGCTGTTGAAAAAATCAAGGAAAAGCTCCTTGCAGCAAATGCTCCCATCCATTGGGTCCCTGGCTTTATTAAAGAAGGGCGCTTTGGCAAGTGGCTGGAAAATGCCCGCGATTGGGCCATAAGCCGCAATCGCTATTGGGGAACGCCCATCCCTCTTTGGAGAGACGAAAATGGCGATATCATTGCCATTGGAAGCGTCCAAGAACTTGAAAAGCTAACCGGAGCCAAAATCACCGATTTACATCGCCACTTTATCGATGATCTTAAGTTTGAAAAAAATGGCAAAACCTACAAAAGAGTCCCCGAAGTATTTGATTGCTGGTTTGAGTCGGGATCGATGCCATATGCCCAAAACCACTATCCATTTGAAGAGAGTGACACTTTTGAAAAGGCCTTCCCCGCTGATTTTATTGCAGAGGGGATCGATCAAACGCGCGCCTGGTTTTATACTTTGACCGTTTTAAGCGCCGCTCTTTTTGATAAACCTGCTTTTAAAAACGTCATTGTCAATGGGATCATTTTGGCAGAAGACGGCAATAAAATGTCGAAGCGGCTCAAAAACTACCCCGACCCCGAAACCGTCATCAATAAATTGGGAGCAGATGCCGTCCGCCTTTACATGCTTTATAGCCCTGCAGTGAAAGCGGAAGATCTTCGATTTTCAGAAAGGGGAGTGGAGCAGACCCTTCGGCAGGTCCTCATTCCTTTTTGGAATTCCTTTGTCTTCCTCTCTACCTATGCCAAAATCTACACTTGGAAGCCCGAAACGGTGCAAAAACCTAAAGCCCTCATTGACCGCTGGATTTTGTCCAAAACTCAAAAGCTGATCCAGGAAGTAACTTCCGGCATGGAAAGCTATGAATTAAGTGGCGCAGTTGAGCCGTTAGTTGGATTCATTGATGAGCTGACCAATTGGTATATCCGAAGATCGCGCACCCGCTTTTGGGCAGATGAGGATAGCCCTGACCGAAGAGAGGCTTTTTCAACACTATACACTGTCCTTCTGCAGCTTGCAAAAACGGCAGCTCCGATCATCCCATTCATAAGCGAAGCCGTTTATCTTGAGCTCAAAACCGAAAAAATGGCTGAATCGGTCCATTTAAATGACTTTCCTCTCTATGACGAGTCCCTACGCAACATCGAATTGGAAAAAGAGGTTGCAGCTTCTCAGCTTGCAGTCTCTTTGGGCCATGCGCTTCGAAAAGAATACAAAATCAAGGTGCGCCAGCCCCTTCCTAAAGCTCATTTGATCTCTTCCAATGAGGAGCTTTTGGAAGCGCTTAAAAAACAAACTTCTCTCATTGCAGATGAGCTCAATGTGAAAAATATCGAGTTTCATAGTGATGAATCGAAATTTGTCCTATGGCAGGCAAAACCCAATTTTCCAATCCTGGGCAAAAAAATCGGAAAACTGATCCCTCAAGCACAAAAAATCATCCAGGCCTTTGATCGAAAACAGATCCAAGCCCTTTTCTTGGGCAAAAAAGTTCCCATCGAAATCAATGGAGAAAAGATTGAACTTGATCCCGAAGATGTTCAAATTGAGCGCAAAGTCAAAGAGGGGCTTGCTGCGGGAAATGAGGGAGATTTAACGGTTGCTCTTGATACATCCCTTGACGAGGAGCTTCTTCGAGAAGGGCTTGCCCGCGAGCTTGTCAACAAAATCAACACCATGCGAAGAGATTTGGGCCTTGAAGTAACCGATCGGATCAAAATCCGCCTCCAAACCACACCCCGTGTCCAAGAGTGCTATTCCCATCATCAAAAATACATCTCCCATGAAGTCCTCGCCGTCGATGTCCAATTCGGCCCCAGCCAAGGAACCTCCTGGGATCTCAACGGTGAAAACACCATCATCGAACTCCAAAAAGCCTAGATTTTCAAAGCTTGCATTGCAGCAATGCGGGTTGTGTTGAGTTGATGCGAGAGAAGAGAGCCGATTGAATCTCCGGAACGGGTGGTAGAGAATTTTTTTTCGATGGAAGCATGGGGGTCGTTTCGGATTTGGAGATGGGTTTGATTTGAATTTTGTAAAACGTAGCAAGCTCCTGCGACATCACGAGTAAGTTTGATTGCCGTTTTATCTGCTTCCCATTCATTTTTTTTTGTCTGAAGGCCGTTTGTCATAGAATCAAAGTATTTGCCTGTTGGCTCATAAATCCAAATGCAAATAGACATGAGAAAAAGGGCAAAATCAAGAAGCGCATGAAGAAAGTCTTGCAACAATGAATGTTTTGGACTGCCTTTGGCTAGATGTCCATGGTAAATGTGGGCAATTTCATGATAAAGGATAAAATCCAATGCTTTATTGGCCATCTCAGGATTTTGCATAAACCGAATATATTCTTTAAATTTAATCTTAGCTTCCCAGTCATATTGTTTAGGTAGAGTTAAATGCAGGTTGAATTGCTGCTGAATCCAAGTGTTAAATTTTTGATAATAGGCATTCTCATTTAATTGAGGATCATCCGGCCCATTTACTTTCAGATCTTCCGGAAACTCTTCGGGAGAGAGTAAATAAATAGCTGGAAAGTGGAGGACACTGGAAAAAACCCGACGCGATGCAGAAAAAAAACCATTTTTGTCCTGAATAATTTCAGGTTGTAGCTTTAAAACAATGGAAGGTATTTCGCCCCCAAAGAAAGTTTTTGTATAAGGCGATCCACCCATCTTCTTATAAATGCGATTGATTCTTTCTTGCAATTCGATCTCTCTAGATTGAGTCGAAAGCTTTCCATCATCCCGGAAAAAAGGGCTCATTAGATAGGGGTGTTTTGATCTAAGCAGCTCCAACAATTCCGGCGGTGGCAATTGCTCTGGAGTTGGCACCGCCTCTTCAGAGCGATACCAAGAGCTAAGCCAATGGAAAGGTGATGATAATCTAAAATTTATTGCCATTTGGAATAATAATACATTAAATCTGCATTATTCAAAATATATAGCAAACAATTTAGTTTATATTATTTAACCACAGAGATAGAAACCACAGAGGCGAGGCAGGGCCTCGCGCTCCAAAAAATCTACCCCGCGCCTTGCGCGGGCTCTCAAGGTTTCTATCTCTGTGGTTAAAATTTTTCTATTTTTTCTTCTGTTCGAATAGGGGTTTTTGGAGGCGGCGGCGCATGTAATAGGCCGAGCCGATTCCAATGACAGAAGCTGCTGTCCAAACAAAAATATTTGGAAAAATAAGGTGGGGGAAAGGGGGTTGCTGGGGCTGGCCAAAGCGGCTTCCGGCAGGCCAAAAGACAAAGCTTGGGCCCCCTCGGATATTATCTTCCGGAACAAATCCAAATTGGCGGCTATCTGCGCTCATTGCATGGTTATCGCCCAACGCTAAATACATTTTATCAGGAATTGTAACGCCATATTTTTTAATGAAATCTACATCGATTGTCCCATCGCTTTTGATGGGAGGTCCGGCATCATCAAAGGGGAAATAGGGGTTAATGGAAGTGGAGATCGACTGTTTTTGGTATTCGCTCTTTAAAAAGAGGATGAGTTCAGGATCTTCTTTTTTTACAATGGGAGCGCCAAAAAGATAAAGATCGTGGTCTCGGAAATAGGCGTAGCGGTTTCCAAAATTATAGAGCTTTTGCACCTGCAATGCATCGCTTTTATAAAGAGGATGTTTTTTCGATAATTCTTTGGTTATTCCTCCAAAAAGAACTTTAGAGACAATTCCATTTTGGATTTCATACGTTCCATCTGCAACTCCCGGCAAATCCGGTAATGCGGCACTATTTACATTTTTGATTTTCATGCCATAGGGACACATCTTCCCTTTTTCCACAATGAAACGGCATGTGACTAAATTTTTGGCAAGCTTATCCACATGGTTTTGAGAGAGAGCCATCAAAGATCCACTCATTCCCAAATCAGGTCTTAGCCTTCCATATTTATCGCGGATCAAATGGCCATTTTGCAAATTCGGATGGTGCATGATCTCCAAATAAAGGACCCCTTTTCCAATTTCAGAAGTAGCTCCCGGATAATGCTTTTCTGCCTCATCCGGTGTAAGAAGACGGGTCATGGCAAAATTCTTAAATCCCCAAAGATCGCTGTAATCTTTAATCTTTTGAGATCCTATCATTTCACCTGTAACTTTTCCGATTTGGTTCAATGTGAGTTTAGCTACGGGTTCATTCATTTGATAAAAGGTGGCGGCTCTGCAAATTCCTTGATCTGAATAAGGGGCATCAACCTCCCCATCAAAAGTAATGAAAGGGATATGTTCTAAACTTTGCATCCATGCAGGATTGCGAAGCGCTGTAATGTCATTTCCTTGCGCATTGACTCCATAGATTTTTCCTCCATAAAAATAGAGGGTATCTCCAGGCTTCCCCATAAGCCTTTTTACAAAGAGTTTTTTTCCCGGGAAAATGTAAAAGTACATTGTATCGGCATCGGTAATATCCATATTTTCGCCGGAAAAGACAAAAATGCCACCGCGCTGAACAAGAGTTGGATCAAAATAAAAATGGGCAGGTCTCAAAGGGACATTGATTCCATAATCGGTTTTTGAAACGACGAGAAAATCCCCTTCTTTGAGAGTAGGGCGCATAGAGCCTGTTGGGATCGTATAAAGCTCAAACCACATCGTCCTTATGATGACGGCAACAAACAAGGCAAAGGCGATTCCATATACAAAATCCCTTACCTTGTCCCAACCGGTTTTTGGCATCAGCCGCTTTTGGGTCATGAAGAGCTGCTCGCCAATTTGCGCAGCAATCCCTGCATCTTTTTGTAAAATCGCCGTTTGCAAGGATTTTAACTGGGACTGGATCAATTCTTGGGCGGTTTTATCGAGGCCTTTCTCTTTTCTGCGATAGAGCTTAAGGCTGTGCCTTAGGACCTTTTTCATCCTGCTCAAAGTATAAAAAGAAGTGACCTTTTTAACGACCATGGGCAATAGGATACGATTTTTTTCGAAATTTGTACAGATTTTTTAAACATCTAACCCTAAGTAACTTATGTATTATAAATAACGGTATTAAACAATATTTTAATAAAGCCTTAATTATGTTATAATTTATATAATTAAAAGGAGAATCTTATGTCTTCGGAATGTACTGTTTGCTTTAATGCAAATTTAGACCTAACTTTAAGGTGTGGTCATACTTTTCATGTCGGTTGTATAGACGAATGGGTATCTGATAGTCTAAATGCAACTTGTCCTAACTGTAGAGACCCAATTCATGGTGATGAGATCACCCAAATTGCGATGCGGGCAATAGTAAATTCGCTTCCGGATCAAAATCTAGAGAATCATTCTTCTCACCTGAATTTACAAACTCCGGCCCCACCCAGTCTCTAGTTCCAAATAAAAGGTTTGGTTGTCTCGGTGTAGGAGTCGGAATTGCCCACTGGAACGAGAAGCCAAGTATACTTATGATCACCCTTTAAAACCTGGTTCAATTCCTCTGTATCGATTTCAATGGTAAGCCGCTCATCTTTTGCCTCGATAACGGTAAACTGGACGGGACAAAGTTCTTTATCTTTCTCGGTCACATCGATCACAAAAAGGTCGAATTCGCGGAAATATTTGGGGCTTTTTAAAAAAAGTTTTAATCCCCTGGATGTCCGTTTCGGCTCGCCGACAAACTCCGGAACCCTTCTTGGAAATCTCCTGTAGGGTGAGGGGAAGTTCTTCCCGGTATCGATGGTCCTCAAGGCAAAATTCGCAAGGGTAGTTTCCATCTGAATCCAAAAGGGAAAGGGAAATTTCCCTTTAGCATCAAAATAAAGAAGGACCTTATTTCCGGATAATTGCGACTGATCTTTTGGCCACGTCGTCTCAAAAACATCCATCCGCATCTTATCTTGCTTTTTCCCTTCCACAATTGCTGCCGGCTCCCAGATTTTCCTGGTATCCATTTCTCCCGGCTGAGGAGGGGGGCCAATTTTCCTTCGGGTTTCTTTTGGGACCCGTTTTAAATCGAGGGTAAGAAGAGTGGCAATCAAGCTTTTTTGAGTACTCAGCTGCACCCAAGCCCCTTTTGTAAATGAATAACATTCAATCACTTCGCCATTAGTTTTTTGGAGCTCGATCATCGACCACGAACTATGTCCCGGCGCTTTAGACTTAATCCAATCGCTCCAAGAAGCGGGTCTTTTTTTCAAATTTTCCGAAGGGGCGCTTACCTCTTCAAAAACAATTGTATTGGGATTGACGGAGCGGATCGAGATAATCGTGATCATTTTGCCCCCTTCTACAACCAGATAATCTCCCGGGTTTGCGGTCTTTAGCCTGTCATGAAGAGGGGAGGAAAAGAGCGATGCTGAAAGAAGAAAAAGACTTAAGAGCTTCCACATAAGTCTATTTTACAGAGTATTGAATCTAGTTGCAAGAAAGAGTATAGAATTGATTAGAGGTATATATGGGGCTGAATCGGATATTTTTTCTTACCATGTCCCTATTTTTTTTAATTTGGGCCTTTGCTGCCATTGACAGTTTTAAAGTGAAAGAAAATCCTTTAGTGGCATTTAACGAAGCCACTAAGGCGCAAGTAGATGAGATCGATCGGCAGATCGAAGAGCTAAGGGCGATGAAAAGGGGATTTGAGTCCCGGGTTCTCAAACATGAAGACTATGCCCAAAGGCTTCAATTTGAAGATCGTGCATATTTAGAGACCAGACGCCATCTTGAGCTTGCAGAAGAAAATAGGATCAAGGCACAAAGGGTGCAGCTTGAAATCGATCGGTTGGAAACCGAAAGGCGCAAGCTTCTCCAATGACACACTTAAGCCTTCTTACTGATCTTTATCAGCTTACGATGGTTTACGCCTATTGGAAAGCGGGGATTCATGAAAGAGAGGCAATCTTTCATCTCAATTTTAGAAAGTGGCCATTCAAAGGGGGCTTTGCCATCACAGCAGGGCTTGAAATGGCCATTGATTTTTTGCAGCATTTTTCATTTACGAAAGAAGATCTTGATTATTTAGAATCGCTCCAGCTTTTTGAGGATAAATTTCTTCAATTTCTCTCATCTTTTCACTTTGCTTGTGATTTTGATGCGGTTCCTGAAGGAAAGCTTATTTTTCCCTACGAGCCGCTCATTCGGGTCATTGGGCCAATTTGGCAAGCTCAGCTTTTGGAGAGTCCCATGCTGAATCTCATTAATTTCCAAACGCTGATTGCTACAAAATCTGCTCGGATTTGCATGGCGGCATCTCCCGATCCGGTCATTGAATTTGGGATGCGAAGGGCGCAAGGGCCAAACGGCGCCATCTCGGCAAGCAGGGCCGCATTTATTGGAGGCTGTGAGGGCTCGTCTCATGTCCTTGCAGGAAAAATGTTTGGAATACCGGTTTATGGAACCCATGCCCATAGCTGGGTGATGGCATTCGATGAAGAGATCGACTCTTTTCAAACCTATGCAGAAATTTTGCCTAAAAACTGCATCATGCTGATCGATACCTATAATTCCATCGACGGGACAAAACGGGCCATTGAAATTGGCCGCAAGATGAAAGTGCCTCTTCATGGGGTTCGGCTCGACTCGGGAGATTTGGCACATTTAAGCATCGAAATCAGAAAACTGCTAGATAAAGCCGGATTTGATAAGACCAAAATCATGGCAAGCAATGAGCTAGATGAATATCTGATACGCGATTTGAAACAGCAAGGGGCAAAAATCAATCTTTGGGGCGTGGGGACAAACCTTGTTACGGGAAAAGATCAGCCTGCGCTCGATGGGGTTTATAAGTTATCTGCAATTCAAGATGAAAAAGGAAATTGGAAGCATCGACTCAAGCTTTCCGAGCAAACGGCTAAATCGACCAATCCGGGGATGTTGCAGATTCGGAGGTTTTTTGATGGAACCCATTACATAGCAGATGCAATCTACGATGAGCTGATAGAACATCAAATGGAAAAAATTGTTAATGTTTTCGATCCCAGCCATAGCCTTGTCATTCCAAAAGACGGCTTATTCGAAGATCTATTGGTCCCTGTCTTTAAAAAGGGCAAATTGGTATATAATTCTCCTGCCATCTTTGATATTCAAAGACTTGCTAAAAATGAACTCTCCCGATTAGCTCCAAATATGAAACGCCTTGTCAATCCGCAGCCTTATTTAGCCGGACTGGAAAATGCCACCTTTGAGAAAAAGCTCTCCATGATCGATCAGCTCCGAGGTACAAAGTGACCAAAAAAACACTTATCATAACGGATGTGCAGCGCGATTTTATGCCGGGAGGTGCACTTGGGATAAGTGGTGCGAATAATATCATCCCGATCATCAATGCGCTCATGCCCAAATTCGATCACGTTCTAGCAGTTCGCGATTACCATCCTCCGGGTCATGTGAGTTTTGCCTCCACGCATGGAAAAAGGGCAGGTGAGACAGTCCAAATCGGAGGTGTGGATCAGATCCTTTGGCCCGATCATTGCGTCATCGATACCCGAGGAGCCGGCCTTGCAGATGGGCTAAAGACCGATCAAATCGAAAAGCTTTTTGACAAAGGATCTGATCCAAAAGTCGATAGCTATAGCGCCTTTTTCGACAGCGAGCGGCATAGATCGACGGGTCTTGCAGATTATTTAAAAAAGCACAAACTCAAAGATCTTTATTTCGTTGGAGTTGCAACCGATTATTGCATCCATTATTCCGTTCTTGATGCTCTTGAACTTGGGTTCAAAGTGACGGTTATTATCGATGCTTGCAGAGCCATCAATCGCAAACTCGGCGATGAACCCAAAGCTATCGAGGAGATGAAAGAAAAAGGAGCCAAGATCATTGACTCCCAAAAGATTATCTCCTAGTGGTGTCCACCTCTTCCGCCGTGTCCTCCGCCTCCGCGATGACCCCCGCCGCCGTGACCCCCTCTTCCGCCGTATCCTCTGTTTCGATCAATAGAGAAATAAAATGCAGGCCCGCCATAACTGGATCTTGAATAATAGTAAGGTGTTCCATAATAATACCTTACATAAGATCCGGGATATGCATTGTAATAATATCCATCCCCATTTTGATAAGCATAAAATTCCGCAGCAGTGTCAAACCAGATGCCGGAATAAAAGCCTGGACCTTGCCAGTAAGTGCTATCATCGTAATCATAGCTATAAAAATTATGATGATAAAGCGAAAAGTTAACCCCTGCTCCAGCAAACATTGGAGAAGAGCATAATAGAATAAATAAAAATAAACAGCGCATTAGTTGCTCCTTTTTAATTTTATTAATTACAAAAAATACAAATTAATTCAATTAAAAAATGCAAATTATCTATCTATGCCTAATATAGAGGGTTTTATTTTGTGAATTTGCCGAATTTAGCTTCGGCAAGAGTTGCTAGGTCTTTGGAATTCATAATGATCGATTCTGTAGAAAGGCCGCAGTTGAAATCGGCTTTGGGCTGCTCAAGAACTTTTTCATCAAAGTAATTGTCGAGATTGAGAAGATTGCCAAATGGGGAAACCCCGCCAACGATCAGACCAAACCGCTCTTTGATCACTTCGGATTTTTCAAACTCGCATTTTTCCCCAACGAGATCAGAAACGGCCAACATATCGAGCTTGAGATGGGCAGAGATATTGAACTGATAGTTTTTTTTTGTTGTTTTTCCTCTCAGAATCAATGCTTTAACCCCTTCTTCAATAGGAGTTCCGCGCACTCGGGAGGAATCAACAGATGTGGGTGTAGATTCATGGACGAGATGTTTGAATTCTACATTGCTATCACGGCATCTTCGGATGATTTCATTGCGAATGTTTTCTCCGCCAAAATAGATGTGAGCCTTGATTCGATTCGATGCAATCCTCTTCATATCAGAGGGAAAAAGGGATGCTTCCCGTATGTTTTTCAATTTGAGTAAAGATTGTGTGAGCCTCTCAAGACCCATTCCAAACCCACCATGAGGCGGCATCCCATATTTGAAAATACTTAAATAATCTTCAAAATTGGCAGGGTTCATCTCTTTGAGTTTTATCCCTTCCAGCATCGATTCAAACGTGTGGCGCCTTTGGCCCCCCGATGTAATTTCAGATCCTCCGCAAAGAAGATCGAAGGTATTTGTTAATTGGGGATTTTTTTCATTCGGATAGGCATAAAAGGGTCTTTTTGAAGTAGGCCAATCTGTAACAAACACAAATTCAGTCCCTTTTGTCTCCAAACTCCATGCGCAAAGCTCCCTTTCTGCAGCGGGGCTAAGATCCGGCTCTTTTCTTTCGTCAATACCTGTTCTTTGAAAATAGAGCTCCTGAGCCTCTTGAAATGTCAAGCGGGGAAAGGGGACATCTGCCGGCGCTTTTACAATGGAGCCTTTGAGGATATCAATTTCAGGCTGTGCAACTTTTTGCAAATATTCAAGCATAAACTTCAGAGAAGCTTCTTGGATATCGAGAATCTCATGCCAATGATCAAAAAACCCCATCTCAAATTCAAACTGTTTGCCTTCGGATAGATGGCGCGATGTTTGCGACTTTTCAGCTCGGAAAAAAGGCATCAAGGCAAAGACTCTTTCATTGACTCCAACCATCACCTGCTTATAAAGCTGGCTGCTTTGGGCAAGCGTTGCCGTATATCCAAAATAATCGACGTTGAAAAATTCAGCTCCCCCCTCTGATGATGCTCCAATCATATTGGGAGCAAAATATTCGGTAGCCTGCACAGTATCATGCATGAAGAGACGATAGGCATGGGTAAGCTCTGCCTGAATTTTAAAAACTGCTTGTAGCTCTCGGTTTCTAAGGGCAATCGGACGGTGATCGAGGATAAATTCCAAATCGTTATGAAGCTCAGGCCTATAATATTCAATCGGAGGCGCTTCGCGTATGGGATTTTCCACAACGATTTTTGGCTCAAGAATCTCAACTTTGAATGCCGATTGGGAGGTGGCAACTTTGCCCTCGATTTTTAAAATCGAACCGGGCTGTAAATGACTTAACTTTGCAAGCTCTTCTTTACTGTCGATGACGATTTGAATCAGACCTGTCCGATCGCGAAGAATCAAAAAGGAAATTTTTCCAAGAGGGCGGAGATTATTCAGCCACCCTTTGACTGTAACAGATTTGCCGATGCAAAGGGCAAGTTCTCTACTTAAGGCTCTTTTAGCCATGATGGACAGGGGATCTAGTGTCTAATAGTGCCCGATGGCTCAATTTGATTTGGCCACGGTCATTGATATCTAGCACTTTCACTTCAATCTGATCTCCCTCTTTAAATGGCGCATCCTGGATATTTTGAAGCCTTGTTTTGGAGATTTCGGAAATGTGGCAAAGCCCTTCCTTCCCGAAAATTTCAACAAAATAACCAAAAGGCATGATTGATGTAATCCTTCCTGTATAGGTTTTGCCAATTTCAACTTCTGCTGTCAAGTTGTGGATGATCTCTTTGGCTCTGGTCATCCCTTCAACCGTATTGGATGCAATGCTAATTAGGCCGCTATCGTTGATATCAATTTGGGCGCCTGTCTCTTCCACAATGGCTCGGATTTGCTTTCCTCCGGGGCCAATGACAATCCCAATTTTACTCGGCTTGATTTGGACCGTTTCAATTCGGGGAGCATGGACGGACATCTCTTCATTTGGTTTAGGACAAACCGCCAGCATTTTTTGCAAAATATGGGCAATCCCTTCTTTTGCCTGTTTGAGAGCAGCTTCCATGATCGCATGAGTAATCCCTTCCACTTTGATATCCATTTGGAAGGCGCTAATCCCTTTTTCATCTCCGGTAATTTTAAAATCCATGTCGCCAAGGGCATCTTCTGCTCCCAAAATATCAGAAAGGATCGCGTAGTTCCCTTCTTCTAAAATGAGGCCCATTGCAATTCCTGCAACGGGTCGTTTGATCGGAACTCCCGCATCCATCATCGCAAGGCAGCAGCCGCAAACAGATGCCATAGATGAAGAGCCATTGGATTCCAGGATATTGGATTCAAGGCGAATCACATAGGGGAAGGCCTCTTGTTTTGGCAGAATCGAAAATAGGGCCCGTTCTGCCAGTTTCCCATGGCCGATTTCCCGTCTTCCGGGAGTCCCGATTCTCCCAACTTCACCCACTGAAAAGGGAGGGAAGAAATATTGTAGATAAAAACGGGCAAGCCCATCTCCGTTTAAATCTTCATACCGCTGAGCTGATGTTTCCCCGCCCAAAGTACAAACGGCAAGAGTCTGCGTTTCTCCTCTTGTAAAAAGGGAGCTTCCATGGGTGCGAGGCATTATGGCCTGTTCAATATCAATATTGCGAATTTCTTTTAATCCACGTCCGTCAATTCTCTTCCCTTCTTCAAGAATCATCTTCCTCATTAGCGATGACTGCAAATGCTTATAGGCATATAAAACATCGGCTTTGAGCTGAACCGATTCTTTGTCTTCGGGAACAAGCGATTTCATAACGGTTTCTTTGATCTCGGCAAGAGTTTTTTCTCTTTCTTGTTTTGCAGAGATGCGAAGAGCCGATTCCAAAAGCGAGCTTGCAGATGCCCTTACGGCATTTTGGATTTCATGGGAAATGGAGTGAATTGTATCGATTTTTTTCGGCTTTCCAATTTTCTCACGCCACTCAGCTAGTGTTTTGCAAATGGCGGAGATTGCAACTTGTCCTTTTTCAATGGCCTCGAGTACCTGCACTTCTGTGAGAAAATCGCAAAAGCCCTCAATCATCAAGATGGCATCAACAGTTCCTGCTAATATAAGATCAAGTCTAGAGCGCTTCATCTCTTCGACTGTCGGATTGACGACAAATTCCTCATCGACAAATCCCATCCTGACAGCGGCAATCGGTTTAATGAGCGGGATGTCTGAAATGACAAGCGCTGCCGATGCGGCGCAAATGGCTAAAGCATCAGGGATATGGACGCCGTCATAAGAAAAAACATAAGAGAGGATTTGGACTTCATTGTGATAGCCGTCGTCGAACATGGGGCGGATCGGGCGGTCGATGAGGCGGCTGACTAAAATTTCCCTCTCGCTTGGCCTCCCTTCCCGTTTTAAAAAGCCTCCGGCAGTTCGTCCTGTAGAAGAAAACTTTTCTTGATAATCGACTCTTAAAGGGAGAAAATCCATCCCTTCTCCCGCTTTAGTCGAAGCGCAAGCAGAGCCAAATACAATCGTCTCTCCGGAGTGGACTAAAACAGCGCCATTAGCCTGTCTTGCGAGTTTTCCTGTTTCAAATTTAAGGGTTTGTTTTCCGACCTGAACTGAAATCGTCTCTCTATGTAACATTAAATCTCCATTTCTACGAACGTACTAAAGTATACTAGAAGGGGATAATAGGCAAGCAGGAAGGCGTTTGGCCTTCCTGCGTAAGGATTATTTTCTTAAGTTTAAGCGAACAATCAGGTTTTGATATCGCTTCGTGTCGGTAGAATTGAGATAGTCGAGCAATTTTCTCCTTTGGCCTACGAGCTTTAGGAGTGCAAGCCTTGAGCTATGGTCTTTTGGGGCCAGCTTAAGGTGTTCTGTCAATTCAGTGATTCTTTCAGTCAATATGGCGATTTGGACATCAGCTGAGCCGGTATCTTTCTCATGCAACTGAAATTTTTTAGTGATTTCATCCCTGGTACCTTTGTCTAAAGACATCGACGAGACTCTCCATTTAAGTTTTAAACTAAGGACATTGTAGCCGATTGAGGATAAATATTCAACCCCGTTGCTTTTTTGGTAAGCCCTTGGTATTCTCAGGCTAAAATTTACAGTTTAGGTGATATGAAAAATAAATTTTACACTTTACAACCCTGGATCCCCCAAATCCTCTCGTCAATCAAGAAAGACATCAAAACGGACCACCTCCCTGCAAGCCCCCAATTCGCGAGAGCCCACTTCGGCAACCGCCCTTTAAATAGGCTCACCACAGATGAAATATTTTCTGCCTATGAAAAAGATTTATTGAAAGGGGAAGATGCCGATTTGGAAGAGTGGGTCATTAACCACTGGGTCTTCCAGCATGGCGATATCTATGACTATTTTGCAGATGCCCTGGGCTCTATCACAACTGATTATGAGGAGTTAAAAAATCTTACGGACGATCAAAGCGGGCCCATCATGAAAGAAGCCGCAGCAAAATTTGGAGCATTGCCAACCTATCTTTTTTCCGTCTTGAATGGAGTCGTTTTTTCCGAAGCCATCTTTGAAAACTTACGTAAAATGGCTCAGTCCGAAGAGAGCCAGAACAGGGAAGCAGAAAAGCGCCTCGAAGAGGCAAAAACGATCGACGAAATGAAAGAGCGCCATGAGAGAGAGCTGGGTCGTCTTACGGAAAAATACCAGGGAAAAATCGCAGGAGTCATGAAGAAATATACGACAGAAGTTGAGGCGCTGAAGAATCAAATCCGCTCTTTGCAAAAGCAATTGATCGCAAAATGAACGACGAATTTTTCATGCGCGAGGCCTTGAAAGAGGCAAAAAAAGCCTTCGATTCCGACGAGGTTCCCGTAGGGGCTGTTCTTGTTCTCGAAAACCACGTCATTGCAAGAGGACATAATCAAGTCGAGCTTTTGCAAGATGCAACTGCCCATGCAGAAATGCTTTGCCTCACCTCAGGGGCATCGCTCCTTCACAATTGGCGTCTCACTGACACAACCCTCTATTGCACCTTAGAGCCTTGCCCCATGTGTGCAGGGGCTCTTTTTGCCTCTCGAATCGAAAGACTTGTCTGGGGAGCCCCCGATCTTCGTCTAGGGGCAAATGGCAGTTGGATCGATCTTTTCTCTCAAAAACACCCCATGCATTCCATCCAAGTCACCGGCCATATCCTGGAATCAGAATCTGCCGATCTCATGACCCGTTTTTTTCAAAAGAAGCGCCCCCATGCAAAAATTACTTAACGAACTCATTGAAAATCAACAAAAGACTCTTTTAAAAACCGCCCGCAAAATCCTTCCCCACATTACACCAGATGACCTTCTCCAACCCAACGACTTTCCCGAGCTCGAATTCAACCCCCTATTCCGCTACGAAGAAGGGGTACTCCACGGCTACCAAGCCGCCAAAGCTGCTTATCTAGCAGATGGAAATTAAAAAAATTATTCGTATTTTTTTTAATCATTTAATTTGCTAAATTATTTGCCGTAAAAGGGAGGAATTATGACAACAATTCAAAATATTCAACCAAATAATCAAATACCCGCTCAAGTTAATGCAAACAGATCAATTACAATCACAATTGACGAAAAAATCATAAAAATTGCTCGTGTTGCACTTGCTGTGATTGGAACAATTGCTATTGGAGCTGGAGTGATTGGTCTGACCTTTGTACCTCTGGTTTTAACTGCAAAAACAGCTGTAGAATTAGAGTTTCTTCTAGGAGCGTTTGGCCCAGCGCTACTTATGTTAGATTTAGCACTTACCGCACTCTTATCTAGTGGGTTATGGAACAATATCCTTTACGGATACGAAGTTG
>CAZXLK010000021.1:0-17056 GCA_964641775.1 uncultured bacterium | reverse complement strand
CCCCCCGCAAACATCCCGGTACCCAAATTCGTCGCACAACTAGACAAAGCAAGAAATAAAATAAAGATAAATTGTTTCATGAGGGCCCCCATTATTTCCCAATTAACGATTGACGAAAATGAAGGCAAGACTTAAATTCCTAAAAATTTTTTACATAGAGGCAAAAATATGACATCGAAAGTTCTCGCAAATCAAGTTGTTGTAGTGACCGGGGCATCAAGAGGGATTGGAGCTGCGACTGCAGTATGGCTAGGAAGGCTTGGCGCAAAAGTTGTCATGCTTGCCAGAGATCTTGAGGCCCTCAATAAAGTTGCTCAAGGGATTCATAAATTTGGAGGAACCGCCATTCCTTATCAGGTCGATCTATCCAATGTGGATCAAATGATTGCTGTGATTGACAGAATTGAAAACCAAGTGGGTGTACCCAATATTTTGATCAATAATGCAGGGGCGGGAAGTTGGACCAGCATCTTAGAAACGGAGACGAAAGAATTGGTCCAAAATCTTGCAGTACCCGGTATTTCTACTTGTGTTATGACCCAGCTCCTTGCGAAAAAAATGATCGATAATGCAACCAAAGAAACTCCTGCACATATCATCAATATCACAAGCCCCGCCTGTTATGGGTATATTCCCGGAACGAGCGGAGGATATTCTCTTTCAAGACACATGATTGCCGATTTTACAGAGCACCTGCGCATTGATCTTAGGCATCATGAAGATCGGTTGAAAATTTCTTTAGTTTGTCCGGGGAAAGTGGCAACGGATTACTTTAAGAGGAATGGAAATAACGAACAAGAGTCCAGAGTCCCTTTGCAATGGCTGATTCCTGCATTACAAGCCAAAGATGTTGCAAGGAAAATTTGCCAAATCGCCATTCGCAAAGAGAGCGTCAATGCTGTTTTCCCCTTCATGGTAAAAGTTTTGGTTTCTGCATCAAAGCTCTCTCCTAGCCTCATGCAATACTTCCTCACCCATATTTTTGGCTGGCAACCCCCTAAAAAGGACTCTAAATGCGGAAGAAATGCAGCTGTCGCAGCCGCCATCGGCCTGGCCTTCCTTTTGGTTTACAATCAAAAAAATTATCAAAACTTACATGAACTCGGCAGAATGTAAAAGATGATTTCTCCTAAGTGGATTTGAATTCTTCGCGGAAGCGATAGCCAACGCCTCGGACGGTTTCGATCCAGTCGAAAGCGGGGCCTAATTTTTTCCGAAGAGATGCAATGTGAACATCAATGTTCCGATCGACAATAAATGCATCGTCGTTATTGATATCATCTAAAAGTTGATTGCGAGTGAGAACTTTGCCTCGATTCGAGACAAGGCGTCGAAGGATCCCAAATTCAGAAAGAGTAAGGGGTATGGGCATGTCCGATTTTCGGAGAATATAGCGGTCAACTTCCAAAGTAAAATCACTAAAGCGGATGCTTTTGACTTGTTTTTCAGGCTCTTTGCCCCGTCTTAAAACAGCTTTGATGCGGGAAAACAGCACTTTTGGAGAGAACGGTTTTGGAACATAGTCATCAGCGCCAAGCTCTAAGCCTAAAACCATGTCGAGCTCTTCTTGTTTTGCCGATAAAATGACGACGGGAATATTTTTGAGATCTGCCGAATTTTTCATTTTGCGGCAGACATCGAGTCCATTTTGTCCCGGGAGCATGAGGTCCAAAATCACAAGATCGGGCTTTTCTCTTTCAATTGCCCTGTATCCATTTACTCCATCGACCTCGACGTGGAGCTTATATCCTGAAATTTCAGCCTGTAATTTAATCAAAGCTGCAATGTCTTCTTCATCTTCAATCAGTAAAATGCGTTTCTTCTGTGTCATATTTGCTCCAAGAAAGTCGGGTTGCTACCTATTAGGGTTTCATAAATTCTTATTTTTTTCAACTTGAAAAAAATACCCACCATTTTGGCAAATTGATTTGGATCGTCAGACACATAAATTTCGCGGGTGCCAACATGGTTTTGTGTGTTATTAAACTGGTTAGCGTAAAGCCATTCTTTGATTTTGTACGAAGAGGCAATCGCAGGTTCTATAATCTGAACATTTGAGCCTAAAACTTCTTGAATGAGCTGCCGAATGAGCGGGTAATGGGTGCAACCAAGATAGGCAGCATCGATATTTTCTTTTCGTAAAGGATCTAAATAATGATGGGCAATCGCCCTTGTAAAGCCAAGATTTCCTAGTCCTTCTTCAATTAAAGGGACAAAAAGAGGACAGGCGACAGGGAAAATTTCCGCCCCTGGGTTTTTGTCCTGGATGAGGTTTTGGAAAACTCCCGATTTGATGGTGCTTTTCGTCCCCAAGATGGCGATTTTCTTATGGTTCAACCTATCGACTGCGCTTTGGATCACACCAAAAACAGCAGTGGAGAGCTTTTCTTGTAGAGCATCGATGGCAAAAGAAGATGCTGTAAAGCAGGCAACCACTAATAACTTAATCTTTTTTTCTTTCCAAAATGGGATGCTATTCAAGGCATATTGAATGATCGTCCGAGGAGATTTATCTCCATAGGGAAGCCTTGCCGTATCTCCAAAATAGATGAAATTTTCATTGGGAAGAAGTTTTACGCACTCATTCAAAATGGTCAAGCCGCCAAGGCCTGAGTCAAAGATGCCAATAGGTTCGTTAGACATTTTTTAAATTGATTCATTAATCCAAAGGGATTTTGAGATCTTGGTCGACAACGATTAAATCGCGCTCTAAATCATTCAGTTTTTTTATTTTTTCTACTTTTGTGTGATGTTGCGATGCAATTTTTTCTAGTGTATCTCCCGATTTGACTTTATAGATTTTATAGGTTGCAAGAGCAGCTATCGTACTTTTTAGCTTTGCTAGATCTTCAAAGCGCTTATTTTGGGAAAATAGATCTTTTTCCAGCTCTTGAATTCTTGTTTTAAATTGAGTTAATGCAGCAGTGGTTGAATTGGCATGCGTAGCTAGCTCTTGCCTCTCTTTTTTTGCATCGGCAGCATGGTTTTCAAATTCCGACCATTTAGCGATCAGCTGCTCTAAATCCGTGGAGAGCCTTTGCAATTTTGTCTGCTGCTTTTCCAAATCTTGCTGCTTCAAAACAGCTAAAGCATTTTCATAATATTTGATCCTTCCATCTAGAATCTGAATCTCCGTTTGGAAGCAGTTCATATCATGTTTCAAATCGTCTAAGTTCGTGACGACTTCTTGCAGCTTCAATTCCCAGCTATGCTTATCATCTGTTAAAGAATTTTTCAAAGGAGAGCAGGAAACAAAAAGTAATAAGAAAAAAAATAGACTATTTTTCATAAATTTTAAATTCGGAGCGGCGGTTGACTCTCCAGTCCTCCGGGCTATGACCCAAGGCAAGAGGCTGCTCTTTTCCTCTAGAAACAGTAAAGATCCGATTGAGATCGACTCCCTGCTTTACAAGATAAGAGCGGATGTAATTGGCCCTTCGGATTCCGAGCGCAAGATTATAACTTGCCGATGCCCTTTCATCACAATGCCCTTCAATGACCAAATAAACATTTGAATTTTTCTTTAAAAAAGAGGCCATTTGGGAAAGCATTTCGATTTCATGCGTCTCTTTCAACACATGATCATCGGTTTCAAAATGGACCTGTTTGAAATAGGCTCTGAGAATATCCGGCGCTGCATAAAATTCACCTAAAGCAGGGACTCCTCTTTGGCCCGGAATTCCTTTTGGCTGAGGAATAGCAGCTTCACCTATATAGGCGCTTTTTAGATCAGTGTCTCTAAGAGGAATGAATTCACTATCATTTGGCCCCGTAAATTCTTCATCGGATGTTAAAAGTTTCGATTCATATTCGTTGCCAAAGAGCGTATCAAGGCCCCTACCCACATACCTACCAGCTGTTTTCAAATCTTCCCAGGTTTGGCTGCTATTGCGCACACAGCTTGTAGTTATCACCATCAACGCAATACATAGAAACGAAAAATATCTACTCATTTATCCCCTCACCTCACAACCATCTTTTAATTTAAGGTATTATCTAGTTTCCCAGCAAGGAAACCTTTTTTGACCATCGCCTTTTGAGATCTGAAGGGGATCGGGCTGCAAGATATTGATCAAAAAAAGCTCGCAACTCACATCGCTTTCTGTGTTGTAAAGTAGATGCAAGCTGTCTGGAGCCCAAGCAGGATTTTCTTTGGTCTCAGGCCCGGTTGTGAGCTGTTTTTCTTCTTTGGTTTCAAAATCGTAAATCCAAATTTGGCGAACGCCATCTATTTTTGCAGCGTAGGCTAATTTTTTTCCATCCGGAGACCAGGCAGGGCAAGTATTTTCCCGATTTTTTGTAGTGAGAAGAGATGGTCTTGGCCGCTTCATTTCTTTCGGACCGGGAACATCAAGGAGGTAAATCCGAGGAGGCCCATCTTTGTCGGAGACAAATGCGATTTTTCTGCCATCGGGGCTAAAGGTGGGCGATGCTTGCGTAGCTTTGGGCGAAGAATAGAGCTGGCGGGCTTTTCCAAACATTTGCCTTCTGGAATCGAGCCCTTGGATAAAAAGATCGGGCCTTCCGGCAACGTCGGTAATAAAGCTAAGCAGCACCCCGTTTTTAGAAATTGCGGGAAGGGTTTGATTTCCTCTGAGCTCAACGGCTACATGGCCCTGCGGTCTAGATAAACAAGAGCGAAAAATTTTCGATTGGCCGAGATTATTGAAAACGTAGAAATATTCCAAATCTTCCCCTTTTTTAGGCAGACAGATAGGGGATAATGCGTAGCCTTTTTCATGGGTCAATTTTCTTCCATTTGCTCCATCTAAATCAGAAATCCAAATTTCAGAAATCCACTTGAGCCCATTTCGCGATTTATTCACTTCTCGTCCTGCATAAAGAATGCGAAGAGAAGAGACTCCTTCAGCGTTAAATAAATCTTTTTGCAATAGATCGCTGAGGCGGTGTATGGTGCGCCGATCTGTTTCCAATTTGCCGGATAATGCAATGGGGGGATATGTTTTCGATGTCCCTTTTTCAACATCAAATACAACGAGTGTGAATTGTTTCAAATTCACTTCAACGGTAAGGACGTAGGGAAAGCTCTCTTTTTTCCACCGCATGAGCTGAAAATTCTTTCTGATATCAGACCAATCTAAAGTCTCTTCCAACTCTTGATTGATCGGGGCAATGGTTGCAAACCCGCTTGCTTTCAGATCGAAAGCAAGGACTTCTCTGATCTCATCAAAATAGCGCCAATCCCACTCTGTGGGATCCGTATGAACCCGGCTAATGTAAAGCGGTTTTACATTTGATTTTGTGACAAGGCTCACTTCGAGCTCTTCTGCCCAAAGAGCGAAAACAACTAAAGTCAAGCTAACGATTTTCAGCATTGTGAAACGTGATTGTAAAATCCAACCGATTGTCAGTTACTCCAAACTCATTAAAACATGGAAAGAGGAGCTCTTGCAACCGGTTTTTCAAAAACTCTTCGTTTTTCAAACTTTTCGCTTTTAAGATTTCTGTCTGCACCACTCTCCCATCTCGGTCAATCTCAATTTTTGCCACCACTTCTCCAAATTCCGGCAAGATCAAGCTCTCTTTTAAAATCGCCGACACCACTTGTCCATAGCTTGGCTTTACATCTATTTTGACCTCTTTGATCTCAATTTCTTTTGGAATTTCGACAGAGAAACTAGGAGCCGGCTTTGCAGGAGCAGCGATTGCATCAATTTGTTTTGCCACCTTGTCTACGACTGCTTTTTTCTTCACGGGGTTTTTCTTTACAGGCTGCACCACCACTTTTTTTTGAACTACAGGTTTGGGTGGAGGCGGGGCAATAGTGATCGTACGAACGGCAATGGGTTTTTTTTCCTTTGGCAATTGGATATTCCAGATGAAAAAGAAGAGAAAAAGAAGTCCATGACAAACAAGAACCGCGATCCCAATTTGCTTAAAACGGGATGTCATTTAGGTCTCAAAACAATATCCATTTGTTCAAACCCGGCAAGTTCCAAGATATTTTTCACCTTGGCATAGGTTTCAAAATGGCAGTGAGCATCGGGAATGAGTTGAGGAGTACTTGAAGATCTCTTTTTTTCGGCCCGAAGCTTTTTTTCAAACACTTCCAAACTCAACTTTTCTCCCTGAAACCAGATGGAATTGTCCCCCCGAATCTGAATCGCAAGGGGATTTTCATGCATCGCTTCTTGTTTGGTGCCGACTGCCGCTGCTAGCTCAATGGAATCGATTTCCAAAACGGGGGCAATCAGCATAAAGCTAATCAAAACAACAAAAACGACATCGATGAGGGGAGTTAAATTGATGATTGGTTCATCAAGATCCTCTTCAGATTTGTACTGAATCCGTCTTGACATGAGGCGTCCTATAATGCAGCTCGACCGCAGTTACAATGAGATGGGAAAAATCTTCCAAATCTCTTCGATATTCTTTCATAGCATTCTTTAAATAATTATATCCAATGAGAGCAGGAATAGCCACTATTAGCCCAACTACCGTCGTTGCTAGCGCTAAACTCAACCCAGATAGCATCGCAGCATTATTCATCTTCATATTCATTTGGGAAAACGTGATCAAAATCCCCCAAACCGTCCCAAGTAGCCCTAAAAAAGGGCCCAGTGTCACAACGGTAGACAAAATAAACAGATGCTTTTCCAATTTTTTAACCGAGGCGCCAAGTGCCGCATGGACTTGCAATTCGATGAGTCCCATATCTGCCTCAGACAAATTGCCTGCCTGAGACGGGATATAAAAATGATTTTTGCTAATGACTTGAAGCACATGCTGCTTCAATGTTTTATAGACTTCAAAAAAAGGATGGGGAACTTCCAAAAATCTCCCCTTGACAGGGAGAACTTGCAAACCTAGCGGATCTTTTTCTGAAAATTGGGAGCTGAGATCCTCCGACAACTTCCTCACCTTGTAAAACAACCAGCATTTGTAAATCAAAATCCACCATGAAATCGCAGAAAGAATAAAAAGGGCTATAAAGATACTTTTCCCAAACCAATCGGAAAGATGAAATGCCGAAGTAAAAGGATTCCCCGCAAACATGCCCAAATTAGACTACAAAAAAAACTTTAAGTCAATGGCATTGCCTTTTAAATCCCTCACTATGATAAGATTGCGTCCCTATGAATCAAACACATCCCATTTTTTCATTGGCTTCTTTAGCAAATTGTTCAAGTTTGTGGGGATTAAATCGAATTTACTCTGCAAGAAAAGAGATGCAAGAAGCTTGCCTTTTAGAACTCTCACTTCCAAATTCTTTGTCCATCTGCAAAGAAAAACTTTTGTACGCTTGGATTCATCTGCAAACGATTGGGATAGAAGAACAAAAAGTCAAAATAGCTTAATGCCAGATAGAGAATGCCCTTGCAGAAAGACAAGTGGCATTGCTCCCTGATTCTGAAAAAATCGATCGGGCTATATTTTCCATTCAGAAATCGGCCATTCTCCTATCAAATACGTTAAATGAAGCAAAAGTGTTGGAAAAAGAAATAGACAGACTTTTTGAAGAAATTCAGAAAATGGAATTCGAACAATATCACGATAAATTGTATATCAATTGGGCAAAAAGCTTAAAAAACCAAATTGAAGGTTGTAAAAAAAAATTCCTCCAACACCTATCCAGGAAATCGCCTATGGAGGATTTAATAACCATAGAAACAGTAGCAATTTCGCTTTTGGAACAATTGAAAAGAGGTCCATGCAATGCTATCCTTTCAAATTTTGCATCAACTCAAATGGAAAAATGTTTGGAGGAGGCAACGAAGAGTGTGGAAAGGATCTCAAAATTCATAAACCCTAATGCTGACGAATTTGCCGACAATGTCTTTGATTGACTCCCATGCTCATCTCACATGTCCGGAAGTGCTTCCCCATTTAGATAAAATCCTCACTCGTGCCAAAGTTGCCGCCATCTCCCACATCTTAAATATTTGCACCGATCCGGGATCCCTTCGAGAAGGGCTCCAACTTTGCCAAAACCATCCAAATATCCTCAACGCCGGCGCCACAACTCCCCACGATGTCCTTACAGAAGGTGAATCCGCCTTTTCCCATTTTGAAATCGCAGCCCGCGAGGGCAAACTCTCTGCCATCGGAGAAACCGGCCTCGATTATCACTACGAGCATTCCCCCAAAGATCTCCAAATCCACTTTCTCACCCGCTACCTCAACCTCGCAACAGCCACCCGCCTTCCCATAATCTTCCATTGCCGCGACGCCTTTTCCGATCTCTTCGCTCTCACTTCTAACTACACCGGCCCCGCAATTCTCCACTGCTTTACCGGCACTCTCTCCGACGCCGAAACCGCCCTCAAGCGCGGCTGGCACATCTCCTTTTCCGGCATCGTCACCTTCAAAAAAAGCGCCCCCCTCCGCTCCGTCGCCCAAACCGTCCCCCTCTCCCAACTTCTCATCGAAACCGACACCCCCTACCTCGCCCCCCAAACCCACCGCGGCCTCCCCAACGAACCAGCATTCCTCCCCGAAACCGCCGAATGCCTCGCCAACCTCAAAGGCATCCCCCTCGCCGAACTCGCCCAAGCCACCTCCCAAAACGCTAAAAATCTATTTGGCTTTCTGTAACAAAGAATTAGTTTATATTATCTTCCTAAGAAAATTACTTTCGGAAAATAACCGTAAAAAAGTAAACTAAATCACAATTTCTAGAACAAATGATTCAAAAAAAGAGATGAATATGAGAATTTTCTGTTTCCTAACTTTGTTGATTTTAGCGTTGAGCATTGAATCTCACGAAATTAAAACCGAAATATCTTCCGAAAAAGAAGAACCTGTTTGGCAGGATCTGAAAATTCAGACTCTCTTGCCTGAGTATATCGTATTTCCAGCAATTGAACCTTATTTACCTCCTAATTTTGTCGCATTACAGCATCCTAAAAATCTTGGAATTTATTGGGGGCCTAAAGAAGTTTTAGAAGACTTTTTCACGTCAAAAAAGGGACCCAAATCACCAATCATTTATGTAGAGATAAGCACGAGTGTTGCTCAAAAAGATAGTGATTCATTTGTCGATGAAGATAAGATAAAACAAGATCTTATTTACGATGGAGCAAAAAAAATCAAATTAAAAAAATGGAACTGGGGAATAAACCCTGTATTAAGCTTCAATGGCCTTTATAAAGACACAGAAATGAATATAGCCTGGATTGGTCTTGATCATGAGGGGATGACCCTTATGGTCGCATTGATTACACCTAAGGAAGAAAAAACCTTGTCTCCTGAGGCTCACGATTTATGGACAAATTTTTTAACTAAAACTAGACCCTTGGAGGAACAAGAATTTTTTAAATCCAATGGCCAAGATTTAAGAGAAGGTCTCACCTTGGTGAATTTGAATGGATCAATATTAAAATGTTATGCCGAAAAAAGGACCAGAGACAATGAGATCCAAATCGTCATTAAACCATTCCATGAAGATATTTCATGTAAATGTCTGAATATAACTCAGGCTCCGATGCCCCTCACTTGGCATCATGATGAACCGCTCATTAAAATTGAAGCCGAGTTAAGAACCACAGGGAAAGCAAACATTATACAACACAATTACATCAATATTTTACTAAAATCTGTCATCGAATTCTCTTTAAAAAATGATGAAGCAAGTAAGATTTACATTGCACCCGAAAAGATTAAAGGTTTTTCGATTTTAAATTTCACGAAGGAGAAAAGCAGTCAGGATACTGAGATACAAAAAGCAATCTCAGATCCCTAAAAATTATAAGACCGTTGCATAAACCTGCCTTCGGCAGTTCCGCACGATCTGTTCGCTTCGCTCACAAATCGGCGTAGGAGCGAAAGGGCTATCGCCCTCGCGCTATCGCGAGCAGAGCACCTACGTTGCGCAGCTAAAACCTGTGATCTGATTCTTTGGTAATTTCTTCTGACTCAATGACCTTTTTTTTCATCATTAGTGAATCCTATAGTAAAAGAACAAGCTGGAAATATGACCTTGCTAATGGCTAAAAATGTATACATTATTTTTGATATCATAATACCTCCTAAATTGAGTTAGGCATTTTATAATAACAAAATTGTAATTGCAAGATAAAAAACAGCTAGATTCTTATTGGCCATTCATCTATGATCAGATCCTTTATTAAGGAGAAACAATGAATCTAACCCAAAATGATATTTGTAAGGCATCCAAACAAATTGGGTTAACAGACAATCAAACAACAGACTTATTGCAAGCACTTGAGGAATTCAGCAAATCTAAATCTAATATTTTAACAACGCTTATCTACTTTGGAGCGCTCATTGTTTTATCAGCAATGACCTGGTTTTACACTGCCCAGCTCAATCACTCCCAAACTCTCCTTGTCGGGGTTATTTATGCTTTTACTTTCTTTGGTACAGGGTTTTACTTTTGGCATGTAAAAAAAATGAGACTTCCTGGCGGCCTTCTCTCTTCTTTAGGGATTGTCATGGTCCCTCTCATTGTATATTCGCTGCAGAATCTGCTGAATTTTTGGCCAAACCAAACTCCCGACAACTACAGAGATTTTTTCTATTGGATACAGAGCAAGTGGGTTCCAATGGAGTTTGCTACACTTCTGATAGCCTCCTTAGTCCTCTATTTCATTCGATTCCCTTTCATCACAATTCTGATCTACTCCGTAATTTGGTTTATCTGCATGGATCTCACTTATTTTTTTACTCAAGGCAAAGGTGATTTTTTCACTGCCTACAGCATAGTTTCCATGGCAGTAGGATTTCTCTTAACCGGACTAGGCTTCCTCTTATCTCGGAAAAACAAAGTCGATTTTTCCTTCTGGAGTTACCTCTTCGGTATGTTCCTATTCTGGGGCGGTCTGACCGCCTTGAATTTACCAACAGAATTGGAATATTTAACTTATTTTCTGATCAACCTTGGACTGCTCTTCTCCTCAAATTTTTTCCATCGCAAGATATTCCTCACATTCGGTGCCTTGGGAATCATTTCCTACATTGCCCACCTCGCCTCACTCTTCTCCGATTCCCGGATATTTTCCTACCTCCTCGGAGCAATTGGCTTCGCCACCATCATGCTCGCAATCTTTCTACTGCGACGCAAGAGGAAACTTACGACTAATTAGATACACTTTTGGATTTCAATGGTTCTTTTCCCCATGGCAACTTGATATGAATAATTTCTTCTTTACGAATAATATTGATATGGCACACACCTCCCAACTTCCCTCTTACCGCTGGCAGAATCATCATATAAGGAATCTTACCATTTTCATCAGCCGTAATGGGGTAACAAATGTTCTCGTCATATGAATGAGAACCATAATTAAGGGATTCATTTGAATTAAAGCCACTTCCTGTTAGCTTAAAAATTGCACCTTCAAGGCTTATGACCTCTACGCTCACTCTTGCCCCATCTTTTGCTACTGTCTCTACAATTGTTGACTTTTCACTAACTTTTCTATCTTTTGTTTGGCTCGATTCTTTTCCATAAGAAGACCAACTAGGAAATCCCTCAAAGTTTGGATCCTTAGCTAAGTCATCAATTAATTTATAGGCCTGGACAATAAAATCTTTTTCTGTTTTTGCATTTTCAATAATCTGTAAAAATTGATTCCTTTTTTCTTTAAAAATTTCATTCAACTCAGAATTCAGGAAATCTTCTTTTAACTTGATACGTTCAACATCAGATATAAGTTTGTCCATACAATCAGGCAGCTCTGCATAAAGGTCTGCATCCGTCTCCTTACTCACTTCTTTTTTGGCTGCTACAATACTTTCTTTCTTATCAGCTAAATTTTCAGAAGCCCATACTTGAAAGGTCATGCTACTAATACAAAAACCCATTATTACTAGTGATTTCATCATTTACTCCATATTTTAAAATTGACGATCAATAATATTTTTATTTCTCGCTTGTATCAATTTCAGGTAGTTGCATTTTGATTGTACGAAAATTTCCTTCTCCTGAAAAACTTATAGTTCCTATACCCCGATATGTGTCATTAACGACTAATTTGTTTGTTGCTCCATCTATGTTTGAAATAAAGAAAAATAATTCTTTAAACTTAATTGATATTTGACTTACATCATCCTTTTTTAAATGACCCTTATTTTCATAATCAAAAGCCAAAGCAAAATGCAAATCCTCATAAGTCATTGGGAAACGATAAAAGTAACCTCTAATCTTTTCATCGCCATTCACACTTTTTAAGAGACCATCCACAATTCTGAAAAAATAGTTTTGTGCTTCTTCGTATTTAAGATTTTTATCAATGCTGTAACCTAATGAAATTTGATTGATTTTTCCTTTATCATAATTAAGTCCATACCATCTCTGGGTAACACCTTCTTTCTTCAATTCTTTTGAATATTTATTTATTACTTCCATTACTTCATCATGCGGATTATTTCGCGAAGACATTGAAAAAGATATACCAAAATAAAACATAAAAATTAATAACAACAATTTATTCATCTGAACCCTCCAAATTGATCATAATCAGGTTTTGTAAAAGCACTAATTCCTTCTTGGTATGTTGGATTTAAGAAATAATGTTCTTTGGTTAATCTAAATATTCCATATGGTTGTTTTATCATATGAACATCCGCATAGTCAGGATTTAAATGTTTACGTTCGTTACGAGTACAAAATCTAGAACACCAATCACCTTCAGCTATCAAATTTGTAACAGAATAACCGAGATGTCTTGGAAGTAACATTACAGGCCCGCAAGCAGTGATAATCAAACGATTACTTTGTTCAGGGGTAAAATCCTTAACTGTATGGTAAGTATCTCCTGCGCCCCTGCTGAAGGCAGTAATAAATATTTTTCTGTCGTCATGCATAATATCCATACATAATGAAGTGAATCCTAGCTCTCTTTTAAATCTTCGAACGAAAAAGCTGTCATAGTCAGGATTATGGGTCATTTGACAAACAGAACCAAGATCTTTCCTACGGCCAAAGCTTTCAGAATACATTGGAATCACATTTGAAGATGGCCCCAAAGTATGATAGAGACCTAGGCCCCCTCTTGGGCTATCAATAGGTCGATTCCATATTCCATTCACGTAATAGTGAGGAGAACGTCTGTAATACCAATCCTGGGATGGAATTAGCTGCGATGGCAATTTCGTTTGATTATATGATTCCGGCGCTCCCTGAAGAAATGAGTTGTAGGATTGGGAACAAGGAGATGTATAGGAGTAAGGAGAACCCCATGTAGAATTTTCCCAGTGTTTACCGTAAGGCACATAAGTAACCAACCCATACTCATCGGAGTGGGTGAGGGGGTCGTTGTGGACGTAGGAGTAGAGGTTGATTCCGTCGGTGAAGCCGGCGGGGTCGGGGGTGAGCCAGCGGCCGAAGGTGGGGGTGTAATAGCGGCGGCCGAAGTAGATGAGATTTGTTGCGTCTGTTCTTTTGGAAGAAAAGCGCCAGGGATTGAGGATGGAGCTGAGGGTTTGTTCTTCGCCAAAGGCGCTGTAGCGATAGAAGTTGGGATCGCCGTTGGTGAGAGGAAGTAAGGCGGCAATGTTGCCTTGCAAATCATGGATGGGAAGGTAGATTTCCCCTTGAAGCTCGATGGCAATTGCCGCTCCGATTTCGGCATGGGGCGAATGCCCTAAAATACGGAGTTCGTGGAGTTTTAATTGCTCATTGAAAGATCCAATTTCATTTTGCCCACTATAAAGAAAATAAGATGTTTCTTGAGAATCATTTTTAATGGTCGTTTTGGAAAGGCGCCTGTGTTGGGAATCGTATGTGTATGTTTCAATGAGATCGGGCGTTTCAATTCGGACGAGGCGATCTAGAGCATCGTATGAATAACGGGTATCTCCGTGGGAAATTGGGTTGCCGTTTGGATCATATTCAAAATGGGAAACAACTTGGTTTAAAGAATTGATTTCATAGCTTTCATCGTCTTTTTGAAGGCGGTTATTGAGGGGATCGTAGGCATAATTATGCGCAAAAGTTCCTGTCTCAGAAGTAAGTTGATATAAGTCGTCATAAGTATAGGAAATTTCTTCTTCTTGAATTTTCATATTTCGGATGTTGCCAACCGGGTCGAATTCAAGAATTTGCTGTGAGAAAAAGGGAGTCTGGATTGCTGTTTTTCTAGAAAGGGGATCGATGTTGTAGTTGATGCTGCTACCGTTAATACCCATTTCTTCTAGGAGATTACCACAAAGGTCTCGAGAACCGTAGGAATGGGTATATAAAAGATTGCCACCCTGAGTTTTGCGATGCACTTTTGTTAAATAAAGAGGATTGTATTCAAATCCGACAACACAGTCCGCTTGGGGGATCCGAGTTTGACTTTTTCTACCCATTGTATCGTAATTGTTTTCAATGGAGTATCCTTCGGGAAAAGTCTCTTGAAGAATTCGTCCTTTGGCATCGAGGCGTCTAGTAATACCATCGCTTGCGATCAGATGACCCAGGCGGTTGTATTCCATTTGATGGCAAACAGTACCATCGCTGGAGCTCAAAAGGGTGTTAGATCCCAAATCATTGTATGCATATTGGATGCGGACTCCATTCGGTTTGATCGTCTCTTCAAGTTTTCCGGTTGGTGTGTAGCTATGGTGCGTTGTTTTGCCATTTTCTTCGGTAAGTGTCGTACACCTGCCCCTTGAATCGTAAGACCACTTTGTTTGAATCTGCCGATGAGTTGGAGAAAAAATCGTATTGGTTTGCAAAGTGACTAGGTCATTGGCATTGTAAATTTTTTCCTCAACACAAAGGGGCGAGTCTTTTTCTTTTTGAATTTTAGAAACTTTAGAATGGGTATTCATGGTCTCTATGGTTTTAAGCCCCATTGGATCGGTGTGAGTCTTTTGCAAGACCTTTTGTCCCAACTCATTTTGAAAAAAGTCATTATAGGCCGTAGTTTCAATATGACCTAATGGATCAGTCGTTTGAATCAGGCGGGAAAATGAATCGTATTCTTTATTTGTGTAGCTCTTTTCGCCATTGACAGATCGGATGATCGTTTTTTGATTGCCGGAGATATCATATTCATAGGCAACCTCTCGTAGGAGCCCACCTGAAAGGGATTCGGTTCTCTCGCCAATCACCCTGTCAAGAAGATCATATTCAGAGACTTCAACCCGATCGCCGCATATGATTTTACAAACTCTTCCTAAAGCATCATATTCGCAGCCAATTCTTTCCCGATTTGTCTCTTCGCTAATCTTGCGCCCTGCCCCATCATATTCGTAGGTTGTACAAAACCCTTCGGAATCGGTTTTGGAAATCAGCTGTTTGCCTTTGTAGACAAATGTTTCAACAGCTAGTTGAGAGCCTTGAAGAGAAGTTATGGTCTTTTTTACAATCTGGCCTAAAGAGTCATATTCATAGAACGTGCAAACGCCTATCGGATTGACGTGGCTTTTGAGATTGCCATTTACGTAGTACGTATTCTCTTCTTTGGTCCCGTCGGGATGAATGATCAGAGTTGGCTTGCCATATGCATTATAAGAAATATTTGTCTCATAATTCATTGCATCTCTTTTCAAAATGGGATTTGATGAGCTGTCGAATTCTACATGGAGCACTGGAGTAATCAGCTCCCCACCTTCCGATGGAATTGGGGGTAAAATCGTTGCAATACGCCGTCCCATTGCATCATAACGATACTGCGTCTGATTGCCTTGATAATCGATTTCATCAGTTAAGTTATGTTTTCTATCGTACCCCAAACGATATTGATAACAAATCCCATCATCGCCTTGTTTTTGAATGGCTGTCACTCGATTCGAAAAATCATATTCTGCCGTGGTTGTCAGCCTTTTGCCGGAGTGGGATGTTAAATTGCCCAATTCGTCATAAGAAAAGGCCTCAAGCTGACCAAGGGCGTTGGTTTTTTCAATGGGAAGGCCCTTTTCATATTTAACGTTTAAGACAAATTTGTGCTCCTGGTTGGCGTCGTAGACTTCTTCTTTTTCAACTTTTCCCCTGGTTGTGTAGCTAAGAGCCGTTTTCTTAAGAAGCTTTTCTTGGGCGTTTTCCCAATACTTTTCCTCGATGATATGGGGCATTCCAATGTATGGACCGGATCCTAATGGAGTGATTTGCTTAATGGTCCGAACAGTTACATCGGAAAGATCGGTTGGATTGGAGGATGATCCGTTATCTTCGATTTCTCTTACAAGGATCTGGTCGGCATTGTATTCATAAAAAGAGCGAAGGGTGAGCCGATCTTTATCATAGGTTAATTTTGAAAGGATTAGATCTGTCTTAGGGAGATATTCATAAACAACTCGCAGTCCTGAATCATGCTGCTCCTCCAATAAAAGACTAAGTCTTCCGGAAGAATAGCGATATTTGATCGAAGATAATTCACAGCCATCTTCTTTTGGAAATCCAAACTGATCACAAGAGCTAGGTAAGGAGCCTTTTCCACTAAGATTACCGAAAAATTTTTCTTCGACAATGTTTCCTATGTCGTCATAAATATACCGAGTGAAAGAAATTGGTTTTAGATCACCATTAAAATGGACTTTCCGTTTCAAAAAACCAGTATCCCATTTCCAATCGAATGTTTCTTTCCCTAGGCATTTTCCATCTTTTGAATATCTCTTGATTTTTTTTAAACGAAAGCAAGAATCTGAATAATAATCGGTCCAATTGCGTTCGATATCATAGACACTAGTCTTGTTATAAAAAGGTCCTTTAACTGGATGTTTAAACCTGTAGATGAATGAATGGGTGATGTGGGGTTTGGAATCTAAACCTATGGGGGCTGAAATTGTTTTTACGCAGTTTCGACTGGGATCATCAACCCAGCCATCGTATTTGTAATCTCGGTCCAAATGAACCTTAAACCCTGCTACCTTTTCATGGACCTTTTGATAATAATCAAGAATCAGCTTGCGGTTTGATGGAAATGACAGCTCTGAAATCCGATGTTTTTCATCCCCTTTTTTTCCATTAGGGTAGACATTTTGATACTTGACATATCCGAAAATTTGAGTAGGAGCTGATGAGGGTTTAACACTTTGCAATGACCCTATGTGGTATCCATCTTTAAAATTGAATCGATATTCCACCTTTTGGCCATCACTGCCGACAATACAAAAGTCTTTACTAACCAATCCACTGCGATCT
>CAZXLK010000020.1:2674-17515 GCA_964641775.1 uncultured bacterium | reverse complement strand
GAGAGCAGTTTTAATATAAACGCTATGGCAGTTGGCGCTTTTAAATTTTTCCAACCCCAAAGCTTGTGAAAGATGCTAAGGACTGCCAAAACAATCAAAGCCGGGTAAGAGACTTCTAAAATCGGAGAGATGTAATTCGCAAGGCCTGAAAATTCCAAGGTTGACATAAGAAAGGCAATCAAAAGAGTCGCTGCCAAAGCTAGAGAGTTGGGAATCCGATCCTTACAAACTTCTTTTTTGAGAAAATCGGAAAATAAAGAGGTGAGGACAATGGCCGTTGTCATGCAAGCCAGGATCACGGCTAAGCAAACAACGGGTGCGGCAAAGGAACCAAGCGTTTTTTGGGCAATGAAGCCAAGCATTTCTTGAGGGGGGACCGTTGCAAGCTCTGAGGCATACATAGACCCCATTAACACAAGAAACCAATAAATCGCCCCAAGAAGAGCTGCCCCTATGAAAGAAGATTTTAGAAAGATGGGAAGGGATTTTGACCCTTCTTCACAGCCCGTTTTTTCTTTCAGATGCTTGATCACAAATACGGAAAAGAAGAAAGCAGCTAGTAAATCCATCGTCTGATAGCCCTGGAAAATTCCCAATCTGAACGATTTCCAATCGGCTTTGAGACTGCATAAAGCCGTAGGAAGGGCGGTAGAGGCAAAAGCAAAATAGACGATTGCAGCAAGAGAGAGGATTAAAAGGGGGGTGAGGATGGATCCTAAAAGGCCAACAATCCGATTTTTTCGAATCGTTAAAAGAAAAAGAATTCCACATCCCAAAAGACTAAAGAGCCAAAGAGGAACTCCGGGCATAATCATAAGAAAAGTCCCGTGGGCAACTGTTAAACACCTTGCAAGAACGCCAAAAGGCCCCATGATCGAAATGGCAAGCAAGGGAATCCAAAATGTCGCAGGCTTTCCTAGCCGGCCAAAAAATTCATTTTGATTTCCATTGAATAGGAGCATGGCGAAGATGCCCAAAAAGGGAACTAAAACGCCGGTTAAAATGATGCCTAGGGCAGCCATTGCATAGTGCCCTTCACTCATTTGACCTACAACCAATGGAAATACAAGGTTGCCGGAACCAAAAAACATGGAAAACATGGCCAGCCCGGTTGAAAGAATGATCGTTTTGGTTTTCATAGACATTGATCATACATTAAAAAGATCCTTAATATCAAGGAGTTTGGACATTTAATAAAAAATTTATTATGGAATAAATAGAAAGAATTTAAAGCGGTATCGGTATCGGGCACGGGCACGGGCACGGGCACGGGCACGGGCACGGTATCGGGAATATTAAAGGAGTATCAAATGAATGTTGATTATATCCATCCTCTGATTTCAATTCTTGCGGGGATCATTATCCTCATTTGGCCCACAATCCTGAACTATGTGATTGCCATCTGGCTCATTTTGTCAGGCATTTTAGGCTACATGAGCCTCCATTAAAAAAAGTATTTATTTTTTTATTGGACTTTAGTGTAAGATTACCCCCTTAAATTTTGGGGGATGCATGAAAATCTTATCTTTACTCTTGATCATCGCTGCTCAGGGCTGCTGCGGTGTATTTGATTGGTTTGAAACGAGCTCGCCAAAAGCAAAAAAAATCCGTCAGATCATGGAAGAATTCGATCCTTTGATTGTCCAAGCATTAGAGGACTATCAAGTGCCTGGACTCTCTATTGGAATTGTGGCAGATGGACAGCTTGTTTTTGCCAAAGGGTATGGGCTCCGCGATCCGGAAAATGAACTTCCGGCAACAAGCGATACAATTTATTCCATTGGCTCGTGCTCAAAGGCATTTACTTCCTTTATTGCAGGAACTCTTGTTGATGAAGGTTTGATCCATTGGGATACTCGGATCATTGATATGTATCCTGAATTTCGGCTTTTTGATGATCATGCAACGCTGCATGTAACCATGCGCGATCTTTTAACCCACCGCTCGGGAATGCCGATGCATGATTTGATGTGGTATAATTCTTCGACTCTAACAAGAGCCGATGTGATGCATAGGCTGAGGTTTGTGGAGCCTTCTTGCGATATCCGCGAATTTTATCAATATAACAATGTCATGTATCTTGCTGCAGGCTTTGCGATGGAATATCTGATGGCAGAGCCTTGGGAAGAGCTCGTTTCATCTCGGATTTTAAAGCCGCTCCAAATGAACCATACAAGCTTTCACATAAAAGATATGCAAACGGCGCAAGACTATGCAGTGCCTCATGGGGAAACAGTAGATTCTTGGAGACGAATCGCCTTCCAGGATATTAGCTTGATTGGCCCTGCAGGGGGGATTAATTCCAATGTCCATGATCTTTCAAAATGGATCCTCATGCATCTAAATGGGGGAGTTGTTGGAGATAAATCTTTAATTAGCCCGGTTGTTTTGCAAGAAATCCATGCTCCTCAAGTTGTAGTTACCGGAGCGCCTGAGTCAAAAGTATCCCATATTTATACCGGTGCTTTGGGATGGAATGTCGTTGCATATCGGGGCCAGTATTATGTTTCTCACGATGGAGGATTAGCAGGTTATACTTCTGTGGTCGGCTTTTTCCCAAAAGAGGGTATAGGGATCATTGTTTTATCGAATAAGAACCTCACAACTTTGCCCCGATACCTCTCCAATCAAATCAATGATGCCATTCTCGATCTTCCCTTTATCAATTGGCTGCAAGAGGGCTTGGACCAAGTGAAAAAAACAAAACTTGCAAAGTTGGAATTGAAAGAACAGGAAAATTTAGTCCGCAAAGCGGGAACACAGCCCAGCCATCTTTTGCAAGATTTTATTGGCGATTATCACCATGACGGATATGGAACGCTCAGCATTTCAGAAAAAGAAGGAAAACTTTCTGTAAGATTGAATGACTTGGAGTGTTTTTTGGATCATTGGCATCACGATGTATTTGTCATCTCTGAAGAAGCCCAAGATATGTTTCGTTCTAGAGAAGGACTAAAGCTCTCCTTTCATAATGGAATGAATGGGGAAGTGGAAAAGCTGGTCATCCCCTTCGAGCCTAAATCGGGCGATGTGGTTTTCTATAAAAAAGCACCCGACTCTTTTTCGGCAGATTTATATCTGAAACAATTTGTTGGGGTTTATGAGATTTATGGCTATGTCGTAGAGATTGCCATCATCAAAAACAAACTTTGCGCCGTCATTCCGGGCCAGCCCACTTATGAACTTGTTCCCGAGTCAAAGAATGAGTTTTCGGTGAAATCCTTAAATGGATATATGGTCCGATTTGTCATGAATCCAGAGCAAAAAGTGGATGAGGTCTTGCTTTTACAGCCTTATGGAGCTTTCTCTGCAAGGCCTAAGACATAAGCTGATCTTTCTACCTTCAAACGATTTGGGGTGGATGATTGGTATTTAAAATGGTGAACTAAAAGCTCTACCACCCGTTGCAGCCTCTTTTGTTCGAGATAGAGGTTATGGATGGAATCTTCTCTTTTAAATCGCAGTGATTTTCCAACCGTTTTTATATATTCATTCAAATCTTGCTCTTTTTCAATCAAATCCCAAGAAGGGTTATATCGGTAGACATGAGGAGCATCAATAACATTTGGGGGATGCTTTCCAAAATCTATAAGTTCATCTATTGACTGGGATGATTTTTCTAACTCGGGAGGCAAGATATTGAGCTCATAAATGGAGAGCTTTAGATCAGGGTCGATTTCTTGTGCAATCAGACGGGGTTGATTTTCTTCTTTTTGCTCTGCATAAAAATCAATGAGATTTTTTTTATAAAAAACAATTCTTTCCAAAAGGTGTTTTAAATCGCAGATTGCCAATACGGAGCAACCGGGTCCGCTGTATTGCCGTTTGTTTTTATAGCTATAGATTTTCACTTTTTCAATGAGTTCTTCCCTGCATAAAAAATGATCATTAAAGCTATCAAGATCAAAGCTTGTAATGTCATACCGCTTGATGCTATGGCCCAGTGAATCAAAAATATAAAGATGGGTCATTCCATTTTTTTTATACGCAAAAGCTGCTGTGTAATGATAGCATTCTGCAGGGTCATAAAGGATCCAGCCATGGACTATGTTTTCTTTTTTGGATTCTATGATCTGTTCAATTTCAAAAGGGAGATCCTGATGTGGAAGGAGTGATAAGGCGCCTAAAGGCAATTTGTAGTTTTTAGTGAGAATAAAAAGGAGTTTTTCTATTCCTTTTGGAGTAAATACAATCTCTTTTCTCTTCAAAGGAAGGTCTTTAAAATAGGGCTCTATTTCAGGAAATTGGTCAATCATCCCGCCTAGAACCTCGAAAAAGATCCTTTTAGCATCAAAGAAGATAAATTCTGATAGAAGTTTTAAAAAGCCTAATTGGACAATGGGATCTTTTTGAAATGTGATTCTTTCGGCTATCTCTTGAATTTCTTCAATCTCTTCTTTTTCTAGTGGGCGCGACCTATTGATTTTGACAAGATTTGCTAAAATCCGATGCGTTTTATCCCACCAAGATGGACGAAGCTCGGGGTATTTCATTCTTGTAGGACTCGAAGGCAAGGGCATGCGAAATAGTTTCTCTCCTCTTAAGGGAGAAAGATCAAATTCTTCTTCTCTTTTATTGGGATTGGTAGAGGGTATATCTAATCTAGTTAATTTTGAATTTATCGACATAATATTAATATTATATCAAAAAATAATAAAAAAGTAAATTATAGAAATATTTTTATTTCATTATTAGAAATCGTAGATTGCGCGGACAGTAAGACCTTGAAGGGCTAAGAGGCTTGTATTTATCCAAGGCTCTTTTGCCTCCGATGGGGAGCCTGAGGTGGAATGATAGGTTTCTTGAAGATTGAACCAGGCGGTTACTTCCCACCCTACAAAAAATTCAAATCGGGAATCTGAGAGGTTTTTTTGATAGGAGGGGCCTATCGAAAACTGGGTTTCGAAGGCGGCCCGAATATCGGAATAATGGGTGCTTCGAATTGGCAAATCGGGATTAAATCCGGGGCCCGGTGTGAAGTTGGTCGTTTGTCTACTGTCGTTATGGTAGGACCCCAAAAAGCCTGCAAAGCTTTGCGTTCCTGTTAAATAAAGATCCCAGGTCCAATACCAATCAAAGATGGTTCCCACTTTAAGTCCGGCTCCAATGTATCGCCAGCTATTTGCAATTTTCGTATGATCCCCAACGGAATCTCGGTAGAGGATTTTCCAAAATTGATCCATCCATGTAACTGCAGCACCGCCTACCGCACGAAGCCGTAAATGGGGGTTTGGGATAAACACCCGAGTTACGAGAAGATCCGCTAAATTATAGTTCACATGAATATAGCTTTTTGCTTTGGCGATCGGTGCTGTAAAAATCTGCGGGTAAGTCCCTGTTAAAAATTCTGAGGATGATTTGGGTTTTCCCGAAGAATTGCTCCCTCTTGTGGTAAACCTAGCATATTGCATCCAATACTCCCAAAAATGGGGAGCTCTAAAGTAAATGAGCGACAATCGAAATCCCGGATCGCCATTAAAGGTTGCATTTTTATATTTACCTTCTGCAAAGCACTCTGTCGGTCCCCATCCCGGGTGGGACATTTTTTGCGCATATTCTAAAGCCCCTTCTTGCAAACGCCAGAAAAGAAATTCTATATGTCCTGAATAGATTTGTGCATTGCGGCGAAAAAGATCCGGCTCCTCTTCGTTTTCTTCATTTTCCATCTTTACTACTTCTTCTTCGCATTGTGCATTCAGTGGCTGTTTTTTTGCCCAAGCATATGCAGACACAGAAACAAGAAGGAACAGGCAAATGAAAGTTCTCATCAAATGGAATATTAATTTTCAAAGAATTATCTTGCAAGTGCTGGAAAAAATCCGCATACGCCGGCTGCAAACATTTGTGCTGCGATTGCAGCGAGAATAAGACCGCCTAAACGGTTGATGATATTGATGCGCGATCTTCCAAGGAGCCTTTCCACATCGCTCGCAAAATAAAGCAAAAGTCCCATTACAAGAGCAACGAGTAAGCAAGCAAGGCTTAAAATGAACATATTGAATAGCCCGGGAAATGCATTGACTCGGATGATAATCGTACTAATCGATCCCGGACCTGCAATAATGGGTATTGCCAAAGGGACAATGGCGCCGGATTCCCGAACAATTTTCTTTTGCTCTTCTTCCGTTTGCTTGATGGGGCTCTCTTCAGCAGTAAGCATCGACATTGCCATGCTGAAAATGATGATGCCTCCTGCAAGCTGAAATGCAGCCAATTTGATTCCTAAAATCGTAAGAAGAGGCTTTCCAATCCAAGTTGCTATGAGCAAAATGATAAAGACCGCAAATGCAGTGACGATTCCGGTTCTTCTTTTTTCAGAGAGCGTTTGATTCGATGTGACTTTTAAAACAGCAGGAAGAGCCGACAGCGGGTTGGAGATCACAAGAAGCGCAATGAAGCTATTGATAAATTGGTTGAAGTTCATGGAGGCTCTTTTTGCTAATTTAATCTTAAATTAACTGATCGAAATTATCAACCCGTGGGGCAGAGAGGCACAGGCACGGGTATATTTAAGCGCCGATAACTTTAAAACTTCGCGGTAGAGAAGAGCGAAATGTAAGTCTTTTTCCGGTAAAAGGATGGGTAAGTTCTAATTTTGTGGCATGAAGGCAGATTCTTCCAATAGGATTTTCTTTGGCGCCATAGCGAAGATCGCCTACGATCGGATGGCCTGCAATTTGGCTGTGGACCCTGATTTGGTGCTTGCGCCCTGTTTCGAGAACGACTTGAACGTAGCTGAATTTTGCGGAGCGTCTGATTACTTTGAAATGGGTAATTGCATCTCTTCCATCGGGTGACGGGACAACATCATAGGTGGGAAGTTCTGTAAGTTTTGCATTCCAAGTTCCCACATTTTCAGAAATTCTTCCTTCCAAAATGGCAAAATATTCTCGGGTAAGATCATGTTTTTCAAAAAGAGCTTTTAGCTTCTCAACGGAAGCTTTTCCTCGAGCAAAAAGAAGTACGCCTGAAACATCCCGATCTATCCTATGGACGGCAAAAATCGAGGGGGTAATGGCCTCTTTAAGAAGACCCAAAGCATGCCTTTGATATGTCCCTTCATCTAAGGCGACACTTAAAAGCCCTGCCGGTTTTTCTATGGCAATCAGATGGCGGTCTTCATAGAGGATTTTCACACCTTTTACCTTTGGGGCTTTAAATGTCTCTTTGGAAGTTAGAGTTTGGCCAATATGAAGAGGTGTATTTTCTCGCTGAATTCTTTCCCCATCTACAGAAAATCTTCCCCTGGCAATCCAATTTTGCAAGGTCCTTCTTGAGCTATCCGGATAGAGGGTTTGCAGGGCCTCTTTAAGGGTCATCGGTTTTGGGATTTGATATTCCATAGGCTACGGAGTATAGCCTAAAATTCGGTGGATTGCCTTAACTTTTTGATCTTGGCGCGATGTTTTTTAGTAGCTAAAATTTTTTCTTGCGCTCTTTTTGACCTTTTTCTTTTTTGGCGGCGAATTTTTTCAATGGCCTGCTGCTTAGCACTTTTTTCTTTAAAAACGATCTCTTCCATCCGCTCGCAAAGCTCTCTTCGTGCATAGAGGCGATTGAGCTCGCGGGAGCGCCCTCTTTGGCATTTGACTTCGATCCCTGATGGTAAGTGCTTTAAGTAAACCGTCGACGAGGTTTTATTGATTTTTTGCCCGCCTCGCCCTGATCCTAAAATAAATTTTTCAATGAGATCTTCCTCCTTGATCCCCAGCTTCGCCATCCGGTTTTGCACTTCTTCGAACTTGTCCATAAACTCTAAATTTGAGTTTTGCTTATATTGAGCTTTTCGTGTACTATGGGCATTGTAAAGGAAGAGCTCTTTCTTTACTTAACTTAGGAAACATGTCCTGATCTTGTCTACGTCTTTATTTTTTTCATGAAAGCAATTGACCGTAAGATACATTTCAAGGAACTTTATATTTTTGGAGATTAAATGAATCAACAAACACAAACACAAAAACTTTATGTCGGCAATTTAAGTTTCGATGCAAACGAAGACCAAGTCCGAGAACTTTTTGGCACCTTCGGCACTGTTGAAGATGTTAAAATCGTTATGGATCGCTTTTCAGGCAGATCCCGCGGCTTCGCCTTTGTTCGAATGGATTCTCAAGATACTGCTGGCAAAGCAAAAGATGCTCTTAACGGCCAACCATTTCAAGGAAAAGCTCTCGTGATCGATTGGGCTCGCACAGAACAGCAAAGTCGTCCAGCTGGAGAAAGACGAGAATTTCGTCCACGTAGAGAAGGTGGATGGGGTGGAGATCGAGAAGGTCGTCGTGACTTCCGCGGCGGAGACCGAAGCGGCGGATTCTACAACCGCTAAGTTCTTCAAAACCCGGAGTTACTTTCCGGGTTTTTTTCCCAAAATTGATATTGTTGCTCGAATAGCTTCCCCACCAATGCTGCTTTCCCATCTAAACTTAAAATCATCAGGGTTCGGTTTAGGTTCATCTAAATTTCCGATTGCAAACGCGCTGATTTTAGCTGCGTTTGATTTTAAAGCATCGCTTTGAAATATAGGTGTCCTGTCTGGTTGAAAAGGGACAATAGGTTCTCTTTCTACGCGTGCCATGACATACCTCCAAGTAATTATCATGTTTTAAAATAAATCTTTTAAGGATCTTTGTCAATTAAAGAAAATGGTAGAGAAAAAGCTCCATTTTTGTGTACAAAAGATGGCATGTCGATATTTTTTTGGAGCATTCTCGCAACAATTGCCAGGGTTCTTTTGTCTTTGCGTTATCGCATTCGGGTCAAGGGCTTGGATGAGCTGAAAAAGGCAAATTTAAAGGGTGGGATTTTATTTTTCCCCAATCATCCGGCCCATATGGATCCTCTTTTTGTCTATCTACTCCTTTGGCCGAAGTACCGGATGCGACCTGTCGTTATTGAATATATCTATCGCATGCCCATTTTAAAGCCCTTTATGCGGCTTGTAAAAGCAGTCAGTATTCCCAATTTTGACACCTCGATCAACCAACTGAAAGTCCAAAAGGCAAATGAGGCGATCCAAGGCATTGCCGATGGATTGAAAAAAGGGGGAAACTATCTCCTCTATCCGGCAGGAAGGCTTAAACATACGGGGAAAGAGATCCTTGGAGGCGCATCGGGAGCCCACGCGCTAGTACAAGAATGCCCTGATGCAAAAGTTGTCCTCATCCGAACTACCGGGCTTTGGGGAAGCAGTTTTTCCCGGGCTATTTCCGGAAGATCGCCCCATCTGCCCGAAATTCTTTGGAATGGTTTTAAAACAATCCTGAAAAACGGCATTTTTTTCGCCCCGCGCCGTCATCTTACGATTGAAATTGTTCCCAATGTTCCCGATATCCCGCGTCAGGCTACGCGCATTGATTTCAACCGCTATTTGGAGCATTGGTACAATCGGTATCCGGGACCAAATGGAAAAGAAGTAGACACTGAGCCTTTATATCTTGTTTCTTATAGCAGATGGAAAGAAGATCTTCCCAAGGTATTTCAGCCCAAGGGAAAAGAGCATATGGAAGGGATTGAAATTGCAGATGAGACAAGATCCAAAGTCTATGAAGAGATTCGGCGGATTCTCAATAACCCGGGAATCGAAATCAAACCGGAAATGAATCTAGCCACCGATTTAGGACTCGATTCATTAAATATTGCCGATTTGGTGGTCTATTTGATGAAGACATTTGATGGGGAAGAGATCCATCCGGAAGATTTGGAAACCGTGCAGAGTGTTTTGGCAATTGCGGAAGGGGCAAGAGTTTCTTCTGACGAGCCCAAGCCTCCGGGCGTCTATACATGGCCGGAAGAAAAGGGGCGCCCTGCACCGGCCCTTCCTATCGGAAAAACATTTCCCGAAGCCTTTCTCAATGCATGTCTTCGGATGGATGATTTTGCAGCTTGCGGCGATGATACGGTTGGTGTTTTAACCTACAAAAAAATGAAACGGGCTGCCATTGTCTTAAGTCTTTATTTTAAAACTCTTCCGGGAAAAAATATCGCAGTTTTACTTCCCGCATCCGTTGGCGCATATCTTGTGATTTTGGCCTTGCAATTTGCAGGCAAAATTCCTGTCATGCTGAATTGGACATTAGGGCCCAGATATTTGGAAGATGTCATGGGAGAGACGGAGGCTCAAGTCATCATTAGTTCATGGCGCTTTTTAGATCGGCTTCCCCATGTTGATTTAGGCAATATTGTAGATAAAATCCAGCTTTTGGAGGACATTCGGGGACACTTAAGCGTCGGATTGAAATTGAAAGGGGCTGTGATTGCTTCATATCCTAATGCCTTAATCTTAAAAACGCTTCATTTGGATAAGCTCGATGAAAATGCACCTGTTGTGATTTTATATACAAGCGGCACCGAGGCCAAACCAAAAGGAGTGCCCCTTTCTCACAAAAACATTTTATGCAATCAGCGCTCAGCCATGCAGTGCATTGATGTGGATCCAAAAGATGTTCTTTATGGCGTTTTACCCCCTTTTCATTCTTTTGGATTTTCTGTTGTTGGGCTATTTCCCCTTTTTGGTGGAATCAAAGTAGCTTTTTATCCCGACCCTACAGATGGATTTGCATTGGCAGAAGGAATTGCCAGATGGAAAGTGACTTTATTTTGCAGTCCGCCCAGTTTTATCAAGGGGCTTTTGAATTCCGCAAAAATCGAACAGCTCATGACGATCCGCTGGTTTATTTCAGGAGCTGAAAAAGCGCCCTCGGAGCTTTTTGATCGAGTGGCAAATCTGGGAATCAAAGCGAGAATCGTAGAAGGATATGGAATTACCGAATGCGCCCCTGTTTTGACTTTGACCCGCCTCAATTTGCCGCCGGTTGGCGTTGGACAGCCTTTGCCTGATATTGAGCTTTGTACGATCCATGTGGAATCACAGGAGCTTTTACCTCCCGGCTCTGAAGGGGAAATTTGCGTATGCGGGCCCAATGTCTTCAATGGATATTTAGGAAACCCCAGAGATCCATTCATTGAATTAGAGGGCAAAAGATGGTATCGGACGGGTGATATCGGCTATTTGGATACAGATGGGAATTTGATCATTTCGGGACGGATCAAACGGTTTACCAAAATTGGCGGTGAAATGATCAGTCTTGGAAATATTGAAGAGGCGCTCAATAAAGTTTTAATTGGCCAGGGAAGATTTTCGGCAGATGTTCCATCGATTGCCCTCATTGCTGATGAAAAACAGCAGGGCCAGCCCCAATTTATTCTTTTTACAACGATTGATCTATCCCGCGATGAGGCAAATGACATTGTCCAATCGCAAGGCTTAAGCCGTCTTGTGAAAATTGCAGCTGTGAAAAAAATTGAAGAAATCCCTCTGATGGGAACCGGCAAGACCGATTACCGCAAATTGCAGGGCCAAATTGGGAATAATGGCGCAAATGGAAATGCAGCTTAAACTTTTCAATACTCTCTCAAGAAAAAAAGAGCCTATCACATCCTCAGATGGAAAAATCCGGATGTACACCTGCGGGCCAACCATTTACAACTTTGCCCACATTGGCAATTTTAGAACCTATGTGTTTGAAGATCTATTGCGAAGGTCTTTGCAATTCTTTGGCTTTCAAGTGATCCAAGCAATGAACATCACCGATGTCGATGATAAAACGATCAATGGAGCAATTGAAAAAAAAGTCTCTTTAAAAGAATTTACCGAGCCTTTTCGCCTCGCATTTTTTGAAGATATTAAAACTTTATCCATTGAGCCTCTTGAATATTATCCTGCGGCAACTGATTACCTTCCGGAGATGATCCATCTCATTGAAATTCTTTTGAAAAAAGGGATTGCCTATCGATCTAAAACAGGGAGCATTTATTATAAACTTTCCAAATTTCCCTCTTATGGATCTCTTTCTCATTTATCCATTGATCAATTGAAAGCGGGTGCAGGCGGGGAAAACGATATAGATGAGTATGACAAAGAGCAAATTTTTGATTTTGTCCTTTGGAAAGCCTATGATCCAAAACGGGATGGCAACATTTTTTGGGAAAGCCCTTTTGGAAAAGGAAGGCCCGGCTGGCATATTGAATGCTCTGCCATGGCCATGAAGCTTTTGGGTGAATCCATTGACATTCATTGCGGCGGTGTCGACAACATGTTTCCCCATCATGAAAATGAAATTGCCCAATCGGAAGGATGCACGGGAAAATCATTTGTTCGCCATTGGATCCATGTCGAGCATCTTCTCGTAGATCATAAAAAAATGTCCAAAAGCCTCGGTAATTTCTACACACTTCGCGATCTAATAGATAAAGGCTACAGTGGAAGAGAGATCCGCTATCTTTTAATGGCAACCCACTACAAAACGCAGCTCAACTTCACCTTTGATGGGCTAGATGCTGCCAAATCGAGCCTTGAAAGAATTGATGATCTCATTTCTCGGCTTCAAGCAATTGAAGCTTCGAAAAAACCATCTATAAAACCCGTTTTAGAAAAAGCAGATTTGGCCTTTAAAACGGCCCTTGCCGACGATATGAATATCTCTATCTCTTTGGCTTCTCTTTTTGATCTCATTCGAGAGCTCAATACCCTTTGCGATGCAAATCAATTGGGTAAAGATGATGCCAAAGAAATCCTCACCCTCTTTTCTTCATGGGACCGAGTCCTAGGCACTCTTTTTGCAAAAAAAGAAGAGGCGCCGCAAGAGCTAATGGAGCTCTTAGCCCAAAGAGAAGCTGCCCGTAAACAAAAAGATTTTAAGCTCAGCGATCAAATAAGAGATGCCATTCATGCCGAAGGATATTTGATCGAAGATACTCCAACCGGCGCAAGATTAAAGAAAAAGTGATTCCGGGCGGGGAGGTTCATGAGGCTGAGTAACAAAAAAGTGAATGGTTTTTGCCCCTCTTAGCATTTTATCATTTGCAATGATAGACCCATCTTCATGAGTTAATTGTATTTTCTTGATAGTACCATGTCTAAATGCTTTTGGAAATTTTTGATGGTAGACCCTCCAAAAATGGTTTAGAAAGATGTCATTTACCTCATCCAATTTGGCATCATCCGGAAGTTCAATATCCGATGAGAAACTCTTCTTGATAAATTTGAATTCTACTGTGACTACTCGCACGGGGACCCTTCAGGGCGAGTGATGGGGAAGAAAAGGATATCGCGGATCGATTCAGCGCCGGTAAAGAGCATGACGAGGCGATCGATGCCGATGCCAACGCCGGCAGTCGGAGGCATCCCTTGGCAAATCGCTTCGATAAATTCTTCGTCTAGAGGCGAGGCTTCCTGGTCTCCGAGTTCCCGTTTGGCTGCTTGCTCCTCTAGGAGTTGGCGCTGCAATTCGGGATCATTGAGCTCGGAATAGCTGTTGCACATTTCCCGGCCTAAAACAAAGCTTTCAAACCGCTCGACAAAGCCCTCTTGTCGAAGCTCAGGATCGCGATGGAGTTTGCAAAGAGGAGTTGTTTCAATGGGATGATCGATGATGTGATGGGGTTGGATCAGATGCTTTTCTGCAAATTCTTCAAAGAATAGGGCAATGAGAGCTCCTTTTGTTGTGCCATGAACTTTTTTTGGATCGATGTGAGATTCTTGAAGAAGGCGCTCCTGCATCTCTTTTAAGCTCATTTTGTCCACATCAAAGCCGCCATACGTTTTGATAGCTTCCTTCATAGAAAGGCGCTTCCAAGGAGTTTTTAAATCGATGACAATGGCCTCTGCGGTATCTTCAGGGGCAAAGCGCACTTTTGTGTCATTGAAAAGCTCAAGGGCTAAACTCTCAAAAAGATTTTCCGTAAACTCCATCATGTCGTTATAATCCCATCCTGCGGCATATGCCTCCAGCATGGTAAATTCCGGATTATGGGTTTTATCAATCCCTTCATTGCGAAAGTTTTTCCCAATCTCAAAGACTTTTTGCATCCCGCCGACGATGAGTTTTTTTAAAGAGATTTCCAAAGCAATCCGAAGGAACATATCTTGGTGTAAGGCTAAGAGATGGGTAGAAAAAGGCCTGGCTGTTGCCCCGCCATAGATATTTTGCAAAATGGGAGTCTCCACCTCTTCAAATCCCGCTTCTTCAAAATATTTCCGAACGGCAAAAACAATGCGGGAGCGAAGGCGGAAGCGGTTAAGTGATTCAGGATGGGTGATCAGATCGAGCCATCTTTTTCGATAACGAACCCCAAGATCGGCAAGGCCGCTATGCTTATCCGGCAAAGGGAGGAGCGATTTGCAAAGCAAGGTCAGTGTTTTTACAAAGACGGTAAGCTCACCCCTTTGGGTTTTAAAGAGATGCCCTTCGCATCCAATGATATCGCCAAGATCGAGTTTTTTTTCGATGAATTTGATGTGGCTAAGATCAACAGTTGGCTCATAACCCTCAACTTTTGTCAGGTCTCGGTTGCACATGATTTGAATACGTCCCGTCTCATCTTGGATATGGGCAAAGGCATTTTTTCCCATCGAGCGGAAAAGGACAAGCCTTCCCTGCACAAAGACTTGAGGAGTATTTCCTGCAGCAGCATCATCAAAATGGCCAGTGTCTTGATTTTCATATGCGGTTGCAAGAGCTAGCGCCTTTTCTGTTGTCACATATTTATGCGGATAAGGCTCGATTCCTAATGCCCGAATCTCCGCCAATTTGCGCGATCGATTTAGGAATTCCTCTGTACTACGGTATTCGCTCATGGAGAATATTTTATAACAAGCTGACAAAAAAAGAAAGGAGATCGGGCACGGGCACAGGCACGGGCAGGGGTAATTTTTTTAAAAGTAGGTGGACAAGGGATCGATATCGATTTTTTTTTGGGTTTTTGATGGCGGAAGGGCTTGCAAGATAGGAATTAGGGGATCGATTTTGGTTGTTTTGATCAGAAACTGAAAGCGATATTGGTCTT